>JAFDYB010000002.1 GCA_018267655.1 Bacteroidota bacterium
ACAACCGGTGGTTTAACCTATCAATGGGCATCAGCTACTTCATCTGTAGGGCCATACACAGCTATTTCAGGTGCAACTTTATCATCATACACTACACCACCATTAGCACCAAGTTCAAATTGGTACAATTGTGTAATAACTTGTACAGCAGGTCCTGCAAGCACTACAGCATCTCCGGTTCAAATAACCGCTGTAGGTACTGTAACAAACCCAATCCCTTACGCAGAAGGCTTTGAAAGTATTTCAAGTAATAATATGTTGCCTAATTGTACTTGGACAACTACAAGTACCGGCACTATCTGTTTAACATACATGTCTGCCACCGGCTCATGGAATCAAATTCCTCACACGGGTAGTAAATACGCATCATTTAGATATGGTACTAACCCTTCAGGCGATTACTTTTATTCAAATGGTATTGCTTTAACAGCAGGTCAAACTTATTCGGCTAATGTTTTTTACATAACAGATGGCAGCACAGGCTGGAGTGATTTTGAAATTATGTACGGAGCTGCGCAAACAGCTACAGCCTTAACCTCTATTACTGCTACAACCGGTGTAGTAACAAATACGGCTTATGTTGGCTTAGGAGGTACATTTACACCAACGCTTTCGGGTATTTACTATGTAGCTATTAAGTGTATTGGGGCTTTTGCGCCTATGTATTTATCGTTTGATGATATTTCAGTTATTGCTTTACCAGCTTGTACTGGAGCTCCTGCTTCAAACACTATTATTGCCTCTAGCAGTCCAGCTTGTCCTGGTAGTAGTGTTACATTAAATTTAGCTAATACCTACACAGTTGCAGGCCTTACTTATCAATGGGCATCTTCAACCTCATCAGTTGGACCATTTTCAGCAATATCAGGTGCAACTCAAAACTATTATGTAATACCAACGGCAACAGCAACTACTTGGTATAACGTTGTGGTTACATGTACTGCAGCAAGTGGAAGCGTTTCTGTTTCACCATCGCAAGTAGCAGTATTAGCCGCTCCTATATACACTACTACACCTTTTCTTGAAACATTTGATAATACATGGCAAAACCGTTGCGATAATCACAATGTGCCGGTAGCAGCTTGTTGGTCAAGTACTCCTACAACCGGCAATAATTCATGGAGAAGACAAGATGATGGTGCTACTGCCTTATGGATAGGATCTTATGGAACCGTTACGCCAATAGGGGTTGGTTCAGCTGATTTTAATAGTTATGAAGCAAGTTCTGGCATGCAAGGTGCTTTAGATTTGTATATTAACTTAAACTCGTCTGCCACTTACACTATGTCGTTCTATCATATTAACACTAGTGGCACAGACTCGTTAGAAGTGTTTTTATCAACAAATGGGGGCTCAACTTTTACTAAAAAAGCAGGTTATACAATTAGCTCAGCTTGGAATAAGAAAACTCTTTTATTGTCAGGTGTTAGTTCTCCAACCTGCGTTGTAAGATTCCAAGCAACAAGTGATTGGGGCGTTACGGATATAGGCGTAGATAGCGTTCAGTTTATTGCGCCTTGCGTTACACCTACAATAAGTTTAACAGCAAGTACAAGTTCATTCTGTATTGGTGGTTCTTCTACTTTATCAATTACAGGAGCAGCATCTTCTTACTCATGGAGTACAGGTGTAAGTGCTACACAAAGTATAGTTGTAAGCCCAACTGTAAATACGGTTTATACTGCTACTGCTTCAAATGGTTCGGGATGTAGTGCAACACAAAGCATAGCAATAACTATTTTACCTCCATTAACGTTAACAGTTACCTCAAGTAGCCCAAGTTTATGTGCGGGGTATTCTGCAACAATATCGGCAAGTGGCGCAAGTAATTACACTTGGACTCCGGGCGGCTTAACAAGTTCTGTAATTGCAATTAGCCCAACAAGTAATTCATCATATACTGTATTCGGAGCAAGTGGTACTTGTACAGGTCAGGCAGTGAGTTCAATATCAGTTAGTCCTTCACCTACAATTACTACAATTACTTCGCACAGTATTTGTCAAGGTAATATAGGAGCTACTTCATTCTCAATAGCTGCATTAGGTGCTTCTACTTACTCATGGTATGCACCTGTAAACTCAAGTAATTTCCAAGTTACAATTGTTAATCCTACTGTAACAACTGTTTATACTGTAGCAGCAGTTAGTGCTAACGGTTGTAAGTCAGTTGGTACAGCAACAATGTTAGTAGTAAATTGCACAGGTATTGCACAAAATAGCACCAATGAAAATGCGGTTACTTTGTTCCCTAATCCAGTAAATGATGTATTTACAGTTGTGTTACAAAATGCAAGTGAAAATATGCATATACAATTGTTTGATGCAAGTGGCAAAATGATATTAAATCATTCGTTAAAGTTAGGCAACACTACAATTAGCTTAAAAGATTTTGCACCTGGAGTTTATAGCTACAATGTTATTTCTACAGATAGTAAGCAAATAATTAAGAATGGAAAATTGATTAAACAATAATATAAAAGCATATAGATTAAAAAGCCACCGAAAGGTGGCTTTTTTGTTTAATGTTAGAAACCCTAATACATACTTGGTACAATGGCTTACTAATGACGTATTCAAACTACTACAAACTCGTCCAAGTTGTTAAACCTTCTTTTGTAAATTTAAATGATTGGATTTTTCCTCCTAAATTTTCAATTGCTTTAGCTACTTTAATTTTAGTTACACGAGGGCAATAAAAAAACATAAAACCTCCGCCGCCGGCACCTGAAATTTTACCGCCAGTGGCACCATTGTTAAGCGCAGTAATATACACTTTATCAATTAATTCGTTGCTAATAGAGTGAGCAATTTGTTTTTTATTTGTCCAGCCAAAGTGTAAAATTTCTCCTATTTTATGTAAATCGCCTCGGAGCAAAGCATCTTTCATTTGTTGTGCCTGATTTTTTAATTGATGAGTTGCCTCGAGTGATTTTTCATTATTTTCTTTTACATTTTTTACTTGCTCATTAATTATTGTAGCCGATAAGCGCTGGGTATCCGTAAAATATAATAACAAATTAAACTCTAATTCATAAAGTATTTCATTTTTTAACTGCAATGGATTAACAATAACTTTATCATTAGCAAAAAATTCCATAAAGTTAATGCCTCCAAATGTAGCAGCGTATTGGTCTTGCCGGCCACCACTCATGCCCAAATCAATGCGTTCTATTTCATAAGCCAAATGAGCTATATCGTATTTTCCTAAGGGTAGTTTGAGCCACTCTACAAAAGTACCAATGAGCGACACAACAATTGTAGATGATGTTCCCAAACCTGAACCTTGCGGCGCTTCAATATAAGAGCTAAGGCGAAATGACAATTCAGGTAAATTAAATTGTTTTACCAAACGATTATAAACACCAATAAATAATTCAAAATTTTCAATTATTGGTAATTCTTTTTTAGAGTCAAACGCAATGCACTTATCACTACCTTCAATACAAAATTCGATTTTATTATTTTGTAATGGTTCTAAACTTGCATAGGCATATAAATCAATTGTAGTGTTTAAAATTGCTCCTC
The DNA here is from genome assembly GCA_018267655.1 of Bacteroidota bacterium. GTDB lineage: Bacteria > Bacteroidota > Bacteroidia > B-17B0 > Aurantibacillaceae > Aurantibacillus. The sequence goes on from JAFDYB010000002.1 coordinate 3,526, forward strand.
CATACAAATCTGCATAAGGCGAAACATCTGTTCCTCCGCCTGCCAATCCAATTCTTAAGGGAGCTTTACTTCTTATAATCATTTGACTTATTTTTATTCAATTTTTTTAATGCAGGCTAGAAATAAAACGATATATTTTCATTTGTATTTACGTATTTTAACCTGTTATTTCATATTAATAAATTGCAAAGGGATTTCGTAATTACCTTTCCTGCATATTGCAATAGTAGCTTGTAAATCGTTTATACTTTTGCTGCTAACCCGTATTATATCATCCATTATTTGGGCTGTAACTTTTAATTTACTATCCTTAATGTCTTTTAAAATTTTTTTTGAAGTCTCTTTGTCAATGCCTTGACGCACTTTAATTTCTTTTTTTATCATGGTGCCGCTTGGATAGTGATTTTTACTTTCGTCGAGCCCACGAGGATCGAGCCCTTGTTTTATCATGCGCGAATGAATTGCGTCAATTATGGCAGTTAAGCGCATATCATTTTCTGTTGAAATAGCGATATTCAATTCTTTTTTATTAAAATCAATTGTGCTCTTAGAATCTTTAAAGTCCCAGCGATTAAGTATTTCTTTACGGGCAACGTTTAATGAATTGTCCATTAGTTGAGCATCAATTTTAGAGGCAATATCAAATGACGGCATAATACTGTAAAGATAAAAACATCTGTTTACAAGCACAAGTTATATTTAAATTATTTGAAGACTCTCTATTTTAAAGAGATTTATTTAGTAAAATATTGTTAAGTTGAATGTATAGCTTTTGAGCAATTATTATTCTGTTAAAATTAATATTGACAAACTCCCTGCCTCTTTTTCCTAATTCAATTTTAAGTTGGGGGCTTTCAATTAACTTGTTTATAGCCTTAGCTAATTCACCTACGTTTTCAGGTTCAAAAAACAAACCGCATTTTCCTTGGTTGATAAATAAATCTCGCGCCTCACCATCAACACCTAAGATTACAGGAACTTGCATTGACAGTGTTTCAAAGATTTTTGATGGTATAGCGCCTAAAAATAAATCTAATTTTCGTAAAGGAATTATGGCAGCATCAATTGATTTTAATATGCCCGGCATTTGTTGCTTAGAAACCGCATCTAAAAAAAATACATTACTAATTTTATCGCTCTTTGAAATATTAATTAAACGTTCTTTTTCCGGGCCGCTTCCTAATAATACAAATTTTATGTTTTTTGAGTTTGATAATAATTTTGCTGCATTTAATATTATCTCTAAACCTTGCGCTATACCTATGATACCTGCGTATAAAAAAATAAAGTCGGTTTCAGAAAAATTATTTTTTTCTCGCCAATTTCCTTTATTTATTTCGTTTGGATTGTAGTAATCTAAGTCCACTCCATTAGGTAACCAATACGTTTTAATGTTTGGGAAACGCTGCTCTATACTTTTACAAATTCCCTGCGTTTGCCCCGTTACTAATATTGATTTGTGGTATAATTTTTTTTCGAGATTATATGCTAATTTTAATAGTAATTTGTTTTTTACAACGCCTAATTTTTCAGCACTTTCGGGCCACAAATCGCTTACATTAAATATTAACTTTGCTTTTCTTTTTTTTGCTAAATACATAGCACTGTACCCTAAAAACAATGGTGGAGACTCGCACAATAAAAAATCGAAATTTTCATTGAGTTTTTTGCCAATAAAAGCACTTGAAACAACAAATGAAAAATAATTTCGTAGACGGCTAATAATTGATTTATTTTTTGAAACAAATATTTTAGTGCGATGCACTTTTATATTTGAAATTTTTTCGAACAGATATTTTTTATTTTTATACCCCTCGTAAATTTCCATTTGCGGGTAGTTAGGCATTGCTGTTAAAACAGAAACATCTACTCCAAGTTCATTAAGTTTAACAGCTAATTCAAAAAGTCGATTTTGAGGTGCTCCAACTTCGGGCGGAAAATATTGTGATAAAATTAGCAGTTTCATTAAATTGAATTATTACAAATTAATCTAAAAATATTTATTTACACGCATCGTAAAAAGCTTTATGAATTTTAGATCTAATACCTGATTTTGATAATTTATTAGGCTCAGCATCAGGATAAACACGATTACTTAAAAAAACAAATACTAAATTATTTTTTGGGTCTGCCCAAGCAAATGTGCCTGTAAATCCGCTATGTCCAAAGCTTTCAAAACTACATTCACTTGTAACGGGGCTCATTTTTTTATCATCAGTTTCTGGTTTATCAAAACAAAGTCCACGTCTGTTTTCCTTACAATAATGGCATTTTACAAAATCTTTTACAATATTGCTGTCAATCACCTGTTCGTTATTATACATGCCATTATTTAAATACAATTGCATTAATTTAGCTACCTCGTATGCATTGCCAAACAAGCCGGCGTGCCCGGCTACACCACCCAACATAGCTGCACCGGGGTCGTGTACAAAGCCTTGTATAATTTGTTTTCTAAATTTTTTATCGTTTTCAGTAGGAACTATTTGTTCTTCAGAAAAAAACTTAAGCGGTAAATACGTTAATGATATACCCAACTTTCGATACAAATCAGCAAGTAATTCGTTTTGTTTTTTGCCGCTTAATTTTTCGATTATTTCCTGCATAAAATAATAGCCTAAATCGCTGTAAACATATTTACCCGTTTTTTCTATTTTTGAATCAATTATTTTTTTATAAATACTATCGCGAATTCGAGACGCTGTAAATAAATTTTTTGCTACCTGTACTGTATATTCACCTGTTGCCGTTGCGGAGTAATAGCCTGGTTTATATGTTCCTTTTTTTGTTATTGTATTTAAATAAAAAGCAAGCCAAGGCTGCAAACCCGCCTGATGAGTTAAAACGTCTTCTATTACAAGGCTATCTTTGTTGCTTCCTTTTAATTGCGGCAAATAAAATCCTAAAGTTTTTTTATAATCAAACTTTTTATCGTTTTGTAATTTCATTAAAGCCAATGCACTCGATAAAATTTTAGTAAGAGAAGCTAAATCATACATGCTTTGATTATTTATTTCATTTGACAGTGCGTCATAAGTATATCGTCCAAAACTTTTACGATAAATTAAATCGCCATCTTTTAAAGCCACTATTTGACAACCGGGGTAAACTTTTTCGGTTATACCAGCAATAGCAATACTATCAATTAACCTAAATTTAATACTGTCGAATTGCATTTTTTGCTTAACTACTACTTGTGGCATTAAAGCGTTAATATTAAAACCACTATTAAGTTTAAAATTAATAGTAGAAACAGGTAGTTTTCCATCAGCATTATTAAGACCTAAAATAACATTAGCGCTTGCCCTTAGCAAGCTTGGCATATACTCGTAACCTAATATTAGAGCTTTTACTTTACTAATTGATGTAATATGGTTAAGTAAGTAAGGGTTTGAAAAAACACTTAACACAGTAGGCTTTAATGTTGCAATTGAGTCAATTAGTTTTAGTGTTTGCTCTCCTATGCCATAAAAATTATCTGCCTTTAAGGTTGTTTTATTTACCTGTATAATTGCTAAATCACATGTGTTTACAATTTTAAAAAGAGTTTCAATCTCTTTATCTTTAGCGTCATGTTTTAAACCTATGTGTTGTACATTTAAATTAGTTGCAAGCGTGTTGTAAAATGTATTTTTTTCTTCAATTCCAAAAGAGATTTCGGTAATTTTTAATGATTTTGTGTTTTTTAGCGGTAAAAAATTTTCATTGTTTTTTAATACAGTAATTGCGGCAGATGCTAATTTTTCGTTGAGTTCGTAACTGGTTTGCGTATTAAGTTCTTTTGCAATATTTCTTGATGCAACTTCTGTATTTTTATTTAACCCGCACCAGTATTTTGCTTTAATTATTTTTTTACATCGCTCGTCAATTTCTAACTGCGTAATTTTTTTTTCATCAATTGCTTTTAAAATTTCGTTAATTGCTTTCTCAACATTACCACTAAACAACAATACGTCGTTGCCTGCTAAAAGAGCCTTTACGTCTGCTATACCGGGTTCAAAATATTTAGCAACGCCTTTCATATTTAAAGCATCTGTAAAAATTAAGCCCTTAAAATTTAATTTTATTTTAAGCAAATCGTTTACAATTTTAGGCGATAAGGTAGAAGGCAAATTTGCAGTTGTATCAAGTGCAGGTATATTTAAATGAGCAACCATAATGCTTGCCAAACCCTTTTCAATTAATTGTTTAAAAGGATATAACTCTAAACTATCTAAACGTTGCACAGAGTGATTGATTTGAGGTAAGGTTTTATGCGAATCGCTATCGGTATCGCCATGTCCCGGAAAATGTTTGCCATTAGCCATCACATGTTCATCTTGCAGCCCCCTCATGTACATATATCCTTTTTGTGCAACTTTTAATTTATCTTCTCCAAAACTTCTCATCCCTATTACAGGATTTAAAGAATTATTATTAATATCAATATCAGGTGCAAAATTTACATGAATTCCTGCTCTTTTGCACTCTTGTGCAATTTGCTTTCCCATTAAATAAATTAAACTGTCGTTTTGAATGGCTCCTAAAGTCATTTGTTTAGGATACCGAGGCGTGCTATCAAGGCGCATCGCTAAACCCCACTCGCCATCAATACTATATAGTAATGGAGTTTTAGTTATTTTTTGATAGTAATTAGCTAGTTTAGCTTGTTTTGCAGGCCCACCTTGCATCCAGATTAAGCCACCTATTTTAAAATTCTCAATTAGGTTTTTAATTTCTTTAACATGTTTAATATCTTTATTGCTGTATGCAGCAACCATAAATAATTGGGCAATTTTTTCTTTTGGAGTTAATGAGTTAAATACCGAATCTACCCACTTATTTTCTGAATTTAAAAATTCAGGCGATTGTGCAAAAAGAGAATTGCAAACCCAAAAAAACATCAATAAACTATAAAATTTTACACGCATTATTTTATAAAAGTAAGCCGTATTCTTTTTTTAATTTTCTTCAATAAATTTAATTTGTTAACACAGCACTTTTAATGCCTTAATTTAGGCGACTTATTTATGAATTTTAAATAGGCTTAATTTTGTATATTTGTAGCCTAAAATTTATACATAATGTTAGTTAATTCAACTGAATTATTAGAGGAAGAGGTTACCGTTGTTAAAGAAGGTGCCATAAAAACTTTAGTACTTTATAACGATGATGTAAATACATTTGATCATGTAATTAATTGTTTGATTAAATATTGCAAACACGAAGTTGAACAAGCTGACCAATGCGCACACATTGTTCATTTTAAAGGAAAATGCGCCATTAAAAGCGGCTCATTTAACTCCCTAAGGCCTATTTGTGAAGCATTGCTCGAAAATAAATTAAGTGCTAAAATCGAAAACTAATTACAAAACCTATACAGTAAAAATGAAAAAAAATATTTTTCTCTTTGCATCAATTATTTTAATAAGCTCTTGCCATAAAAACGTTGTTACCGGAAAATATGCGTTTGACATTGTTCCTGAAAGCGAAATGATGAGCATGAGTTTTAGCCAGTACGACCAAGTTTTAAAGCAAACGCCTCCGTTGCCTGACTCTGATGATCGCGTGCAAATGGTTCGTAGAATTGGCACACGCATACAAAAATCAGTTGAATCATTTTTTGCTTCAAAAGGAGCCTCGAGCGACCTTAACGGTTTTAAATGGGAGTTTAATGTAATTGACGAAGCAACCGTAAACGCCTGGTGCATGCCCGGCGGTAAAGTTGTAGTTTATACCGGCCTGCTGCCAATTACAAAAGATGAGCCAAGTTTATCAATTGTAATGGGGCATGAAATTGCACATGCTGTTGCACGACATGGCAGCCAGCGTATGAGCACGGGTTTACTTGAACAATTTGGCGGGGCAGCTTTATCAGTAGCTTTATCTCAAAAACCTGCTGTTGTGCAACAATTATTTAATCAAGCTTACGGTGTAACATCTGGTTTAGGGGCACTAAAATTTAGTAGATCAAATGAAAGCGAAGCTGACAAAATGGGTTTAATTTTTGCTGCAATGGCAGGCTACAATCCAGAAGTTGCCATTCCTTTTTGGCAGCGCATGAGTCAAAGTGGTGGAAAAAAACCTCCTGAGTTTTTAAGTACTCACCCCAGCGATGAAACAAGAATAAAAGATTTAGAAGCATTTATGCCCGAAGCTAAAAAATACTATAAGCCTCAATAACCTTTAAATTAATTTAAATGAATATCCTTCAAATTAATAATGTATCAAAAAAATACAGCCAACATATTGCACTTAACAACGTTTCATTAAGCATTCCCGAAAAATCAATTTTTGGATTATTAGGCCCTAATGGTGCCGGAAAAACATCACTTATCCGAATTATTAACCAAATAACAGGACCAGATACCGGCGAAATATTTTTTAAAAACGAAAAACTTTCGCAAAAACATATCGAAAAAATTGGCTACTTGCCCGAAGAAAGAGGCTTATATAAAAAAATGACTGTAGGCGAACAAGCTCTTTATTTAGCGCAGTTAAAAGGATTAAAAAAAAATGATGCTAAAAAAAAATTGCTCTACTGGTTTGAGAAATTTGAAATGGGCGGCTGGTGGAAAAAGAAAATTGAAGAGTTAAGTAAAGGCATGCAACAAAAAGTACAATTTATTGTTACTGTTTTGCATGAACCTGAATTAATCATTCTTGATGAACCATTTAGTGGGTTTGACCCAATTAACGCACAATTAATTAAAAATGAAATTATTGAATTACAAAAAAAAGGTTCTACTATCATTTTTTCGACTCATAATATGGGAAGCGTAGAAGAACTCTGTAATAATATTGCACTTATAAATAAATCAGAAAAAATATTAGATGGCAGTGTAAATGAAATAAAAAAACAACACCGCACAAATACCTACAAAATTGCTTTTAAGGGCAATGTAATGGGGTTTGCAAATGCCCTTTGGACGGGGGGCGAAGTGCTTGAGAAAATTACTGAAGATGATACACATTATTTTACAATAAAGCTTGCCAAAAATATAACGTCAAATCAGGTACTACAATTGATTTTGCCAACTTGCGAAATAGTTTCTTTTAACGAAATTATACCTAATATGAATGATATTTTCATAAGTAATGTGAAGCCAATAAATAATACTACGCAAATAAACAACGCTTTTACCGAATAAAAATTAAAAAAGATTATTGCAATGAGTAAAATAGGATTAATAATGGGGAGAGAAATAAAAAGTAAACTCACCAATAAAACTTTTATTATAATGACCATATTAGCCCCTTTATTAATTACGGGGTTTTTAGCATTTATAATTAAAATGTCGCAATCAGAAAAAACTGAACAATCTGTTTTAGTTGTTGACGATTCAAAATTATTTGAAGATAAACTAAAAGGTAATGAGTATATTAAACTCACATTTACTTCAGCAAAATTAGAACAAGCAGTAAACGAGTTTTACAAAAAAAACTACACTTGCGTGCTATGGGTTTCACCAACAATTATTGAAGGCGGTGCAGGAGCCACAAAATTATTTTATAAAAAATCTCCGGGCTTTGCATTTCAAACGTTTATAAAAGACCAAATGGAAAAAATAATTTATGAAAATAAATTAAAAGCAAACAACATCGATCCTAATATTATTTCAAACTCAAGACAAAGCATTAAAATTATTTTAGAAAAAGTAAACGACAAAGGAAATACCGAAGAACAAAGTGCTTTTGGCTTTTTTGGTTTTATTACAGGCGCTTTAATGTTTATTTTTATTTTAATGTACGGCATGATGGTATTTAGGAGCGTGATGGAAGAAAAAACAAATAGAATTGTAGAGGTTATAGTGTCGAGCGTAAAACCTTTTGAACTTATGATTGGTAAAATTTTTGGCGTGGCTGTATTAGGCTTAATACAATTTGTTGCAATGGGCATAATTACATTTTTACTGTCAAGTATTTTATCCGGCGTTTTTTTAAAAGATGCTTATACGCAACTTGATAAGTTTAAAGAACAGCAAGAAATGGTAAAGAAAAATGGCTCAAATACTAATTTTAATAGTCTTGAAAAATTTGACGATCAAGTTGAATTTTTTGAGGTTTTATCTAAAATAAAAAAAATAAATTTCATTGAAGTATTTGTTTGCTTTGTTTTATATTTTATTGGCGGTTATTTGTTTTACAGCTCTATTATGGCAGCAATTGGTAGTGCTGTTGATACAGAATCCGACTCCCAGCAATTTATTACTCCCGTTATGATTCCATTAATGTTGGGTTATTTTATTGCCTCTAAAACAATACTCGACCCCGACTCTTCAATTGTTTTTTGGGGCTCACTAATTCCATTTACTTCACCAATAGTTATGATGAGTCGCATAGCAAACGGGGTGCCTGTATGGGAAATAATAACATCACTATTATTACTTTTTGCTTCATTTATTATAATGGTTTGGCTGGCTGCAAAAATATACCGAACCGGTATTTTAATGTATGGTAAAAAAACAAATTGGCGCGAAATTGGCAAATGGTTATTTTATAAATAACACAACCCTCATATCAAAAAAAAATAAAGACTTGAATATTAATAAATGCGAGTAAAACACTACCTATCACGCAATGTTTATTTTTAGTTTAAACTACTTTTTGTTTAAATTCAATACTATTGTTTTTTAGTTCAATTAAATTAATACCGGGTTGTGTTCCAATACTTAAACTTCCGTACTTTGAATCAATGCCCAACGCCTTAGCTCCATTATTGCAAATCATTTTTAAAATATTTTCAATAGAAAAAGTATTAAAACTATTTTTCAGAATAATAGTAGCTTCTTTAACGATGTTTAAACTATCGTTACTTGCTAAACTATCTGTGCCTATGCAACAATTATTGTGATAGTTTAAAAAATCATTAAATTGCGGCAAGGTTGATTCTATGTACAAATTTGCAGATGGGCAAAAGCAAAAAAACAAATTTTCATTTATAATTGCATCTACAGCTTCTTTATTTGAAAATGTATTATGAACTGTAATTAATGGAAAATCTGTTTTTAATGAAGATAAATAGTCTGTTTGCGATAAGCCTTTAAAATAATCAATGGTTAAGCCTAAAGATGAGTACAAAATATCGAAATCACTTTTTTGCTTGTTTAAAAATAAGATTTCTTCTAAGCTTTCGTGATGATGAATACTAGTAGAAAGCTCAGCATTAGCATTAAGCTTAATAAGTTGCCTAATTAACTTTATAGATGTGCTATATGGCGCATGTGGTGCAAACGAGTTTGGTAATTTGTCATTTGAGAATTGCGTTGACAATTCAATTCCCTGAGTAATAATTTTATCGGAATTATTAGGGTCTAGGCCCATTAACTCAATAAAACTGTGGTAGTAAATAGGGCTTTGCTGTTTTACTGAAATAGTAGTTGCTGTATTGCAAATATCACCAACTGCAACAATACCATTTTTATACATATTACAATCTTCCTCAAAGGCAGCTTGTTCAATTACTTCTTTATTAAAATGCGTTCTATTTTTTACAACTTGCATTGCAAATTTTGGAAGCCCGGTATGTTGTGTAATTTTGTTTTTTAAATGACTAAGTTCTAAATGGCAGTGAGCATTAATAAAACCAGGGCATAAAATTCCTTCAAAATATTCAACTAAAGTTTCGTCAAGCGCACTTATCGAAAGAATATCGGAAATTTCATTTTTATTACTTAATGCAATAACAGAATTTTCCGGTAAAAAATCAGTCCCATTAAAAATATGTTTTGCACTCAAATATCGCACAGCCAAAATTAAACAATAATATCAAACGCAATATCTGTAACATTAGCTATCTTTACAAATAATATGACAAAAGTAGATATACGTGCGCTTTCACTTACCGAACTTGAGGCACTGTTTGCTAAGCAAAATCAACAGGCATATAGAGCAAAGCAGGTGTTTGATTGGTTATGGGCAAAACGAGCAATTTCATTTTCAGAAATGACAAACTTATCAAAAGAACTGCGAAATTATTTAGAAGAGAATTACATTATAAATGCTGTAGAAATTTCTGAAAGCCAAGTCAGCAGCGATGGCACTATTAAATGCGCCATGAAATTGCATGATGCTTATGTTGTAGAGAGTGTTTTAATACCAAACGGCACAAGAATGACGGCGTGTATCTCGTCGCAAGTGGGTTGTAGTTTAACTTGCTCATTTTGTGCAACAGGAAAATTAAAACGTATGCGCAATTTAAGTGCTGATGAAATTTTTGACCAAGTTGTTTTAGTGAAAAATACTGCTAATGAACATTACAACAAATCATTAACAAACATTGTGTATATGGGAATGGGCGAACCTCTTTTAAATTATGCAGAAGTATTAAATTCAATTGATAAAATAACATCGCCAAAAGGTTTGGGCATGTCGCCAAAACGTATTACGCTTAGTACAGCAGGCGTTGCAAAAATGATAATTAAATTGGGCGATGATTCAGTAAAAGTGAATTTAGCACTCTCATTGCACGCAGCTAATGACGAAAAAAGAAATAAAATAATGCCCATTAACGAAACTAATTCGTTAAATAGTTTGGCCGATGCCTTAAATTATTTTTATACTAAAACCGGTACCCGCGCTACTTTTGAGTACATTGTTTTTAAAGATTTTAATGATAGTATTAAAGATGCCGATGAGCTTATTGCATATTGCAAAAGGGTTAAAAGCAAAGTAAATATTATTGAATATAACCCTATTGATGGCGGCGAATTTAAACAAACAAGTCCGGAACGTTTAAGGGCTTTTAAACAAAAATTAGACAGCAGCGGCATTATTTGCAATATAAGAAGAAGTAGAGGAAAAGATATTGATGCTGCGTGCGGACAACTAGCAAATAAAAATAAATTTTCGAACGTGATTTTAAAATAAATTTCCATCTATTTAAATGATGAATAAAAATACAACAGAATATGTTACTGAATTAGAGACTGCATTTTTATTACATAAAAATCAAAAAATTGCTCTAGGACAAGCCAATTACATGAAAAACAACTTTGTGTTTTTTGGAATTAAAACAGAGCAGCGAAGATTCATTCAAAAAGTATTTTTATCAAAAGAAAATTTACCAACAGAAAAAGAATTATCAAAAATAATCACTCATTTTTGGAGCAAAAAAGAACAACGAGAATTTCAATATTTTGCACAAGAATTAGCATTTAAACTTCAAAAACACGTTGATGTTAACAGTATAAAATTGTTTGAATATATGGTAATGCATAAATCTTGGTGGGATACCGTTGATTTTATAGCGATTAAATTAATGGGGGTATATTTTAAAAAATACCCGGAACAAAAACTTAAATTTATCACCAAATGGTTAACGTCAAACAACATGTGGTTACAGCGTTCAGCAATTATTTTTCAAATAAAATATAAAAAAGAAACAGATGCTGAAATATTAAAAACAACTATATTAGCGCTTGCAACATCAAAAGAATTTTTTATCAGAAAGGCAATCGGCTGGGCTTTGCGAGAATACAGCAAAACAAACCCTAATTGGGTTCTTTCGTTTGTAAATCAAACAAATCTTTCTGCATTGAGCAAAAAAGAAGCATTAAGATTAATTAAAAACAAATAGTTTTATAAAAGATATTTGGTGTTTTTTTTATAAACTAAGATTGCGTAGTAACTCGAAAAATAAAATTAAAAACTTCCTCAATTTTTGAAGCCGGCTGTATGTTTATTTTGTAAGAAGTAGTATTTATTCCTTTCAAATTAAATTCACTAATTATAATTGATTTAAACCCTAACTTTTCAGCTTCGCTTATGCGTTGCTCTATTCTGCTCACCGGTCTTATTTCACCTGTTAAGCCAACCTCAGCTGCAAAACATGTTGTTTGCGCAATAGGTAAATCTTCGTTACTACTTAAAATAGCGCATACTAAAGCAAGGTCAATTCCAGGGTCTTCAACTCTCAAGCCTCCTGCAATATTAATAAATACATCTTTTATCCCTAATCTAAAGCCACAACGTTTTTCTAATACAGCAAGCAACATAGATAATCGCCTTAAATCAAATCCTGTACTACTGCGCTGTGGCGTGCCATAAGCTGCAGTGCTCACTAAAGCCTGTGTTTCAATTAACAAAGGCCTGTTTCCTTCTAATGTTGCCGATATAGCAACGCCACTTGTGGGCAATTGACGGTTTGTAATAAGAATTTCAGATGGATTACTTACCTCACGCAAACCATCACCATGCATTTCATAAATACCCATTTCATTTGTATTTCCAAAGCGGTTTTTTGTGGCTCTGAGCAAACGGTAAACGTGATTTCGATCGCCTTCAAATTGAAGCACTGTATCAACCATGTGTTCTAATATTTTTGGCCCGGCTATAGTACCATCTTTAGTTATATGCCCAATCATAAATACCGGCGTTGCACTTTCTTTTGCAAAACGTAAAAATTCAGCAGCACATTCCCGAACTTGACTTACGCTGCCAGGACTAGAATCAATATAAGAAGTATGCAGTGTTTGAATAGAATCAATGATTACCAATTGCGGCTCAATGGCAACTATTTGCTGAAAAATATTTTGGGTATTGGTTTCTTGTAAAATAAAACAACTTTGGGTATTAAAACCTATACGTTCAGCACGCATTTTTATTTGCTGTTCACTTTCTTCGCCGCTTACATAAAGCACTTTTAAGTTTTTAAGTCGTAATGCCAATTGCAGCATAAGCGTTGATTTGCCAATACCTGGCTCGCCGCCAAATAAGGTAATACTGCCGGGAACAATGCCTCCTCCTAAAACCCTTGCCAATTCTTTACCGGGAACAGAAAGCCGGGGATATTCTTGCAAGCCCACATCTTGCAATAGAACAGGAGAATTACTTTTAGAATTTTTTTCAGATGAGTTTTTAGAAAAAATTTTTAAGCGGTCGTTTTTATTTTCTTTTGCAATAATCTCTTCTGTAATTGTATTCCATTCATTACAATTATTGCAGCGCCCCAGCCATTTATCAAATTGAGTGCCGCAGCTTTGGCAAAAAAATGTTTTTTTTACTTTTATATTCATACGTTTATTATTAATTGCGTGGGTTATATGCTGTTTTAAACTTACACGCATTCACAAAACAAATTTACTACGTTATATTGCAAGGTATAGCTATAATTTATAGCTAATTTTATGAATGAAAATAAATACTTATTTTTGCTTATGCCTATAAGAATGAGTGAAGATGATGACTCGAATGAAGGTTATTCGGGTAGTCAAGATACAGATAGAGGAAACTTTGGAGGTGGTGGTTCCGGATTTCCCGGTGGTGGACTTATTAACCTTTTATTACCTTTACTGTTTCGCTACCCCAAACTTTTAATCTTAGTGTTACTTTTTGGAGGTGGGTATTATTTTTTTAATAAAGGCTGCTCCGATGCCCATCATCAAAATTCAAGAAAAAAAAGTGCCTACGCTACCGGTGCAACGCTTGATAAAACTGTTTATGATAAAAACGAAGTGTTTGCTACACTCGATAATGGAGAACCGCTACCCGATAAAGTAAGTTTAGAAAATTTTGCTCCAATTGCTGGCGACCAAGGTGAACAGGGTTCCTGCGTGGGTTGGGGAAGTACATATTGCGCTCGAACAATACTTGAAGCTACTAAAAACAATGCTACTGATAACAAAACGGTATTTAGCCCAGCTTTTACTTATAACCAAATTGGTGCAAGCGGTTGTCAAGGAGCATATATTACAAATGCCGTAAAATTACTTTCAGAAACCGGGGCAGTGCCTTATAACGATTTTCCATACAATGACAAATCGTGTGAAAAGCAACCCAATAATCAATTAATTAATGAGGCTCAACAATTTCGGATGAAAGGGGCAACACGCCTTACTTTAAATGGAAATGATTATACAATTGATGTTAATGCTATACGACAAAATTTAGCCAAAAATGCACCTGTAATTATAGGCATGGCAGTTGGCGGCTCATTTATGCAGCAAATGGAAGGGCATGAATTTTGGCAGCCTAATAATTACGATTACTCACGTAATGGATTTGGGGGACATTGCATGTGCATTATTGGTTACGACGATAATTACTTTGAACAAGATGGTGCTTTTTTAATTCAAAATAGTTGGGGTGCAAAATGGGGAATAAACGGCCGGGCATGGGTTAGCTATAAAGATATGGTTTATTTCACAAATGAAGCATATGGTATTAATCCTATCCCTTCTGAAAAAGAACAAAATACACTTAGTTGTAAAATAGAATTAGTTTTAAAGAAAACTAAAACACCAATTAATTTAAATTACTTGCAAAATAATGAATTTGAAAGCTCAAAAAAATTAAGTTTTGGAGATAAATTTAAAATTAAACTTACTAACTCTGCCGAATGTTACATTTATATTTTTGGAAAAGAAACAGACGGTGGCAGCTATATTTTATTTCCATACACCAAAAAACATAGTGCCTATTGCGGTATTACAGGCTTGCGTGTTTTTCCGAGAGATTATAGTTTAGAAGTTGATAAAATTGGCACTAAAGATGAAATAGCCATTTTAATTTCAAAAGAGCAATTAGATTTTAAAGCAATAAACGAAACATTTAACAAAAATAAAAATCAACCATTAAGAAAAAGAGTATTAGATTTATTTCCTGAAAAGCAAATAGAAGAGCCTACATTTAAAAGCAATGGAAGTATTGATTTTAATTGTATCTTAAATGGAAAAACACTTTTACCAATATTAATCAGTATTACAAAACAATAATGTTTCATTTACTTTTAAGAATAATACCTCGCCCAATTTTAATAACAATTAGCTTATGGCTACGCCCTTTATTTGCCTTATTTTATAAAGGAAACAAATATGAAGATCCTATTGATGAAAAAAAATACCGTCAACTTTTACCTTATGGATACAGCGGCCGCGCAAAACGAAAAAATGTATTAGCCCCCGGAAGTCTTAGTTTAGAGCGACATAGATTATTATGGCTTTACTTAAAACAAAAAACAAATTTTTTTACTGCACCGCACAAAGTGTTACACATTGCCCCTGAGCAGTGTTTTTATAAGCGATTTAAAGCATTAAAAAATATTGAATACACCACCGGTGATTATAATAGCCCTATTGCAGATATTCATTTCGATTTACACAAAGCACCGTTTAATGACAATAGTTTTGATGTAATATTTTGCAACCATGTTTTAGAACATGTTGAAAATGCAGATGTTTGCATGAAAGAATTGCACAGAATTATGAAGCCCGGAGGTTGGGGAATATTTCAAGTACCATTAGATACAACAAAACAAAAGACTTTTGAAGACAAAAATATTACCGACCCCTTAGAAAGAGAAAAACATTATTGGCAAAAAGATCATGTGCGCTTATTTGGCTTAGACTATAAAGATAAATTAGCCGCTGCAGGATTTAAAGTAAAGCCCGATGACTTTGTAAATACTTTAAGTAACGAGTTAATTGATAAATATAGACTTCCTAAAGGTGAGCTAATTTATTTTTGCGAAAAATAATTTTATAAGATATTATTACATTGCTCTTTAATTTTTTCAAGTTCGTCTTTCATAAGCACAACAAGTTTTTGAATTTCGTAATTATTGGCTTTTGATCCAATTGTGTTTATTTCTCTCCCTATTTCTTGCGCAATAAAGCTTAATTTTCTTCCGCTATTTTCATCATTCATTGTTTGTGAAAAATAATTTAAATGTGAGTTTAACCTTACTTTTTCTTCTGTAATATCAAGTTTTTCAATATAATAAATCATCTCTTGCTCAAATCTGTTTTCATCAACATTATGTTTGGTTTCTATCTCTAAAAGTCCATTTTTAATTTTAGTTCTAATTGCTTCAACTCTTTGCGGATCAATTTCAGTTATTTTAGTTAAAAAATTTAAAATATTTTTTATACGTATTTCAAAATCTTTTTTTAAAATTTCTCCTTCATCGTTTCTGAAAATATTTATAGCAGTAATTGCTTTTTGTATAAGCTGCATTAAAAAAAAATTTTGCTCTTCGCTTGGCTCTATTTTTTCAGACTGAAAAACGTCGGGCATTTTCAAAGCAAGCTCAAGTATATTGTCGGTCTTTTGCTCAAGTGAAGCCCCTAATTTTTTTAATTGAAGCACATAATTTTTTATCAATGTTTCATTTAATTCAAGTTGTGCGTTATCAGAATTTTGTTCAATAGTTATTGAAAAGTCTATTTTACCTCTTTCAAGTTGTGAGGACAAAACGTTTCGTATTTGAAGTTCATAGCTACGAAAGATGGAAGGTAATCGTAAATTAATATCAGCTCCTTTACTATTTAGTGATTTTATTTCAATGGAAATTTTTTGATTATTTAGCACCTCACTTGCTTTGCCATATCCGGTCATTGATTTCATATACAATTAATGTTATTGATTATTTAATTTATGATAAATTTGTTCTTTTTTTAGGTTTAAAGTTAACAAGAATCAATCCCAGTACAATAAAAATACCCGAAATAATTTTAGTAAATGTTAAACTATCTTTACCAAGAATAATGGCAATACTAGCTGCAAAAAACGGTTGCAAATAAATATACATGCTTACAACTGTTGCGCTCTGCGATTGTAAACCATATAAATTTAAAAGATAAGCAAAAAAAGTTGTGGCAACAACTACAAATAAAACAGCCATTGTGGCCTCAAAAGTAAAATTTAGCCAGTGTGTTTCAAGTGTTTGGCTAATTGCAATCGGAAAAATAAAGATACTTCCAAATAAAAATACCCACTTCATAACAGTTATAGTTTTATATTTTATCATTATGGGCTTTATTAAAATAACAAAAACTGCCCACGAAATGGCATTTACTAATGTCATAATATCTCCTGCTAATGTTGTGCTTCCAACTTCAAAATTTCCTCTATAATGCAAAATAATATACCCACCTATAAATGCAATTACTAAACCCGAAAAGTTTAAAATATTTAATTTTTCATACGATGTTATTAATGCGATTATAAACACAAAAATAGGATTTATGATCATAATTACTGATGAGTTAATTGGTGTAGTTTTACTTAAACCCCAAATAAAAAAAATTTGATTTATAACAACGCCAAATAATGAAAGATATATAAGCTTTAGTAAATCTTTTTTTTCTATTTTTTCTTTTGGAGTAAATAATGAGAGGAGCCAAAATAAAGCACATGCGCCTATAATTCTTAAAAATACAAGGGCAAATGGTGATAAATAATTTGGCATTAAATCTTTAGCTATGCTATAGTTTAATGCATATATAATTTGAGCAACAAATAATGCAGTGTGTCCTTTTATGTTTTTTGAAATCATTAATTTTATTTTTAAATCGAAAGCTTTAACATAAAACTTTGTAAGTTTTGGTTTATAGTTCGCACATGAACTTTTAATTGATTTAGCATTGTTGTTCGTGAGTATAACTCTTGTGTTTTATAGCGCCCACCTGAACCAAAAAGTAAATTTATCTGCCGTTGATTAGCTTGATCAAATAAATTTTCGTCAACCCACAATTCTTTTAAAATTTGAATGGTTGATTTTTCTGTTCCGCTAAATTCTTTATTGTTTAATAAATACCAAACAAATGGTGGAAAATAATTTTGATTTTTATGAGAGTACCATATTGAAGAAAGTAAATTACGCTCATGCAAAAAAACAGCTTTTTCATGCGATGATATAACAGCTAATCCTCCAAATATAGCGCTAACAATGCTTCCGCTAATACCTATTGAAAGTTGTGAAGCGTAATTTTGAAATATAGATGTTCCTACGCCTGTTGCTGCGCCTATAACAACCGATGCAATTGTTAATTGTTGTACGCGAGTATCGTTTATCTGATCGAGGTAGTTTGCAACTTGTTTTGAGCGCTCCGATTCGCAGTCCAACTCCGATGATAAACCTGCTAATTCAATAGAGGCTAGCAAAAGCCTATTAAAAACTTGTTGTTTTTTAAGCATGTAATATAAACTGTCTTCATCGTCAAATGGCTTATTGCGCATGGTAACAAGTTCAATTAGTAAAGGTAAAGAACCACTTGCATTTGAAAGTAATATGTCTTGATAAGAAAAATTTTCTAATAACTTAGGGTGGTTTTTTATTTGTATATCAATGTTCTCTTGTGGAATATAGATTGAATCATAATGAAATTTTGTTGAGGATATACAATAGCTTTTTTGAGAAACTTTTAAATTTTGTTTCAGCGAAACGCACGAAGCAAAAAATAATACAAAAAACAACAAAATAAAATTTTTCAATTTCATGGAAAAAATAAAGCTAAAGGTGCAAATAAATTAATTATAAAGTTTAAGTAGTAATTTTAAAAAGCTAACAATTCATTTTTATAATATTTTTTGGCTAGCTCTAGAGTCTGGAAATAAAAAAGCATCGAGTTAAAAAATATTAGTTTTATAAATCCCTATTGAAACAGGAAATAAGTTATTGAGGAATAGAGTGTTGCACTTATTCCCATTTCAATAGAAGCCGGGCTGTATTTAGATAGCCTATTTAGCCTCCAAATTTATACGTGCTAAAAAATGATGATTGCTTTAGGTTTATAATTTTAATGAGAGCAATGATTTAATGCCTCATGTATACTTTTGTTAATACAAGTGTAATACCTATTACATATTCCTTCTATACTGCCCACCTACTTCAAATAACGCATTGGTAATTTGCCCTAAACTGCAATATTTTACAGCTTCCATCAAGCCTTCAAACATGTTTTTGTTTTGTATGGCTTTGTGCTGCAAATCTTTTAAACTTTCGGCACTCTTATCTTTATATGTACCCCATAAATTATTACGTGTTGCTATTTGCGCCTCTTTTTCTTCGGTAGTACTGCGTATTACTTCGCGCGGCAATACTGTTGGGCTGCCCTTACTCGATAAAAATGTGTTTACGCCAATAATTGGGTATTCGCCATTATGTTTTAATGTTTCATAATACAAACTTTCTTCTTGTATTTTACTGCGTTGATACATGGTTTCCATCGCACCCAACACGCCGCCACGTTCGGTTATTTTATCAAACTCGCTTAATACAGCTTCTTCTACTAAATCAGTAAGTTCTTCGATAATAAATGAACCTTGCAATGGATTTTCATTTTTAGCTAAACCTAATTCACGATTAATTATTAATTGAATTGCCATGGCTCTGCGCACACTTTCTTCAGTAGGCGTAGTAATGGCTTCATCGTATGCGTTGGTGTGTAACGAGTTGCAATTATCGTAAATTGCATATAGCGCTTGTAGTGTAGTGCGTATATCATTAAAATCAATTTCCTGGGCATGTAAGCTTCTGCCACTAGTTTGTATATGATACTTTAACATTTGGCTGCGCTCATTAGCCCCATATTTATTTTTCATTGCCTTTGCCCATATACGACGGGCAACGCGTCCAATAACACTATACTCCGGGTCAATACCATTACTAAAAAAGAATGATAAGTTAGGTGCAAAATCGTTAATGTTCATTCCTCTGCTTAAATAATACTCCACAAAAGTAAAGCCGTTGCTTAATGTAAATGCAAGCTGAGATATAGGATTAGCACCAGCTTCGGCGATGTGGTAACCACTAATACTTACCGAGTAAAAATTACGAACATTATGATTTATAAAATATTGTTGTACATCGCCCATTACACGTAAACTAAATTCAGTGCTAAAAATGCAAGTATTTTGCGCTTGGTCTTCTTTTAAAATATCCGCTTGAACAGTACCTCTAACTTGTGCTAAGGTTTCTTTTTTAATTTTTTCATATACATCGGCAGGTAAAACCATATCTCCGGTAACGCCTAATAACATTAAGCCTAAACCGTTATTTCCTTCGGGTAGTTCAGAGGCGTTGTAAACAGGACGTTTTGTGCCTTTTGCTTTATAAATGGCTTCAATTTTTGCATTAACTTCTTTTTCTAATCCGTTGTGTTTAATGTAAATTTCGCATTGTTGATCAATAGCAGCATTCATAAAAAATGCGGCAATTGTTGCTGCAGGTCCATTAATGGTCATTGATACAGATGTTTTTGAATCGGATAGATTAAAACCGCTATATAATTTTTTTGCATCGTCTAAACAGCATACGCTTACGCCTGAATTACCAATTTTTCCATAAATATCGGGGCGATGATCGGGGTCGTTACCATACAGGGTAACGCTGTCGAACGCAGTACTGAGGCGGTGTGCAGGCATACCTAAACTAACGTAATGAAAGCGCTTATTAGTTCTTTCGGGGCCACCCTCGCCGGCAAACATACGTGTAGGATCTTCACCTTCGCGTTTAAATGGATAAATGCCTGCAGTGTAAGGAAATTCGCCCGGGAAATTTTCGCGCAAAATCCATTTTAAAATATCGCCCCAACCGCTATATGCAGGTACGGCAACTTTTGGAATTTGAGAATGTGAAAGGCTTTCGTAATGCGTTTTAATTTTAATTTCTTTATCACGAACTTTAAAAATATAAAATTCGTTTTGGTAATTTTTCTTTTTAGTATCAAACTCGTTTAGAGCTTTTAAATTTTTAGGGTCTAAATCCAAATAAATCTTCTGCGCCTCTTCCTGCAAGGATTTTAGTACTCTATCCTTATCTTCAATTTTTGATTTTTTCACCAATTCAATGGTATTGTTGATGCTTTGTATTTGAAGCGCAATTTCACTTTGGGTATTTGCCCATTTATCGTAATTGCGAGAAGTTTCTGAAATTTCGCTTAAATAGCGGGTGCGAGCGGGAGGAATAATATAAATTTTTTCGCTCATCTCATTGGTAATTACAAATTTTGAGTGAAGTTGAACACCTGTTTTTTCAACTAACTTGTCCATTACGGCTTTGTACAAACTGTTCATTCCGGGGTCGTTAAACTGCGAGGCAATTGTGCCATAAACCGGAATTTTTTCATCGAGCGCATCAAATAAATTATGATTGCGACGGTATTGTTTTTTCACATCTCGCAAAGCATCTAAAGCACCTCGCTTATCAAATTTATTAATGGCAACAATATCGGCAAACTCCAGCATATCAATCTTTTCGAGCTGCGTTGCCGCTCCAAATTCAGGCGTCATAACATACAAGCTCATGCTACTGTGTTCAATTATTTCGGTATCGCTTTGTCCAATGCCTGCGGTTTCTAAAATTACCAAATCAAATTCGGCTGCTTTTAAAATATCAACTGCATCTTTCACATATTTACTCAAGGCCAAATTACTTTGGCGAGTAGCTAAAGAGCGCATGTACACACGATCATTTTTAATTGAATTCATACGAATACGATCGCCTAACAATGCACCGCCCGTTTTGCGTTTACTTGGATCAACAGAAATAATACCAACTTTTTTTTCAGGGAAATCAATTAAAAATCTTCGTACCAATTCGTCCACCAATGATGATTTTCCTGCACCTCCTGTACCTGTAATACCCAATACCGGTGTTTTTGACGCAAGCGCTTGATTTCGTATTTCGTTTAAAATAATTGTATTTTCTTTGTTAAAATTTTCGGCAGCTGAAATTAATTTTGCAATTGATTTATAATTTTTCTCTTTTAAATGTTTGACTTCACCATTTAAATTTGCACCGGTAGCATAATCGCTATTTTTTAAAACATCGTTTATCATACCTTGTAAACCCATTGAACGGCCGTCATCCGGGTGATAAATGCGGCTAATACCATAGTTATGCAAGTCTTCAATTTCGGAAGGTAAAATTGTTCCGCCGCCACCGCCAAAAATTTTGATATGTTCACAGCCGCGTTCTTTCAGCAAATCGTACATATATTTAAAATATTCGTTGTGCCCACCTTGGTAGCTGGTAATGGCAATGGCATTAGCATCTTCTTGAATGGCACAATCAACAATTTCTTTTACACTTCGGTCGTGCCCAAGGTGAATAATTTCGGCACCCGAACTTTGTAAGACACGGCGCATAATATTGATGGCGGCATCGTGCCCGTCAAATAAAGCAGCAGCGGTTACAATTCGGATTTTATGTTTTGTGTTATAAATTTTATTTTCCATATCAAAAATTTTAACCCTTAAAGGTAATGGTTTTTTAGTGAGGATAAAAGCATTTGCAACATATAAAAGTATTAATTTTACTTTTTTCATATTTGCTAAATGCGCGCAGTATTGTTTTGTTTTTTTGCAGCAATTATTTTAAATTGTTTTTCACAAATTAAAAGTATTCAAATTGCTAGCTTTTCCTTTAAAAATCAAGCTATTGAGGTTGCTATAAATCCTAAAAACTCTAATAAAATAATACTTGCCACAGCTACCGGTGAAGCTTATTATAGTTTTAACGGCGGTCTTAATTGGAAAACCGCTAATATAACTTCGTTAAAAAAAAGAAACCTTGGCCATTCTTTACTTTTTTGGGATGCACTTGAAAACGCTTATTTTATTCCGGCAAATGATTATATACCTACAACACAAAGGAACAATAGTAATATATTACTTTATAAAAGTAGTAATTATGGAGCGTTATACGACAGTAGTTTTACACTTTTTGAATGCAATAAAAATGTACCGCATAACTTTTTAGTAAGTGTTAACGAAAAAACAAACACGTTCTATTTTTGCAATGCTGAATATTATACAAGTACTGATAGCAAGGATTCGTTAACTATTTCATATTCACAAAGTAATTATCTAAAACACTATCCATTAAAAAAAAATAGCTTTACTTTAAAAGGTGCTACAGATAAAATAAGCACACATAGTACAGCCGATTTTTGTATTGGCCTTGACAGTGATATTTATTTTATATGGAAAACATCAACTGATTTAATGCTTACTAAATCAACTCATGACGGAAAATATTTTTTACAACAAAAAAGTATTGCGCCAATTAAAAGCAGCACAAACAAAAAACAAAATAGTCATTTTGAATGTGCCGGTAAGCCCTACATCGCTTGCGATTTAAGTAATAGCCCATATAAAGGAAGAGTATATGTTTGTTGGTGTGACGAGAAAAATGGCAAAGACAACAAAGATGTTTTTTTAGCATACAGTGATGATAAAGGTGAAACATTTTCAGACCCTATCTTAGTTACGTATTTTCCTAATCATAAAAATCAATTTATGCCATTTATGACTATTAATCAGAGTAATGGCGATATTTACATAATGTACTATGGTGAGCAAAATTATATAGATGGCAAACAAACAGATGTGTTTATTGCAAAAAGCACTGATGGAGGAATGATGTTTAATACAATTAAACTTAATGAAAAAAGCTGTGTGCTTGATTCAAACAAATGCAATAATAAAAATTTTAGCGTAAGTGCTGTTAAGCAAAATATATTACCTGCATGGCTACAGGCTGGCAAAAACAATACGCAAGCTATACTAGCTGCACCTATTAACGATTCTATTTTTAATATAGCTTTGATTAAATCATCTATAAAAGAAATAAAGTTAACAACTAAGTTAATGTACTCAGATAAAATAAGCGTTAAGTTATTGTCAACAATAAAAACAAAATTATCGCTTGCAATATACGACCCATTAAAGCCCGCGTCAGAAAAAATAATTATTAAAAATAAAAGTATTAAAAAGGGAGAAAATAATTTTGTAATTAAAACGGCGAATTTTGATATTAAACCCGGCACTTATGTATTGTATTTATATTACAACAATAAAAGTTACTTTGAATGGATTTATAAAGAGTGATTGTATTATGTCAAATTAAAAAATTAAAATAATTAGCCCTGATACTATCATTAATCCACCAAGTGCTACTTTCCATGTAAAAGGTTCGTTTAAAAAAAGAAACGAAAGCAATAAAGTTATAATAATACTTGCCTTATCAATCAAAGCCACCTCCGAAACATTTCCTATCTTAATTGCTTTGTAATAAAAAATCCATGATAGGGTGGTTGTAAGCCCTGATAGGCAAAGAAGTACAATATCTTTTGTTGTTAAATTTGAAAAGTCTTTAACATGCTTAAAAACAAAAATATTTAACCAGATTAATATAAAGACAAAACTTGTCCGTACAGCAAGTCCGGTATCGCCACTTACATTTTTTAATCCTGCCTTTGCAATAACAGATGTTAAACCTGCAAATAACATTGACAACACGGCAAAAAATTGATATTGTTTCATTTATTTAATATTAGGTACTTACTCTTTATCTGAATTAAACAATCCGGGGCGGCGTTCTTTGGTTCTTAAAATGCTTTCTGTGTGGCGCCACTTTTCAATATTTTCGGTGTGTCCGCTCAATAATATTTCAGGCACTTTCCAGGTATTGTATTCAGCCGGGCGTGTATATACAGGGGGCGCTAATAAATTGTCTTGAAAAGAGTCGCTAAGCGCTGATGTTTCATCGTTCATAACACCCGGTATTAACCGAATAATTGAATCGGATAAAACACAGGCTGCTAGCTCGCCTCCACTTAATACATAGTCGCCTATGCTAATTTCTTTAGTAATTAAATGTTGGCGAACCCTTTCATCAACTCCTTTATAATGCCCGCAAAGTATTATAATGTTTTTCATGAGCGAAAAGCGATTGCAATTATTTTGATTAAGCAACTCGCCATCAGGACTCATATAAATTATTTCATCGTATGTACGCTTTAATTTTAATTCGCTTATACATTTATCAATTGGCTCTATCATTAGCACCATGCCTGCACCACCGCCAAATGCATAATCATCAATTTGTTTTTGTTTATTGTTAATTGAATAATCGCGTAGGTTAATTAAATTTATCTCAACCAAATTATTGGCAATTGCTCTTTTTAAAATAGAGTGATTAAATGCACTTTCCATAAGTGCAGGAACAGCACTAATAATGTCAATTCTCATTTGTAAAAAATTTTACAGCAAGGTACAAACAATAAGCTTTATAGCATTATTTTAAGATCTATTTTTTCTTTAATTTCTTCTTTAAAAAACACCAATCCAAACCAATAAGCATCAATGCTTAACTTAACTTTCGAATGACTTTTTATTTCATTCCAAGCTTTTGTCATTTGGCTGCTCCAATAAATATCATCAAAGATTATTATGGTGTTTGGAGTGATTGATTTTAAAAAAAACTCAAAATACTGTGTAGTGGCGCTGTAGGTATGATTCCCGTCAACATATATAAAATCGTACGGCGCAACTTGCTCGTTATTAAAAATAGCGTCTTCAAAGGTTTGGTTTATAAATGTTATATTATTGCAATTGTGCTTTTGAGCCAAATCTTTAGCAAAGTTATGCAATGTTTTTTCTGCCTCAATGCTGGTTACATGTGCTTTTATGTTGGCCCTTGATAAATAAAGTGTTGTTAAACCAATGCTGGTTCCCAATTCTAAAATGCGTTTTACATTAAAATAATTTATCAAACGATATAAAATTTCTGCTTGTTTAATTGAAGAAACTCCATGTTTAGCAATACTTGAAATTGTGCGTAAATTTGAAGCTAATGTATTAGAGCCTGCTCCAAAACCCTGAATAGTTATTGATGTAGCTGTTTGCGTTAGTTTTTTTCTTATTTGTTTAAGTGGTTCAAAATCAGAAAATGAATGATGGTTATAAAACACCTCTTCGCATAACTTGTAAGCAAAGGGCGAATGAATATTATGCCCCCTTCTATTTGATTTTATTAAATGAATAATAAAATATTTAATGCTATGCAATTTATTGCTCATTACAGATACAATAAAAATTTTTAATTGGGTTTGTTGTTCTATAATCAGGCAAATTTATTTTACTCATAAAATATAAACTTAATGAGGCTATTTTTTTATCCGGATGATTTTTTTGCCATTTTTTTAAATAGTAGTTGCAATACAAAGGGCGCAAAAAAGTATGATTATCGTCCTGCATATTTTCAGCAAGTTTACGCCACCTATCGTTTTTATACATGCTTACTATATGCTTAGGTTTTGAGAAATCAACATAATCTTGATTTTTATACAAATCCCATTGTCTGCCAATGCTATCGCTGCCATAGTAAACAAACCAGCCATCATTTTTTATGATGCTTGGCGAAAACATTCCCCAATATTGGTCGAAACGAAAAATGTTTATTACTGTTTGAAACACCGGCTTTAGTTCGTAATTAAACCACCACATTGATTGTAAATTATACGTAAGGCTCAAAATTATAATACTAAAGCAAATACTGTTTTTTATACTTGAAATATACGGCTGTTTTTTTCTTAATCCAAAAAACTGTTTTAAAGTTAAAAATTTAAGCACTTTTGAAAGCCTATTAATTATTTGCGTTGGCAATAGTGCAAGTGCAGTGGTTATATTTATGATGTAAAACAACCCTACATAAAGCGTTAATCCAATGCCTATATGTAAGGTTACAAGTAGCACAAATGCTAATAATCGAAAATTTCCTTTTTTTGAGGGTGCCAGTATTAATATTGGAATCAAACATTCAATTACAAAAACAAGGTGCGTGAGACACCTCATCAATATTGAATATTTGTATAAGTAATCTCCAAAAAAAGGTAACCTAATTTGATCGAGGCTTAATGCATAGTAAATAGCTGTTCCTTCTGAGCGCCACTCCGGCGAGTTTTTAAAAAAAACAGTAAATATATACACCGATGCAATAAGTAACAAATAGCCAATATTAGCCATTATATTTTGGGTTGGTTTTACTATATACCTCTTAGCATCTACTGAAAAATAGTGCTGCCAAGGCAGAAATAAACCCCAAAATAAAAGTAATCGTAAAAGCTCATCGCCGCTTTGAAGTATAAATAAATTACGGTTGTGTAGCGATAAATACAACAGCCAAACTATAAGATTACTAATTCGAGTTTTATAGCCTATCAATAAAAAAAACGTACATAAAAAGTGAATAGCAAAAAGTAATGCAATAAAATAATATGTCCCACTCCATAAGTGAATGCTCCAAAATCCACTTTTCCAAGCAAAGTTTTTTACAACGTGTAATGGCCAAATACCTGCATCACAGTAATGCGCTTCTAAATCACTAAACCGAATACATAAATCAATAATAATTACAATTGAAACACCAATGCGCATTAAAGCTAAAGCTCTATAATCAAGGCTATATGCTTTTTTAAGCCAACAAAATTTTCGCTTTAACCAATACACATAACAAAGTAAATAAAAAAACGGTTACTTATTTAAAGCAACCGTTTAATAAATTTTTTAAAAAAATAACTAATTACACGACACTGTGCCGCTTACTGTAACCGCAGGAAAGTTGAAATTTTGTTGCACTAGCTGCACATTATTTACATAAGCAGTTATACCGCTTGTGCTTGTTTGTACAGATACGCTACCGGAATTAGTTTTTGAATACCAAACAATATTTGCAGGTTGCCCGGGTGCATTAACTGCTTGTACCGCGCAAACGCCTGCCGATGCGTATTGCCCAACTGCATAATTACCTGCAGATGGTGGCGTAGCAAATGTAATGGTAACTTGAGTAGATCCATTATTTCCTTGAATAACTAGGCTACTGCTCGATGCGCATGTTGGGTTACTCCAACCACTACCACCCGTATTGATACTTGAGTTATTAGTTGCCGGGTTTACAACAGTGTTTGTACCCGTTGTTGTTTGTACATTTACATTGGGATTAGCACCCGTTCCGGTGGCATTTTGCCTATAGGTTGGCGCTATTGAATTATCACTATTCTTCTTATTACAAGAAAAAAATATTATTAACGAAAGTGATGATGCAATAAACAAAGATTTAATTAATTTTTGCATGATGTATAAATTTGTAGTATCAAATATAGTATTTTTTTTTTTAACAACCTAAAAATAATAGAATTATTGAGCGAAATAACACTTTTGGTTATTGAACAAAAAACCACCCATTACATCACTATTAATTTTTTCTTGTACTTATTGTTTGTTAAAATATAAATACCTTTTTCTAAACCAATAATTTCAGCCCTGTAGTTGTTGCTATTATTCAATTCTATCTCGTTTATCTGACGTCCAAGTTGATCATATAATAAAATTTTTGCTTCTGTTTTTCCGCTTATATGGATGCTGCCTGAGTTAAGGTCAGAATAAACGTTAAGTTCATTTAAAAAAAACGGATTCTCTTCAATTCCGGTGGCCGTACACCATGTAATGCCGGAGCTGATGTATCCTGAGTTATAATCAATATAAGGTGCTGTAGGTGGTGGAGTTAAGTCACAAAATTGAAAGTTTCCAACCATTGCTCCCGAGTTGGCAGAAGTATCTTGCACTCGGTAAATACCCGTTGCTGTGCCTAAAATACTATCGGTATTATACCAACTTTTATTTACATATACTTTTCCGGCGTTCCAAAACCTTGCGGTGTTTGATAAAGAGTGGTTATTAAAATTCTTACTCAATATTAAATATGAATTAGGGAAGTTATTAAAGTAGCCTTTATTCCAAATACTTTGACTCATTGTAAGCGTATCGTTATTACTAAAAGTTGTTGAATTTGTTATTGATTTTCCTGAGTAATATCCATTGTTATTAAACACGCCAAAGTTGGTACTCCAATTAATCATCATACGACCATTATTTAAAAAATAAGCTGCGGTTGTGATGCTGTCTCCAATTATTTTTCCAGAACTTGTATTGGTAAAATTTGCTGCAACATACATGCTGTCCATTTTAATAGTTCCGCTATTTACAAAATTAATTGAATTAGTTATTGCACTTAACGTATAGGAACCACTGTTTGAGGCGCTCCCGGCAGAGAGCAGTAAATACCTAAAGTTAGCATTACCGCCATTGTTGTACATATAAGCACCATTTATCCAAATATCTCGGTTGTTTGAAGCGTCTTGTATTAATGAGCCGGGGCTGTTAATTGTAATTCCACCCGAGGTGAATGATAAACTAGTATTTAATGTAATGTTATGATTAATACTAACACTGTAATTACCAAACGGCACACACATACAATTCCATGTGCTTGGGTTTAACCAATTTCCATTACTTACCGAACTTGCTGTTTGCGATTGGTATGTTAATTGTAATAATACCGTTAAAACTGCTGTGTAAATTATTTTTCTCATAAATTATTTGTACCTTAAAGCTAAACTATTTTAGGATTAATTTTTAAATTTATCATAAATCCTACATGGTTTTAGCTTACAAGTGCTTGATTTACAGCACTTTTAAAAGCATGAAAAAATCAATAAAAGAATGATTAAAAAGTATTACAGCTAATTTAAAAAAGGATTGTTTTGTTTTTCCTCTCTAATAGTGGTTGCCGGGCCATGTCCGCTGTAAACTTTTGTTTCGTTGGGGAGGGTAAATAAATGCGTTTTAATTGATGTAATAAGTGCCTCAAAATCACCCATTGGCAAATCGGTTCGTCCTATGCTATTTTTAAATAAAACGTCTCCGCTAATAAGTATATTGTTTTTTTGGTTGTAGAAAGAGATGCTTCCCGGTGAATGACCGGGTGTATGAAAGCAATGTAATTCATACTCATCAAGTAAAATAACATCGTTGTGATTAATAAATTTTTTTGGAGTAGGCGAAGCTTCTGCTTCTATACCATACATTTGAGCACTCTGCTGCAAGTTTTCAATAAAATAAATATCGGCTTTATGAAGTTCAGGCAATAATTTATATTCATTAAAAATAAAATTATTTCCCAATACATGGTCTATATGTGCATGTGTAAGTAATAGCTTTGAAGGATTTAAATTTTTTGAATGAATAAAGTTTTTTAGAACTTGATTTTCAGTGTTATTACTATTACCGGGGTCGATAATAAAAGCATTACCTGTATTTGTGTAAAGCAGATACGTATTTTCTTGAAATGGGTTAAAACAAAAACTTTTTAAATACAGCATTAGGCTTCTGTTAAAATTTGTTTTGAATTTTGTATAGCAATTTGCTGCGCAACATTTTGTGCCATTTCAATAAATGTTAAGGCCTGTTCAGTAGTTTGCTGTAATACTGCCGGATTTCCTGCATCTGCAGCTTCGCGAACGCTTTGTACAAGCGGAATTTGTGCTACTAAAGGGATATTTAATTCTTCACTTAAATGCTTAATGCCATCTTTGCCGAAAATATAATATTTATTATCTGGCAATTCTTCAGGAGTAAACCAAGCCATGTTTTCAACTAATCCAAGCACGGGAACCTTAATTTGTTCTAATTGAAACAGTGATATGCCTTTACGCGCATCACTAATAGCAACAGCTTGCGGTGTACACACCACAACAGCACCCGTTAATGGTATTTGACTGCATAAGGTTATTTGTATGTCACCTGTGCCGGGAGGCAAATCAACAATTAAATAATCTAATTCACCCCAAACGGTATCGTAAAAAAGTTGACTAAGTGCTTTGCTGGCCATTGGCCCTCTAAGCGCAACAACTTGACCGGGGCCTGCTAAAAAGCCTATTGAATTTAGCTTAACGCCATGGCTAATAATCGGGTTCATAATACGCCGCCCGTTAAACTCAGCCGGACCAGGCATATCACGCTCAACACCAAACATTATATGTTGTGATGGCCCATAAATATCAGCGTCAACTAAACCTACTTTTGCGCCTTGCTTGCTTAAGGCTACTGCTAAATTTGCAGCAATTGTACTTTTTCCAACACCGCCTTTGCCACTCGCTACTGCAATTATATTTTTTACGTCTTTAAGTGTGGTTTCGTCTTTTGGTTTTTTGCCGGTTACATGCGCTGTCATATTAATTTTTACAGTAGCGTTTTTATCAACGTAATGTAAAATAGCATTCATGCAAGCGTTATGAATAAAATCCTTCATAGGGCAGGCCGGTGTTGTTAGCACTACTGTAAATGAAACGGAGCTACCATCAATAACAATATCTTTAATCATGTTAAGGGTAACCAAATCTTTTTTTAAATCGGGGTCGTCAACGTGTTTTAGAGCTTCTAAAACTTTTTCGGTTGTTATCATTTTATATAAAACTAAAAAAGCAGATTTTATAAAACCTGCTTTTAATATTAAATTATTTTTCTGCTTTTTCCATTACTACTTTTCCTTTGTAGTAAAGTTTACCTTCAAACCAGTGAGAGCGGTGCATTAAATGAGCTTCGCCGGTTGTTGTATCTTTTCCAATTGTCATTTGAGGTGCCTTGTATGTGGCACGACGCGAATCGCGACGAGCGCGCGATAGTTTTCGTTTAGGATTAGGCATTGTGTGTTATTTTAATTTTTATTATATTTTACTTTATTTAATTGCTCCCACATTGGGTTATTTGCATCTGAATTATTTTTTGAGTTTTTTATTGAAATACTTTCAAGTTTTTTTAAAGTTTCGTTATCGCATTTGTACTTACTGTTTATTTCGCAAGGAACTTTTCGCAGAGGTAAAGCAACAGTAACAAATTCGTAAATAGGTTGTTTTAAATCAATTGTTTCTGCACCTTCAGCTAATACCAAAATTTCATCGGTTGATTCTTCAGGATTTCCATGTTTTATTACCAGCTTTTCATTGGCAACTAATGGAATTTCGTACTCGGCTAAGCAACGATCGCAATCAATCGTAATCAATCCTTTTATGTTAAACACCAAACTCAATAAGTTATTTTGTTTAGTTAAAACTACAACGACTTTAAGTTCAATTTTATTAAACTCATCTAATTCAGCAAAGAACGTTTTATCAATATCAAATTCAAATTCATGAACTCCTATGGATAAGCCCCCAAAATTTATGTAATACTTGCTTTTTGCCACAAAATTTTATTAAGGGATTGCAAATATAGGCAATTTATTTTATTCACAATGTTTTTAACAACAAAAAAAACTTCGCAAAACGAAGGTTTTTAATAAAGTGAGTGTAAAATGCTTTTATTTTGATGTGATTACTAGCTTTTCGGTTTTAAATCCACTTGCGGTTGTCATTCTCACAAAATAAGTGCCGGCAGGGAGTGTAGAAAGGTTTAATCGAATATTTGCCTCATTTTCATTTATATTTTGCGATGCTACAAGAGCCCCTAGTGTATTAATTACTTCTACTTTAGAAGCTGCACTTTCTGATACTAATAAATCAACTAAACCATCGTTACTTGGGTTTGGGTATAATTTAAAAGGAGCATTTAAATTGTGAGATATATTTGCTAAGCCTGTTGCTAACATTGCAGTACCATTTATAAGTACGCTGTCAATGCGCCATGTTCCGCTAGATAAGCCAGATGATACGGTTCCGCTTCCTACCGAGTTCCATGCGTACATGCGAATTGAAACAGAATTTGTGATGTTAGATATGCCGGCTCCGGTAAATGTTACGCCGCAAACGTTGTTTGACATATATGCTTGTGGCATTGCCGTAGAGCTGTACACTGCATTTTGGCTCCAAAAGAAGGTGTTTGCCGGAGAGGTAAGAATTTGTATTACAGGAGTGCTTGCACTTGCAGCCGCACCAAGTGGAGTGTATGATGCAATAGCATTAGCTGTAAAATTATCGCCACTTGTGCGAACTACCCAACTGCGAGGACCACGGTTATTTCTTGAAGCTTGAAATGACATACTCACTAATGAAATTTTATATCCTGATTGTGGTGTAAGTACAACTTCGTAATTACGAGTTAAATCAATTGAGCCTGTCATTGCTGAATAAGTGTCGGTTGGTGTAACCGAAGCGTAGCCAACAGTAAAGCCACCCCAATTCCAGTAGCCGCTGCCGCCATTCACATAAGTTCCGGTGCAAACACCATTAGCAGTAAACGAACCTGACATTACACCCGTAGCTGTTGGCGAAGGCGTTGGATCAGTACAAGATGTTGACATTGTTGCGTTTGTGAAAGGGTAATAAAGCGAAAATGCTTGACCCGACATATTACTTATTGAAAGCAATAATGAAACAGATAACAGTAATTTTTTAATCATAATAATTTGTTTTATTTAAAATCAAAAGTATTAAATTATTGGATTCCTACAATTAATATTTTATTAATATTTTATTAATAATTTGTTTTCTTATTTTATTTTTGTTGTTTAATGAGAGTAGTGCCTTACATTATCGTTTTAGTTTTTGTATTTTTTTATTCAGGCAGAGCACAGAGCGAAAATGGCTTGGTTAATTGGGTGAGTTTTAAAGAAGCTCAAGAAAAAAATAAAATACAACAAAAACCGTTTATTATCGACATATATACCGATTGGTGCGGTTGGTGCAAACGTATGATGCAAACAACTTACTCTAACCCCACAATTGCTCAATATATTAATACAAATTTTTATCCCGTAAAATTTAATGCCGAAACTAAAGATACAATTGAGTTTAATGGAAAAATTTATAAACCATTAAGTAAAGACCCTAAAACACCGCACGAATTGGCTATAAAATTTTTAGGACAAAGTTTAAGCTATCCGAGTACATTTTTTGTCACAAATAATTTTGAATATAATTTGCTTTCGCAAGGTTATATGGAGGAAAAACGAATAGAACCCTTGCTGGTTTTTATGGTAGAAAACGTTTGGCGAAGCGCTTCGTTCGATGATTTTAATCTTAAATTTTCGCAAACATTTTATAACGATTCGTTAGCCTCAAAAGCAAAAATTAATATTGTTTCCATTAAAGAAGTTGAGCAATTAAATAAAAAAAAGCGAAAAAAAGTATTGGTTAATATTACATCTAATTTTTGTAACTCATGTAAAGTTCAAGAAAAAACAACGTTTAACGATACCTCTATTGCAAAAATTATCAATAACTATTTTTATTTTATAAATTTTAATGCCGAAACAAACGACACAATAATTTTTAAAGGCCAGCGCTATTATAAAACGTTAGTTAATAATTATCCACTTCATAATTTGCTTTTAAAACTAACTAATAATCGCTATGGTTTTCCGGCGCTTTGTGTGCTAGATGAGGACTTAAATACAATAGAGGCGATTAATTTTTACCAGCACCCTAAACAGTTAAAAATTATTTTAGAGTACTTTTACACCAATGAGTATAAAAAAACAACGTGGAATGAGTTTTTAAAAAATCGCACAATTATAAAGGAAAACAAGAAAAAGTAATTTTTCTACTTAAAAAATGAAACCAGCTACTATACATCATTTAAATTCGGCTTTAATTATTTTATCGTGTTTAATAGCAATGTTTATTCCTTTTGAATTGTTCTTATTTTCATACGGTGTTTTAGGACCATTGCATTACCTTACTGAAATAGGCTGGTTACATAAAAAAAATTATTTCACAAAAGGAAAATATGATTTTTTATTTTTAGTGTTTGCTGGGGTATTAATTGTGTATTGGAATTTCAATCCGCCTAAAAATTATTTAATTATAGCGCATGCAATGATTTTTACATTACTGGCTTCTATTGCTTTTGTATTTGTAAAGGATATGTTATACCGAATTGTAATTATTGCAATGGCAGTTTTGTTTATTGGAATTTTTAAAAACACCGCTAGTTATTTTACCTGGGCAGCAATATTTTTGCCAACAATAATTCATGTTTTTATTTTTACTTGGGCTTTTATGTTATATGGCGTGATAAAAGAAAAATCAGTGCCGGGAATAATTTCTATTTGTGTATTGATAATTTGCTCTATATTTTTATTTGTATTTCAGCCGCAAAATTTATTTTATGATGTTAAGCCATATATCCAAAAAAGCTATAAAGCTTTTGAAGAATTAAATTTTCAAATTATTAATTTATTCAATATGGCAAACTTTAAAGATGTTAAGGAAATATATATATCAAATGCAGGCTTTGTTGTAATGCGTTTTATCGCATTTGCTTATACATATCATTATTTAAATTGGTTTTCTAAAACATCGGTTATAAAATGGCATTTAGTCCCAAAAACAACATTAGTTTTTACCATTGCATTATGGTTGCTCTCTATTGCATTATATGCTTATGATTATAATTTAGGATTAAATGTGCTTTTCTTTTTAAGCTTTTTACATGTATTTTTAGAATTTCCACTAAATATTGTGTCATTTACAGGAATAGGCAAAGCTATACTTTCTATAAAAAAATAAATTTATGTGGTAAGCTCAATGCCTTCTATACTTGCAGTATAAAGTGTTTTAAATTTTCCGCTTTTATTTATTAATTCGTTAAAATTCCCTTGTTCAACTATCTTTCCTTTTTCAAATACGAGTATGTTATCTGCATCTTTTATGGTGGAGAGCCTGTGAGCAATAATAATAGATGTACGATTTTTAGTAAGTTGAGAGGTGGCTTTTTGTATAAGTAATTCGGTATTACTGTCAATTGTAGCAGTGGCTTCATCTAATACAAGTAGTGATGGATTAAAAACAAATACACGTATAAAAGCAATGATTTGCCTTTGCCCGGCAGAAAGATTTTGCCCACGCTCGGTAATTTTATAATCAAAACCACCCGGCATAGATTCTATAAACGCTGTAAGTCCCATAAAGTTAGTGGCTGCTTGTACTTGCTCAAGACTGATGGAATAATCACTTAATCGAATGTTATTTAAAACAGTGTCGTTAAATAAAAAAATATCTTGAAGCACAACACCCGTTGATTTTCGGAGCGATGTTAACGTGTAGTTTTTAATGTTTTTTTCATTAATTAAAATTTCGCCTGAATTTATTTCGTAAAAACGACTTATTAAATTTATTATTGTTGATTTTCCAGCACCTGTTGCTCCAACAATAGCAGTTGTTTTTCGATGTTTAATGCTAAACGATAAATTGTTTAATATAGGGTGATTTGTAACGTATTCAAAATTTACATTTTTAAAAACAATATCGTGCGTAATTTCAAATAATAGTTCTTTTCCACTATCGTTTATTTTTTCGTTGGTATCAAGTATTTTAAAAATTCGTTCGCCACTTACAATGCCCATCTGTAAAGTATTAAGTCTATCTGCCAACATTCTTATAGGGCGAAATAATAAATTAACCATCATTACAAAGAAAAATAATTGCCCTACCGAAACTTGCAAAGTGTTATGTTTAAAGCCTGCATACCACAACACTAAAGCAATTGATAAACTTGAAAGCACATCTACCACAGGGAAAAATACTGAATAATAAAAAATGGATTTAATATTAGCGTCGCGATGTTGGGCATTAATTTGTTTAAAATTTTCAAACTCTTTTTCCTCGCGATTAAACAACTGAACTATTCGCATACCAACTATATGTTCGTTTGCAAATGAATTTAAATTTGCTACTGCATTACGAACCATTGTAAATGTTTTTTTTACTCCTTTTTTAAAATAGGCAGTAGCAATTAAAAGTAAAGGTATTGTTGAAAAAGCGATTAATGCTAATTTCCAATTAACACTTAGCATACCTACGGTAAATACAACTAGCATTAAAACATCGCCGGCAATAATTAAAAAACCACTCGCAAAAACTTCGCTTAAACTTTCAATATCCGAGACCGCTCTGGTAACTAGCAAGCCAACTGGCGTATTATCAAAATAAGCATTTTTGAGGCTTAGTATATGTGTATAAACTTTGTTACGCAAGTCTTTAATAATATTTTGCCCTAGTGTATTTGTAATAATAATAGAACTTGCTTGCAAAGCTGATTCTAAAACAAGTACAAGTAAAGCAATTAGTGAAATATTATTTAATGAGCTTGCATTTTGTGTTTTTACAACATAGTTATCCAAAGCATAGCTAAATAAAAGTGGCCTAACAATTGAAATAAATGATAGGATTAAAATTATTGCAATTGCCGTAATTAAAAGCAATTTATACGGGCTGGTAAACGAATAAATTCGTTTTAGCAAAGTGGTGTTAAACTTAGATGTGTTTGCGCTCATATATAAATTGATTTTGGGTATTCAATGCCCACTAAAAATAAGGCTTTTGCGGGGGCGCTGTTTCCGGCATTTTTTCGGTCTTTTAATTCAATTATTTTTTTAAAGTCGCCTATATTTATTTTATTTCTGCCAACTAGCAATAATGTACCTACTATTGCGCGCACCATTCCCCATAAAAATCTATCGGCTGTTATGCTAAAACGCCATTGTTTGTATCCACACATATTCCATGTAGCTTTTGTAATTGCACAATTGTTTGTTTTAGTTTGTGCATTTAATTTACTAAAGCTTGTAAAGTCACTCGCTTTTAATAATTCAACAGCGGCTATGTTCATTAGTTCAAAATCAATTTGCCCGTGCATAAAGTAACTAAATTCTTCAATAAATGGGTTTTTAGCCTGGTGTATAAAATAGTGGTAAGTGCGCTGTTTTGCGTCGAAACGGGCATGTGCATTATTGTTTACAAGCATAAAATCATTTATAGCAATTTCAGGCGGTAAAACGGTGTTTAACTTATATAACCAATGGTTTTTATTTGCAATTAGATCTAACTCGCTATCAAAATGAGCAATGTAATTTTTTGCATTTACACCTGTATCGGTTCGTCCACAACCTGTAATTTCAATTTTATGTCCTAATATTAATGCGGCTTTTTCTTGAATTACTTGTTGAATTGTGGCCGGCGTATTAGCTTGTATTTGCCAGCCATTATAATTTTTACCGGAGTAGTTAAGGTTTAAAAAATATCGATGCATAAACTTTGCAAAGGTAGGGCTTTAAAATAAAAAAGAGGCTTTTTTGCCTCTTTGTATTTTTTATTTGTCCATTCGGTTATAATCAGCCGGAATTTGCATGTGCGAATCGTCGGGGCTTGTTTTATTTATTTTCATTGATTCTAGCCTTGAAACAGATGCATTGTCATTAATTGTTTTTTCTTCGCTATAAAGTGGCATACTTCCTTCAGGCAATCCTTCTATTTTGCTAAAGTAAATAGATTGTTTGTCCTTTCTGTTCCACATTTTTAACATAGGCATAAAAAAATTAAATTTATCACTGGCAATCCAATAAGTAATGCTTGTATTTTCTTCGGTATTTTTTACAACATATTCCTGGCAGGTATAACCTAATATTTTTTTACTTCCTCCTTTTGATACTACGCAAGTTCCTCTTATAATAGGGGGAGTTTCACTTTTATGATCGCCCCACATTTTTCTTTTTGGGTTTATCCAAACAATTTTATTTGTTGTAAAATCAAATAAAAAACTACCTTCAATATTACCCGATTTTTTACCATAATTTTCGAGTTTTACTTTGTTTGATTTAATATAATAAATGTTTTTTGTGGTATCTTTAACGGTTGAATAATTGAACTCAATAGTTCCTGAAAAGCCTTGTGCAAAAGCGCTTAGCGTACAAGTAAATAATGCTGCTATTAAAAACTGAATTTTTTTCATTTTAATTTTTATAAATTTTTAGAATACTAATTTACTAGAGTTTTCTCAAAAACAAAACAATTATTTTATAAAACGGTTTAATTTTTAATAAAAAATCTCAAAAACAAACAGATTTTAATTGTTTAGCGAGTGGCAGCGTTGGTTTCAATAAATTGGGTTATTAACCCACACACTTCTTGAACATGCTCTAAATTTAACGTATGACCCGCATTTTTTAACACAATAAATTTTGAATTGCTTATGTGTAAGTGCACTTCATTTGCCAAATGAACGGAAAGCAATAAATCTTTTTCGCCATGAATAATTAATGTAGGGCATTTTACTTGTTCAATTTTTTGCCGATAATCACTACGTTCTTTTGTGGCACGCATTAAATTAAACAGGGCTTGTTTGTTTTGATTTAAGTCTTTGCGCGATTCCTTCATCGCTTCAATTGGAATTAAAGGATTTGAAAAATAATTTTCACTTAACACACTAGGTAACATTACATCGAGCATTAGGTTGTATCCGCCTAATTCAAGGGCACGCCACCAGCTGTGTTCAAGCGCTTCGTAGTAAGGAGTTTTATGAGCAAAGGTTGAAAGTAAAATCAACTTTTCTGTTTTAGCGGGATATAATATAGCAAAATGTTGTGCCACAATGCTTCCGTAAGAAAGCCCGCAAACAATAGTTTTTTTTATATTTAATTTGTGTAATAAATTAGCAACATCATTGGCGTGGCTATCAAAATCTTTCCACTCACCATCTTTTGAACTTTGTCCTTGAAAAACAAAATCGAGCAAAATAAGTTTATAGTTTTTTAAAAAAAAAGGCGTAACCAAACCCCATGAGGCAGTATTTTGTGTTAGTCCGTTTAAAAACACAATGCTTGTTTCTGAAGTGGTGTTCCCAATTACCTCATAGTACAGGGTTCTTTTATCGGCAGTTTCTAAAATCATAAATTTTAAAATTAATTACTAAAACATGAGCTAAAAAAATAATAAATTAAAAATCAAAAGTTATTTGCGAATCGCCATCTAAAAAATCTTTATTATTATCTCTGTTAAGTTTTTCCATAGCTCTACGATGTAGTTCCATTGGAGATAAGCCTGTTTTTTCGGTATCTCCTTCTAAAAATTCTTTAGCTGCAGAAATTTCTGCAGATTCTTTTAAATTTATTTCTTTTATTTTGTAGGTGCTTAATTTTTTACCCTTTGCTTTTATATTAACTAGTGGACTAAATTCAGCCATTTTTAGTATTTCATCGGCAATATTTTGTCCTTTTTCTTTGCTAAATTTTATTTCAATAAGCGGATTAATTTGAGAAGTTATTAATTCCATACGACTGTGTTCATTTTCTGTAACTAATTGCACTTTGGCTGTAGTTACCTCGGGTGTAAAGCGTTTTGTGAAATACGATTTGCTTTCACCGTCAAAATAAATACAGGTAAGTATTTGCGTAGGAATAAATTTCTCAATTAGAATAATATCATCGTCAAAATGATTTAAAATATCGTAAGTATAAAGCTTATAAAAGCCGGCGGCGTTAACGGTTAAAATTTTATCATCACCGCTAAATTTACCTATATACGTTCCGCGTTCTTCTTTATTTAAGCGATGTGTATTTTCATCAAACCAAAAATCTTCTCCGGCAAGTGTTGAGGTTCCTTTTTCTTTTAACGAAATTTTATTTACAGTATATTTGGTTACAATGTTTCCAACAGCTGTCCTGGCTTTCACTTCCATTTCTGAAAAATCAACATCAAGTTCAAACTTTCGTAAACCGCTCACTTGGCGTAAATGAACAATTACTTTATCGGCTTCGCCGTTTGGATTTACCGTAAACCAATACACGGTACTACCCGGACTTCCTTTGGTTAAATCGTACTCTTTATCGCGAGTTACGCCTACAACATTAAATCGTTTCATGAAAGTTATGCCTTTTGGTCCATCACGATAAATCATGTTGTAAGTAGTTCGCTCATCATTTTTCTTAAAAATACCTACGTGTAAAATATCCTTCCCAATAAATGCTTTATCGGCAACTTTTACAACTTTCATTTTTCCTTCTTTTGTAAAGGCTATAATATCGTCAATATCTGAGCACTCAAATAAAAACTCATCTTTCTTTAATCCGGTTCCAATAAAGCCTTCTGTGCGGTTTACAAAAAGTTTTTCGTTGGCTAAAACAACTTGTTTAGCTTCAATGATTTCAAGTTGTTTAATTTCGGTTTTACGCTCTTTGCCTTCGCCGTGCTTCTTTTTAATAGTTTTAAAAAAATCAATGGCATATTCAGTAATATTATTAAGATGATGTTTTGCTTGTGCAATTTTCTCATCTAATTCTTTCATTGCATCATCTGCCTTTATACTATCGAAGCGGGTGATGCGAATCATAGGTATTTGCGTTAAACGATGTAAGTCTTCATCGGTTATTTCGCGCAATAATTTTTTCTTATATGATTTGAATGATTCGTAAAGGTATTGGTATAAACTTTCTTTTGTGGTATATTTTTTAAAGTCAATATACATTTCTTCTTTAATGAAGATTTTTTCAAGTGAGGCAAAATGCCACTTCTCTTCAAGTTCAAATTTTTCAATTTCAAGCTCGCGCTTTAGTATTTCGAGCGTTTGTTGCGCTGAATTTTTAAGTATTTCGCTAACCCCAATAAAACGTGGTTTTTCATTTTCAATAACACAGGCATTACCGGATATACTAACTTCGCAATTGGTAAAAGCATAAAGTGCATCTATTGTTTTATCGGGGCTAATACCGGGTTGCAGGTGTATTAATATTTCAACATTTTCAGAAGTATTGTCTTCAACTTTTTTTACTTTTATTTTTCCTTTATCATTTGCCGTTAAAATACTTTCAATAAGCGAGCCGGTAGTGGTTCCAAAAGGAATTTCTGTAATAATTAATGTTTTAGCATTTAATTCTTTTATTCGGGCACGTACTTTTATTTTTCCACCGCGCAAGCCATCTTTGTAG
Organism: Bacteroidota bacterium; assembly: GCA_018267655.1. Classification (GTDB taxonomy): domain Bacteria; phylum Bacteroidota; class Bacteroidia; order B-17B0; family Aurantibacillaceae; genus Aurantibacillus. Next base: position 44,546 of record JAFDYB010000002.1, read on the forward strand.
TCGTTGCAATCGGCAATGCCGCCGGTTTGAAAATCGGGATATATAGAAATTTTTTTGCCTTTTAACGACTGTATGCAGGCATCTATTAATTCATTAAAATTATGAGGTAATATTTTACAGGCTAAACCTACCGCAATTCCTTCAACGCCATGGGCAAGTAATAACGGAAATTTTACCGGTAAGTTAATAGGCTCTTTATTGCGGCCATCATAGCTTAAGCCCCAATCAGTAACCTTTGGGTTAAATAAAACATCTAATCCAAATTTTGATAAACGTGCTTCAATGTAACGAGGGGCAGCTGCGCTATCACCAGTTAAAATATTTCCCCAGTTTCCTTGGCAGTCTATTAATAAATCTTTTTGCCCAATGCCAACTAAAGCATCGCCAATGCTGGCATCGCCATGTGGGTGATATTTCATGGTGTTACCAATTAAATTGGCTACTTTGTTATAACGACCATCTTCAAGCTCCCACATGCTATGCAATATTCGACGTTGCACAGGCTTTAATCCATCATTAATAGCAGGAACGGCGCGCTCAAGTATCACATAACTGGCGTAATCAATAAACCAATTTTTAAACATTCCGCTTACGTGGGTAATGTTATCCACGTCTTTATGATTGTTTTCACTGTCAAATCCTTCAAATAGTTGATTGTCCATAGTATATTAAGGTTTGCAAATATACGCTTAGCTTTTTTAATTAATTTTATTTTATAGAATTGTTTTTAACCAATTTTTATTTTTATTTTGCAGTAAAATGTTGAATACTTTAACCGAATACGATACTGCAATAAATACCTGTGCTTCATTATTTTTTAAAAAAATGAGCGATTACGGCACCGCGTGGCGAAATTTACGCCCAACTAGTATTACCGACCAAATTTTTATAAAAGCACAACGCATAAAGAGTATTGAAGAGAAAGGGTTTCAAAAAGTTGCCGATGATATAAAAAGCGAATATATTGGAATTGTAAATTATTGTATAATAGGATTAATGCAATTAGAGTTGTTTAATGATCAACGAATGGATATACCTCCTTTAGAGATTGAAACTTTATACAAAAAGCAAACGCAAAAAACCCGCCAATTAATGCTCGATAAAAATCACGATTATGGCGAGGCATGGCGTGATATGCGCATAAGTAGTTTAACTGATTTAATTTTAATGAAAATTTTTAGAGTAAAGCAAATCGAAGATAACAAGGGTAAAACTACAGTTAGCGAAGGCATTGATGCAAATTATATGGATATGCTTAACTACAGTGTTTTTGCTTTGATTAAACTAAGTGCGCCTGGAATTGCAGCCATGTAGAGCAATTTTTTACAGCAAATTTATTAAGAACAATTAATAAAAACCAATAACCTAAAAAATGCTGCTTGACGTTCATAAAAAATTGTCCACTAAATGGTTGCAATTTCATTTCGACAAGCTCAATGTATAGTTTCACTCGCTCCTCTCCACAAAGCCGCTGTCATGCTGAATTCGTTCCAGCATCTCTTGCTCCCTTGCGCACAAAAAACTGTACATTTCAACAGACTCAATGTTCAGTTTTTTGATGCTGTATAAAAAAAGAAATTCTTTGAATACATAAAATACAATGCTCGTCACTCTGAACTCGTTTCAGAGTCTCTAGTTCAGATTCCGAATCATTTCGGAATGACCCTGAAGTTTTTTTAGAACTTAAAAGGCTTATACTAAAAGTGCATAGTTTCATCTGCTCCGCACAACTTGCAATTTTGCTCTATAAAGAACAAAGAAAAGGACTGTGGCATTTCGACAGGCTCAATGTGCAGTTTTACCCACCCTTCCATACCTCTCCGAGGTTGAAAAAGCAACACCTCCCTTACTTTTTGGGATGGCTAAAATAAAATAATGATAAAACACAAAATAATAAACAAATATACAAATCTTCATCTTCCAAGAGGGAAAGTGGAACTGATGTTGAGTAGGTAAATACTTCCCCTCAGAGAAGATTGAAGGATGGGGAAAATAAAACAATCGTTTAAAAAATTACACACTTTTTTAGATACTACCGCAAAACACTTGTTTTATTGAGTAAAATAAGGACTTTAATTAGTAAAAACACCCGCTTTTAAATCCTTTTAAGGTATATTTGTAGTACAAAGGGATTAGCTTATGAAAAATTTTAAAAATCAATTTTTGCTTTTAGTTGTATTTAGCTTAAATATTTGTTTAGCTCAAACGCCATCTTTTCAAGAATTAAGAAGCATTATTGAAACTACTCATCCTGAAATTTCACTTAACGATAAAGCAATAGCTTTTCACGTTTGGTCAGTTGCAGATAAAAGCAGCCGCGAAGCAAACATAGAGTTTGGAAAAATAGGCTACACACTCCAAGTAGCAAAAATAAAAAATGCAAGTAAGGGGCTTGTTGTAATTAGCTGTAATACGGATAATACTTCTGTTGGCACTATTGCATTTCAAAGAGATAGTATAAAGAAAGCCATTTTTATATCAAAAAATGATTATACGTTTTTAAATAATTGTTCTGTAAATCAAAATGTAATATATGATAGCTTCGGAAATAAACTGTATCAAGACCTAAAAGTAAGCGCTATTTTTAAATCATTTGCAGATATATTAACTAGATAATTATGTTCCAAAACACACAAATAACTAAAGATATGAGTGATAGACGCGAATTTGCATATAAGGAGGGGGTAATTTGTTTTTGCAATAATTTAAAAACTATACTAATTTGTAGATGAAAAAAATTAAAAAATATTTTACCTTATTACTTTTGATTCACTTTGCGGTTTCAGAAGCCCAAAGTCCTGCTTCGTGTATGGCTAGTCAAAATTTTTGCACAAATCCAAGTTTTCCGTTAACAAATACCGGAGGGGTTGGTTTAACCGGTGCTGCCAGTTACCCTTCAGGAAGCAACCCTGCTACACCACCACAGGGTGGAACATTAAATTCGGGGTGTATGTTTGCAAATGTGCCTAACCCACAGTGGATGCTATTAACTGTGAGTTCAAACGGATCACTTGGCTTTTCACTTGGGGCAGCAGGTTCACCAAATCCACAACTTGGTTTTTACGATTGGATTTTATACCCGGTTGTAGGCTCTCTTGCTAATACCTGTAATCAAATATTTGCCGGAAACTTTCCCCCATCTTCATGCGTGTGGAATTGCGCATCTAGTGGTGGCACAGGTATGGGAACAGTACCTCCGGGTGCGCAAGCTTGCAATTACGCCCCATCAATACCTGTTACTGCCGGTCAGCAGTTTATTTACCTTTTTTCTAATTGGAGTAGCGCTTCAGGAAATGTTACATTTCAAAGCACGGGCTCTGCGGGCTTAAGTTGCAGCCCTTTAATTATTCCTAACGTTACGGCCTGTCCTAATCAAACGGTAAGCACTACCGCTATGTGGTTAGGCGTAAGCAATGCAGTTACATATACAATTAATCCCGGTAATATTGTTCAAACTAGTTCGGTAATTACTGTTAGCGCTCCTTCAACTCAAGTATATACTGTATTGGCGCAATCTACTAACACATCTGGCACCATTATTAATTCTCAAACAACGTTTACACTTACTACTAATCCAAATACTACACTTGCTATAAGCAGCCCAACTAATTATTGTTACGGTTCCAGCATTACTTTTTCAGTAAACCCATCGGGTGCAACTAGTTATAGCGTTGTTGGGCCTAGTTTTCCTCAAACAATTTACTCATCAAGTAATATATCCATCCCAAATGCTACGCCTTCGAACATAGGAACGTTTTCTGTAATTGCAAACTATCCAAGCGGCTGTATAGGAACGGGAACAGTACCGGTAAATGTTGCCGGAAATTATTCTATTACTCCTAATCTGCCAATTAATGTTTGTCAATCGGGTACTGCTAATTTAACTGCATCAATGTCAGCTGCTGCTAATGCTACTGCTTATACTTGGGTAGGACCAAACAGTTTTAATTCAACGGTACAAAATCCAACTATTCCAAACATTTTACCTGCATCGTCAGGTATTTATACTGTTAGTTCTGCAATTAATTTTAATACTGTAAATTGTCCGGTTACAAATACTACTCAGGTAAGTGTAGTTGCAACTAATCCTGTAAACGTTACATCATCTTATACACTTTGCCAAACAGCTACATTAACCTTAAATGCCATTGCTGCTGGCCTGCCTACTTACGCATGGAGCGGACCCGGTGCCTATTCAAGCGCAGTTCAAAATCCCACTATCTCTAATATTATGCCAAGCTCAAATGGTATTTATACTGTAACAGCTAGTTTTACTAATAGCGCTATTACTTGTACACAATCGGCAGTTACTACAGTATCGGTAGTGGCAACAAGTCCCGTAAACATTACCATGCCTGCCAATGTTTGTCAATATGCTAATGTTTCATTAAGCGCTGCGGCACCCGGTGCCATTGGTTTTAATTGGACAGGGCCTAATGCCTTTAGTTCTTCAGTTGCATCACCTAGTTTTGCTAACGCGCAGCCACAGGCTTCCGGAATTTACTATGCAACTGCTACCTTTGCAATAGGGTCGGTTAGCTGTACAACTCAGGGACAAAGTAATTTGGGTGTAGTGCCTGTAAACAGCATTACGGTTAATGCACCTATTAGTATCTGCGAGCCTGCCAATACCTCCTTATCCGCAGCTTCTCCCGGAGCTATTACATATTCATGGACAGGGCCTAATTCCTTTACCAGTAACATTAGCAATCCTCTTTTATTTAATGCGTATGCTAATGCTTCTGGTATTTATTCGGTTACGGCATCATTTAATAATGGAGCACTTACATGCTATAATAGCAATACTGTTTCATTAACAGTTAACCCTATTCTTAACTTTACACTTGTGCCTTGGCAGCAAATTTGTTATAACACGCCTATTTCAATAAATGGGCCTGCAGGAGCCACATCTTACACTTGGTCAACTCCTTTTGGGCAAATGATTAATACTCAAAATTTATCTATTCCTATATCAACTCCAACTATGTCGGGTAATTATCAATTAGTAGTTAATCTTGGACCATGCACTACCAGTGCAACATCACAAGTTGATATTTTAACACCAATACAATTCACACAAACGCCAAGCAATCAAACTATTTGTAATGGCGACTCAGTTAAATTTTTAATGGGATCTCAAGGTGGCAGTGGCAACTATGCGTACAGTTGGAATCCACAAGTGTTTTTAGCAGCTGCCAATGGTAGCTTTGTTATTGGAAAACCTAGTGGCACAACGGTTTATAATGTATTAGGCTACGATATAGCCTGCCCTACAAACACAATTAGTTATGGTTTTACCGTACAAGTAAATCAAGCGCCACAACCTAATTTAATACTCAATAAATTAGAGGGCTGTCAACCATTTTGTTTACCGCTTAATTCGCATACACAAGGGCAAGCAGCTCTTATTACTTATGATTTTGGCGGAACTACGCAAGTTCAAAACGACAGTATTACCTATTGCATTAACCAACCCGGAACGTATAAATTAAAAATAATAACCAAGGGATTAAACGGCTGTAGTGGCATATATGCTTATCCTAGGCCAATTATTGTAGATCCGCTGCCAGGCTCTGATTTTAACTGGACTCCTGATCAACCTACTATAAATGAAAATAGAGTTACATTTATACCAAGTAACAAAGCAGGTGTTGTACTTGCGTATCATTGGCAATTTTTAAACCCTGCTGTACAGGCATTAGATACTTCCGCAGACAAAACCCCCGCTCGCATGTATGAACAATTAGGAAAATACCCAGTAATGTTGGTATCAACTACTGATAAGGGCTGCAAAGATACTGCGGTAAAGTTTTTAGAAATTAACGATGATTTTGTAGTTTATATTCCTAATACATTTACGCCTAATGGTGATGGGCTAAACGATATGTTTACAGTGAAGGGCAGTGGAGTTTTAACTAATGGGTTTAGCATGAATGTGTTTGATAGATGGGGAGCATTAATCTACTCAACAAGCGATATTACCAAAGGCTGGGATGGCACTTTTAAGGGCATTAATGCTCAAGAAGGCGTGTATGTTTATAAAATTAAAGTAAATAGCGCTAACGGGCAAGGTAAAAAAGATTATGTAGGGCATGTTACTTTACTAAGATAGCTTTACAAGACAGAAGTTTTTCATTTAATTTTTTAATAGAGTTTAAAAAAGAACCCTCTATATAGAAACATCTTCGAATTTTCTTTTAAAAAAACAAAAACATAATAGGGGGGGTAGCACCCTATTTTATCACGCACAATATCAATATTTTTGTTCCAATAAATTGTTTATAACAATGAAAATTATGAAGGCTTTAAAAATATCTTTGATTTTTATTATCAGTTTACTTTTCACAAAATCATTTGCTCAAATTGTAAATTGGAATGCTTATCCATCAAATGCTGTAAGTTGGTCACCATCTTCAGTTTTTAATGTATCTAAGTCAACAGCAGGAGGAGGGGCTTTTGATGTTAGGTCAAGCGCATCATCCGGCACATCACCAATCAGCGGTTCACAAGGAGCTGTGGCACAAAATTGCAGTAATTATACCGGATTAAGATTAGAGATGCAAGGTGCAGGTAACAGTGCGGGTAATGCTGTTTGGGATAATAGCGTGACTGTTACCGTTAATTTTCCAACCTATTTATGTGCGCCGGTTACGTTTACAATTTTCGATGTTACAGAAACATTTTATTTTGACGGCACTAATAACTTTGTTAATTATCAAGATAAGGTTATTATTAATGCCTTAGACAATTTTAATGCCCCTGTTGCGCCAACAGCAGTTTCTACAGGAGGTATTGACAATGTGCTTTCGGGTACTAGTAGAATGTTGATAGCAAACGGTACTGGTGGACAATGCCTTAACCAAGCAGTTACCGTTGGTTCGCCAGGGCAAATGATAAAACAAATAACTATTACATATTGCAATCAAGACCTACCCACTCATTGTCCGGCCCCCGTTGGCTCCCCTCCTCGCTATGGTATTTCTCAATATGAATATGTTTTCATCTCTCCCATTTTTGGGACTTCATCTCCAACAGCTTCTATTTCATCTCCAACTGTGGCTTGCGGGGTTACAAGTACAACCTTAACAGCAAGTACATCAGCAAGTTCACCAACTTATTCTTGGACAGGGCCGGTAAGTTCTACAGTTACTTCTCCTTCTTCTTCCTCAACAGGAGTATCAGGTGCCGGAGTTTATTCAGTGATAATTAATCCGGGCGGATGTAGTTCAACGGCCACCTTTAATTTAGCCTCAGGTTCTCCCCCTAGCGCAACTGCTTCTAACAGTAGTACTTTAACATGTAATACCCCAACAGCTCAACTAACAGGAGGAGGGGGAGGTACTTACTCTTGGGCAGGATCCAGCTTTGTGAGCGGACAAACAAGTGCAAATCCTATTGTTAATGCCCCTGGTATTTACACTGTTACTGTAACAGGAAGTAATGGTTGTACTGCCACGGCTACAACAGCGCTTACTCAAAATACTATTGCTGCTCCCGTACAACCTTCAACAAATACAATCACTTGTTCAAATCCAACAGTTTCTATTTCAGCTAATACAACTTTAACGCCGGTAAGTTATTCTTGGTCAGGTACGGGTATTATTCCACCATCGAACACAAGTACGATAAACGTAAATCAAGCGGGTACTTTTAATTATACAGTTACAAATACAAATAATGGTTGTAGCACAACCGGTTCAATTTCTGTTAGCCAAAATAGTGTGCTGCCTGTTGTAACAGCAGGTAACACGGGTTCATTAAATTGTACCAATACAACTGCCAACGCTTATGCTACCACAGCAAGTTCGCCGGTGAGTTATAATTGGAGCGGAACAGGCATTACTTCAGGAAGTGGAACGGGGACAATTACTGTAAATCAAGGAGGTGTATTCGGTTACACAGTTGTAAACACTAGTAATAATTGTAAAACAAGTGGAACAATTTCTGTAACTCAAAATACAGTGGCTCCGACTCCAACTGCATCGGCATCTAATTCAATAACTTGTATGTCTAACACGGTTGCTTTAAATGGTGGGCCTTCAGCTTTATCTTATACATGGTCCGGACCAAGTATTGTGAGTGGAGTTAATTCTCAAAATGCAGTTGCAAATGCACCGGGCAATTATACGCTTTTAGTAAAAGGTTCAAATGGTTGTACGAATACTGCCGTTGCTATAGTAGGCAATAATTTAACAACACCAACTGTTTCAGCAGGAAGCAATCAAACCATTACTTGTGCAGCACCGACAGTAACGCTAAACGGAAATGCCTCTATTGGCTCTAATTATAATTGGAGCAATGGTGCTACAACCGCTTCAAACTCTGTAGGTGGAGCAGCTGTATATACCTTAACTGCTACTAATCCTATTTCGGGTTGTTCGGCTACATCTACGGTTCAGGTCTTTCCAAGCGCCGGATCGCCAACAGGAACTTTAGGTGCAGTATCTAATTCTATTACATGTACAAACACCAATGTAGCAGTAAGCATTAGTTCAACTACCACTCCTTTATCTATCACTTGGAGTGGCAGCGGAATTTCAGGACCAAGCAATGCTTCCTTAACAACAGTTTCGCAAGGCGGTACTTATACAGTTACAATCGTAAATACGTCTAATTCATGTTCGCAATCATATCAAGTTGTTGTACCATCGAACACATCGGCTGTAATAGCCAATGCAAGTTCTACCTCTACAATTACTTGCAATACAGCATCTGTAAATATTACATCTACTCCAACCGGAACAAATTATAATTACAGTTGGTCGGGACCGGGAACTATTGTAAATGGAAATACCAGTAACCCAACAGTTAACTCGGGCGGAAGTTATGTAGTAACGATTACCAACACCGTTAACGGTTGTGTAGGAACAGCTACAACAAATGTTTCTACAAACACAATATCTCCTACACTCACATTAAGCCCTACAAGTTTAACAACAACTTGCGCTAACCCATCAGCTACACTTTCTGCTTCTAGCAATGCAGGGCCTTCAGCTTCATATACATGGACAGCACCCGGATCGGGAAGCTTAAATAATCCTAATGCAAGTAACCCTATTGCAAATGGAAGTGGCGTGTTTACGGTGCAAGTAGGCAACACTACAAGCGGTTGTGTTTCTGCATTGCAAACTCTTACAATTACAGCAAGTAATAATACTCCAACACTAATTGCAACAGCAAGCAGCGCTACAATTTGCTCAGGGCAAACAGCTACACTAACAGTGAGTGGTGCCGATACCTATACATGGAGTAATATGCAAAGCACATCAAGCATTACAGTTAATCCTACATCATCAACTACTTATAGTGTAGCTGGAACAAACACGTTGAGTGGTTGTTATGGAATAACAAATATAAATGTGAATGTAGCGCCAACATCAAGCATTGCCATAGCTGCAACATCAACCGCTATATGTAATGGAAGTTCGGTAACTTTGACCTTGAGTGGAGGCACCACATACACGGTTACTAATCCAAGCCAAACAACAACAAATACAATTACTTTAAACCCAAGTACTCAAACTACTTACACAGTAACAGGGGAATTATCAGGCTGCGCTACAAATACCGAAACAATTACAATCAACGTAAATGCCTTACCAAATATCTCTGTATCAAATGCTACCACTTGTGCGGGAGTGCTTGTAATTATTTCTGCAAGTGGAGCAGATACCTATAGTTGGAATACAGGTGCAACAACATCAACTATTTCGGTCTCTCCTAATAACAACACAACTTATACAGTAGTTGGCACAAGTACCTTAACGGGCTGTACTTCTACCGTAAGCAGTTTAAATGTAAGTGTAAATCAATTGCCCTCTATTGCAGCAAGTGCAGCATCTAACGTTGTATGTACTACGGGTACAGTTTCGTTAAATGTAACATCGAGTGGAACGGCGGCAGTTTCAAATTACACATGGGCTTTAGGAAATGGCATTAACACTTCTAATCAAAATCAAAGCAATCCTGCTTTTTCTGCTTCAACTATTACGCCCGGTACATATACTTACATGGTTACTGCCTCCGATGCTAATGGCTGTATATCGCCACAAGCAACAACAACACTTAATGTAATTAATTTACAAAATGTGGCGATGAATTTAAGTGATTTAAATATTTGTCAAAACCAAAGTGGAATAATTAATGTGAGTAACCCACAATTAGGCGCAACATATAATTGGACAATTAATGGGCAACCGGTTGCAAATGTATCGCCGTTAGTAATTCCCTCAAGTGTATCAAATGCAAGCGGAACATATACTGTAAATGTTGAGGTTAGCGTTGGGTCGTGTACAAATTCAGCAAACAATACTTTAACAGTTAATGCGCTTCCGTCGGTTAGTTTAACCAGTTATAGTGTATCGGTGTGTCAAAATTCGCCGGCGGGTTTAGTTGTCGCAAACCCTATTGCAGGTAATGTATATTCATGGAGCTACAATAATCAATCAGTTGGAAGCGGTACAAGTTATTCTGTTAACTCGGTTAGTCCTTCAAACGCCGGAACATACACAGTTACCGTAACAGACAGAAATGGCTGTGCAAATAGAACAATAGGTATTATTGATGCGCAGGCATGCCAAACCTATGTGCCGCAAATTTTTACGCCAAACGGTGATGGAAAAAACGATGTGTTTTTAATTACAAACATTGAGTACTTTCCAAATAACAAACTAAATATATTTAACCGTTGGGGCAATTTAGTTTATACAAAAGAAGGTTATTTGAACGAATTTGCAGGCTATGCCAATACAGGAACTCAAATAGGGAACGATAAATTACCTGCCGGTACATATTATGTAATTCTTGAATACGGCGATGGCAAAACGCAAACTTATACCGGTTTTTTAGTACTACAATATTAATAAAAAAAAGAAATTATTATGAAGACGCCAATTAAAATAGCCTTATATATTGCAGTTACACTTTCTTGTGTGAGCAAAATTTTTTCACAACAAGAAACGCAATTGAGCATGTATTTTTTTAATCCTTTATTAATTAACCCTGCTTATGCCGGTAGTCAAGAGGCAATGCAAATAACAGGCACTGCCCGCAACCAATGGTCGGGCTTAACCGGTTCTCCTCAAACACAAATGTTATCAATACATTCGCCACTTAAAATAGAAAGCATAGGAGTTGGATTAACTGTATTGAACGATCAGTTGGGTGTTACTAAAAATACAGGAATATACGGCAACCTGGCTTATAGCGTAAAACTTAATAAAAGGAACGACCGCTTAGCTTTTGGTACCCAGCTAGGTATGGATATTTTCAGACAAGATTTTTCAAATCTCAGAATAATTGATAATACCGATCAATTGTACGTAAACGGGGGCAATTATCAAAAAAACTTATTTAATGTAGGCGCCGGTATTTATTATTATGGCAAAAGGTTTTACTTAGGAGCCTCATCGCCACGATTACTGAAAAATAAATTAGAATCGAATTACGATCAAAAAGCATTGCAAGAAAATCACGTGTATTTATTTGGAGGTATTGTTATAAAATTAAATGCGGCAATTAATATGCGTCCATCGTTTATTATTAAATACGTAAACAGTGCGCCGCTTTCCATTGAAGGAAATTTATCATTTTTGTTTTATGAAAAACTATGGGTAGGTGCAATGTACCGACATGGCGCAGCCGCAGGAGCAAATGTAATGTATAGCATTAATCAAAATTTACGTGTTGGTTATGCGTATGACTATCAATTAACAGCATTGCAAAATTATAGTTTTGGCTCACACGAAATTATGTTAAGTTATACCTTTAAGAGTAGCTCAAAAGGCTTTAAATCGCCGCGATACTTTTAAAAATAAATTAAAGAATTTTAATTAACAAACAATTATGATGAGGTATTTTACATTATTCTTTGCACTTACGTTTACATCAATTACTATAACCGCTCAATCGTTAATGCAAAAAAAAGCAGATCAACTCTACAACGAGTTATCATACTTAGCAGCTTCTGATTACTACAAAAGTTTAACAAAAACCAATAAGCCAACACAGGATAATTTAAGAAAACTAGCAACGAGTTATTTTAAAATTTATGATTTTAAAAATGCAGAAGCCGCCTACAAACGATTGTTTGATAGTTTTCCATCTTCGCTTACTGAAACGGATTTAATAAACTATTTACAATGTTTAAAGTATAATCAAAAATATGCCGATGTTGGCAATGTGCTAAATTTATTAGATCAAAAACACAAAGGCAACCTTATCACCAAAAATCACAATAAAAACAAAAACTACTTTAAAGATTTAAAACAAGACTCATTATTGTTTAAAATTTTAAATGTTGAAAAACTAAATACAGAATACTCTGAATTTTCACCTGTTTTTTTTAATAAAAACACATCGCTGATGCTTGCCTCTAACAGAAGAAATACATCGGCACGAAACAAAACCTTTGCCTGGGATAATTCGTATTTTATAGATTTATATACTTCTCAAAAAAAAGACTCGCTTAATTTTGAATCAACTACGCCTTTACCTCGGAAGGTTTCAGGGTTATACCATGATGGTCCCGTTTCTTTATCAAGCGACGCAAAAACATTGTATCTAACCAAAAGCAATGTGATTACTAAAAAAGTAAAAGGTGTTTTAATAAATGTGATTAATTTAAAATTAGTCATCTTAAAAAAAGACAGCACAGGAAAATATTCAAACTCCGAAGAATTTCCTTATAACTCTAATGATTACTCGGTTGGGCATGCTGCGGTTTCTAAAGATGGGAAGCTCATGTATTTTATTTCTGATATGCCGGGCGGTTATGGGCAAACAGATATTTACGTATCTGAATTTAAAAATGGCATCTGGCAAAAGCCTGAAAATCTTGGACAAGTGGTGAATACAGAGGGGCGCGAAATGTTTCCTTATGTAAATGAAGATGGTACTTTATTTTTCTCTTCCGACGGAAGAGCAGGACTAGGCGGCTTAGATTTATATTTTACAGTTCCCGGCTTAGATGCGTATTTTGAGCCACAAAATTTGGGTTTCCCAATCAATACCTCTGCCGATGATTTTGGTTTTACTATAAACGAAGATTTAAAAACGGGTTACTTATCAAGCAATAGAAGTGGCGGAAAAGGGAAAGACGATATTTATTTTTTTAGATCAAACAAGCCTCTGATAGGTGTAACTTTAAGTGGCATGGTTATAAATGAGGGTACAAAAGAAATGATTCCGAACGCTTGGGTGTATTTACTAAATGCAAATAAAACAGCTATTGATTCAATCAAAGCAAATGAAAAGGCTGAATATAAATTTACAATCAACAACCCATCTGCGCAATACTACATTGGTGCTAAAGAACCCGTTAATTATTACGACAGAGTTGTAGAAGTTCAAAAATTAAAAATAGGCGAAAACAAAATGAATATTTCTTTATTTCCGAAATATCAAATTATTGACGTAGTGTCAAACATTAAAACAGCTCAAGCTATAGAGGGCGTAAAAGCTACATATATAGAAAAGTTGGTAACCGGACAAAAAAATTATTTAACAGATGCGAAAGGAACATTTAGCGATATTATAAAAGGAAAAAAAATTGGAGATAAATTACAGTTTTCGATAAAATATGAGAAGAAAGGATTTATTACTGTCGAAAAAAATTATGAAATTATTTTAGAGATGAATACCATTATTGAATTAAAAGAAAAAATGCAACCAATGGAAATAGGAGCGGATATAGCAAAAGTTATTCAAATAGCGCCCATTTATTTTGATTTAAACAAATGGAACATTCGCTCTGATGCCGCAAAAGAGTTAGATAAAATAGTAAAAGTAATGATGGAAAATCCAAGTATGACTATAGAGTTGGGTTCGCACACCGATTGTCGTTCGAGTAGAGGATATAATTTATCCTTGTCTGATAAGCGTGCAAAATCTTCGGCAGCATACATTGTTTCAAAAGGCATTGCTAAAAATCGTATTGTAGGAAAAGGCTATGGCGAAGAAAAACCGGTAAATGGTTGTAAGTGCGAAGGCAAAATAATTTCTAACTGTTCAGAAGAAGAACATCAAGCCAACCGAAGAACCGAGTTTTTAATTACTAAGTTTTAAATTCTATTACAAAACATCTGAGGGGGGGCAATTTAGCATTAGGCAACCATAGTAATTGCAAAAAAATTTAGCGGCTACTCATGCTTTTTTGCTAAATTCGCTTGCGCTCAACGTAATTGTTAATTTACATACTGCCTTTTGAACGAGATTATTAATATTCAGCACCTACAAAAAATTTATAAAATTGGCGATGAAACTATTCATGCCTTGCGCGATGTTTCATTTAATGTTAATAAAAATGAATTTCTTGCTTTAATGGGACCTTCAGGTAGCGGTAAATCAACTTTAATGAATATGTTGGGTTGCTTAGATACTCCCAGCTCAGGTACTTATAATTTAAACGGCCATGCCGTAGCCAGCATGAGCGACAATCGTTTGGCTGAAATACGAAATAAAGAAATTGGCTTTGTGTTTCAAACATTTAATTTATTGCCACGCTCAACAACACTCGAAAACGTAGCTTTACCATTAGTTTATGCCGGTTTAAAAAAAACTGAGCGTTTGCAAAAAGCAAAAGAAGCCTGTGAGCAGGTTGGTTTAGGAAATAGATTAAATCATAAGCCTAACGAATTAAGCGGCGGGCAAAGACAACGTGTTGCCATTGCCAGAGCCTTAGTAAATAAGCCCGCAATTATATTAGCCGATGAACCTACCGGCAACCTTGATAGTAAAACATCTATTGAAATAATGGCTTTGTTTGAAGATATTCATAAAATGGGTAATACAATAATTATTGTTACGCATGAAGAAGATATTGCCATGTACGCCCACCGTATAATACGACTTAAAGATGGTTTAATAGAATCGGATTTGAAAAACGAATTAACTCCGACAATAAAAAGTAAATAAGTATTTATTAAATTAATGCCAAGCGTAAAGTTATTGCACAAAAACGTAGCAAAAAATTAAAAATATAAAACCTTTATTTTTTCTTTGATTTAGATAGAATTAAGCTCAAATTATCAAAAAAAACGAACGTCGCAGAGCAAGGACTTTCTTGGGTATAACCACAATTCTGCTCTGCGCTAATCGTTACTACTGCAGAAGTTGCATTATCGGGGATTGTACCCGAAAGAGAAATTTTTTCAAATTTGTGCATGCGTGAATCTGCCCCTTCTGATTCATCTACTCTATGAAATTCATTCATGTATTTTTTGGCGTCATATACTTTTAGAGATTGTTTTGCAGAATCAAAATATTCAATTTTCAAATCTCCAAAGGCGCATTTTAACGCCTCATCACAATGAAAACCTGCTATCTGTGCAGAATATATAAAATCAATTTCTCTAATTTTTAAGGTGTCTTTTAATCTAGAAATATCTATTGTTTGAGTAATAGTTTTTTTTATGTTCTCAGGGGCAACATCTGCAGGATTTCTAAAATAATTGCCCCCCGCATTTTCAGGAAGGCCGCACTTTATATTGCAGCCATTATCCCACTCGCCTGCTATGTGTCCATAATTTGAAACATAATTATTGTCGTTAGTGTTCGTTTCCCAATTTATAAGTTTATTTAATTCGGTTATCTTTTCAGCACCCGGGTTTTTTATAAGATTTACGCCAATCAGTTTATCTGCTTCGTTTAATACTTTTTTTTGTGCTTGCGCTTCTGAGTAATCAGCAAAAAAGCAAAGCATAGCTATTAATAAGATTATATTTTTCATACTATTTTTCGTTGATTTTTTTGTTGTCTCTACAATAAAGGTTTTTCGAGATGCAATCGGGTAGAATTTTATCGTAAACTTAATATGTGAAGAGCGCACTTCAAAGGTAGAAAAAAATTGTTTGCCTGTTTATGCTATATTTTTAGTTTAAATTAAGATGTTTTATTTTGGACGGAATTTTAATTCCCACAAAATTGCCCAATATGGCAAAAAAATGAGGTTATTTCAAACCCAAAAATAAATTTTATAACCCTTAAAATTGCTCATCTATCGCATAATTTGCTTTTAAAAGCAAAGGGACTGAAACCTTTTTTATCAGGCCAGTCCCTTTTAGCGGAGAAAGAGGGATTCGAACCCCCGGACCTGTTACAGTCAACAGTTTTCAAGACTGCCGCATTAGACCGCTCTGCCATTTCTCCGCCGCAAAAATAGTATTTTTTTAATTCCCCAACTAATTTTGTGCTATTTAATTTAACTTTATGCACTTAAATGAGTAAAAATAGTTTTATAACATGCATCTTAGTTCTTTTTTTAAAAGCTAATTTAATAGCTCAAGTTACAGGGTATTTTACTTATGGTATATTTAATTCTCCCGGCGGACAAGCTTATATTGAAACCTATGTTACTTTAATTGGAAATAGTATAAAGGCAAAAAAAATTGACCGCAACTCAAAGCAAAGCGCTGTAAACATTTTATTTAGTTTATTTAAAGATACTGTTGTAGCTTCTGCAAAAAAATATAATTTGCTAGGCCCCGCTTTTAAAGATTCAGTAGGTGTTAACCCCCCCAATTTTTTAGATGTGCAACGCTATCCTATAGCAAATGGTACCTATACAGCAATAGTTGAAATAAACGACAATAATATTAAGTTACAATCGCCCTTTATTGCTGATGAAGTATTTAATGTTTCGTATAACCCAAAAAACTTACAAGCATCATCTATCCAAATTTTAGAATCTTATAAAAAAAGTATTTCTCCGACCGTGCTAACTAAGAGTGGGTTTGACCTGGTGCCTTATAATTCAAATCTTTTTCCAGAAACACAGAATTTTTTAAATTTTTATTTTGAATTATATAATGCCGATACGGTTTTAGGAAAGAATAAAAATTTTATTTTTTCATACTTTATCGAAACAGCTAAACAACTTACAAAACTTGAAAATTTTGGAAGCTTTAAAAAACAAAAAACCGAAAAGGTAAATCCTTTATTGGCAAAAGTTGATTTAGCAAAATTAAAAAATGGAGCCTATAATTTAGTAATTGAAGTGCGTGACGAAACCAATAAATTGCAATTAGAGAGAAAATTTGCCTTTGTTAGAGAAAGCAAAAAAATAGATGCTTCTGAAATTTTAGCAAATGAAGATAGCAGAACTGTTGAAAGTTATTTTGGCGCATGCAATAATGTTGATACTCTAAAATTGTTTACAGAATGTTTGTGGCCTATTGCGAATACTCTTGATAAAGACCGTATTATTAACGCTACCACAAAAAAAGATCCGATACTTATGAAAAACTTTATTGTTGATTTTTGGCAACGCTACGCTGCAGATACAGCTAATCCTTTAAAATTATGGGGCACTTATTATAAAGATTTACAAACAGTTTTAAAAAATTTTAAATGTGCTAAACGACCCGGCTATTATACCGATAGAGGACGTGTTTATATGCAATACGGTGCGCCAAATATACGCTCGCAGCAATTTGCCGAGCAAGGCACATATCCGTACGAGATATGGCAATATTACCGCATTAACGACCGCAGCACAGGGCAATTTTTTACAAACCGTAAATTTGTGTTTGTAAACAAAATGTTAGGCGATGATTGTTATGAATTAATTCAAAGTGATATGAAAGGCGAAGTAAGCAACCCTCGCTGGAAATTTGAAGTGCTTAGGCAAAATAATAACGGTATTGGAAATATAGATAATACAACTCCTACAAATTCACAGTCAAGCCATTTAGATGAAATTTACGCAAACCCTCGATAACAAATTATGACAGAACATAAAGTTGCTGTTGTAATTTTAAACTTTAACGGCATTCATTTTTTAAAACAATTTTTACACATTACAGTTAAACACTCTGCTAATGCAAAAATTATTGTAGCCGATAATGCCAGTACCGACAACTCAGTAATTTTTGTGAAAGAAAATTATCCAAATATTGAAATTATTACTAATTCAAAAAACAATGGTTATGCCGGTGGATATAACCATGCTTTAAAAAAAGTAAACGCCTCATATTATGTACTACTTAATAGTGACATTGAAGTAACTGAGCATTGGCTAGAGCCGATTATTAAAGCAATGGATGAAGATAAAAGCATTGCTGCATGTCAACCAAAATTACTCGATTATAAAAACAAAGCATTTTTTGAATATGCAGGTGCAGCCGGTGGTTTTATTGATAAATATGGCTATCCATTTTGCAGAGGTAGAGTATTTAATACAATAGAAAAAGACGAAGGGCAATTTGATACAAGCACAGAAATTTTTTGGGCAAGCGGCGCATGCTTGTTTGTAAGAGCAAGTGCATTTTGGGAGGTAAATGGTTTTGACGAATGGTATTTTGCACACATGGAAGAAATTGATTTATGCTGGCGATTAAAGAACATAGGTTATAAAATAATGAATATCTCAGCATCTAAAGTATATCACATTGGCGGCGGAACCTTAAGTAAATACTCATCTCAAAAAACATTTTTAAACTTTAGAAACAACTTAAGTACTTTAACCAAAAATGCCGAGGGAACAGCACTTTTGTTAAAAATAATTTACCGATTGTTTTTAGATGGCGTTGCCGGTATTAAATTTTTAGTAGAAGGTCAGCCAAAACATACATTTGCTGTGCTAAAAGCTCATTTTGCATATTATGTAAAACTGGGATATATACTCAAAGAAAGAAAAAAAATGAAATTGAAAAATAATTTTTGCAATGCCACCACCGGTATTTATAACTCAAATATTGTATTTGATTATTTTTTGAAAAAAAAGAAAACCTTTAAGAAATTTAAACAGTTTTAAAATTTTGGCTTAAAAAAACAGGCGATTTTTTTTTGGTTGCTTTTGAAGATGCGCTTGATTAATACCAAGTACAAATATATTGCCCTTGTTTTTGGAATTTGAGATTACAGCTTCAAATGTTTAATACTAAAAAGCATTATTGTTTATTTATTTTGTACGTTTTTAATTGGAAATTATTTGAGATATTGAGAAAATAAATGCCCGCTGGGAACTGAGACAAATCTATTTGTGTGCTTGCACTGCTAATGCTTTGATTGCAGATTGTTTGCCCAAGCATGCTTGTTATTTGAAGTTATAAGTTTTGTTCATCGAAACCTTGAATATTAATTAAAATTACATCTGTAAATGGATTTGGATAAATTGATACATTATTATTAAACGGTAAATAATTAGTTAAACCAACATAAGCATAAGTAGTTGTTACGGTGTTGCTACAAACTATTGAGGGATTAGTAGAGTTGTATTTTACAAAGCCAAATATAGTATCGTTACCACATTTGCGAAAAGCACCATATAGGTAAAGATTGTTGTTGTATTTAACAACACCAAATGTGTCGTTGGAGTTTGTCGTTAAGGTTTACGTTTATCAAATATACACCATTTGCCTAGTTTTCGCAACTGAAATTAGTTTCTTTTTCTGAAATAATTTTTAAAAATTTAAACAATATATATAAGTGGGAATTTATTTAGGGTAATATAAAAGTAGTTATATGTGTTTATTTGCTCTGTGGCAAATACTAAAGAAAATGAGTTACATAAATTATTAGGCAAACGCCTTAAAGAGTTGCGCAAGTGTGCCGGCTATACAAGTCGAGAAACATTTGCCTACGATGCCGAAATTCCGCGAGCCTTATACGGCAGGTACGAAAAAGGATCGAATATCACCATTGATAGCTTATACCGTATTTTAAAATTTCATAAAATAATATTTAAAGACTTTTTTAAAAAAGGATTTGAAGGCTATTAATAAATAAAAACGTATATTAGTACTGAATGTTTTTTATCCGCACTTACTTTTTTATCTGTTTTTTTGTCTTATCCATAAAACAAAATGCACAAAATATAGATTCACTTAAAGTCCTTTTAAACACAACAAAAAACGATACAGTTAAGGCAAAAACATGTGCATCTCTTGCTACATATTATTCTAATTCAGATTTAAAACTCTCACTCAAGTACACATATAATGGCATTAATCTATCCAAAAAAAACAAATTAAACTCTTTATTAAGTAATTTGTATTGCAGCTTAGGGCAAGCATACCAAGCAGATAATAGCGACTCTTCTATTTATTATTTGCTTAAGGCAAAAAATATTGCTTTAAAATACGCTAACAGCAAAAAAGATTTAGCACAAATTTATTTAGTTATGGGAAATGCTTATGATGTTATGGCTGATAACGAAAATGCACTTAACTATTATATGAAAAGCTTAAAGTTATTTGATTCTATACAAGAAATTCGAGGGAGTGCTAGTGCCAATATGGGAATAGGCAATGTTTTTGACCGGTTAAAAAAGTATAAAAAATCAATCGAATATTATGAAAAAGCCGTTGATGGATATAAAAAAGGTAACCTTATTTACTTATCATGGGCTTTAGAAAACCTTGGCGGAGCTTATCAAAATATAGGTGAGTTAGAAAAAGCAAAAAAAATTCATAAAGAGGCGCTTCGTTTAAAACTTGAAAATAAAGATGTTTATGGCACCCTTGAATCGTACAATAGTATTGGTTCTATACTAATGAAAGAAGGCAATCCAACAGAAGCACTTAATTATTTTATGAAGGCGCTTGATACTGAGCATAAAAACAATTTTGAAGAAGAAACATTTGCCACTTCATATAATTTAATTGCCGATCTTTTGTTAAAAACAAAAAAACATAGCATTGCCAAAAAATACATCGACTCTCTACAAATAATATCAAATAAAAACAATAAAAATTTAGCATTAAAATTAAAACTATTTTCTTTAAACTCACGTTATTACGAAATTATAGGGGATTTTAAAAAAAGTATGAACTACAATACCTACTATTTTAACTTAAAAGATTCTATTTACAATAAAGAAACCGAAAAGCAAATTGCTGACGCTGATGCAAAATATTCAAACGAAAAAAAACAAAAAGACATTGAGTTATTACAAAAAGAAAAAAAATTAAATTTGGTAGAGTTAGAGAAAAAACAAAGCCAGCGCAACGTTTTTGTAATAGGGTTCATAGCTGTTTTAATTTTATTATTATTTATTTTTAGAAGTTTAAGCGCACAACGCAAGGCAAACAAAATAATTTCACATCAAAAAGTAGAAGTAGAACAACAAAAAACAATAGTAGAACAACAAAAGCACGTAATAGAAGAACGCCACAAAGAAATAACAGATAGTATTAATTACGCTGAGCGCATACAGCGCAGTTTTTTAGCAACAAAAGAAATGCTGGATAGTAATTTAAACCGCCATTCCAAATCTAACGGTTACACTACACCTAATAGTCATGCTAAACTTGTTTCAGCATCTGAGCAGATTCCGAAACAAATTCGGAATAACGATAACGATTATTTCATTTTTTTCAAACCCAAAGACGTAGTAAGCGGCGATTTTTATTGGGCAGCTTCGACAAGCTCAGCCACCACAATAAACAAACAAATTAAACCGAACGTTGAGCCTGTCGAAACGCACGATTTATTTTATTTAGC
>JAFDYB010000030.1 GCA_018267655.1 Bacteroidota bacterium
GCAGCGGTAATAGCATCTGCTTTAATAATTTGAGTGCTTTTTATGGTATCGGCACGCAGAGTTGTTGCCGTAAAGGTGGTGGTTTGTGCCCTTATATTAAAAGTAGTAAAATATATGGCTGCCATAATACTTAATTTTATTAAAACGGCATTGGCATTGCCGTTACACTGTTTGTTATTAGAACAGTGTTGAGTTGAGTTGAGTTGAGTTGAGTTGAGTTGAGTTGAGTTGAGTTGAGTTGAGTTGAGTTGAGTTGAGTTGAGTTGAGTTGAGTTGAGTTTTTCATGAGAAATTATTTTTTATTATAACAAATATACAACATAAAAAACACAAACGCAAATTTTTGTGAAGGTTTTCTGAGTTTTATATTGCTAAAACTGTATTTTTTATTTTGTATTAAAAGAAAGCGCTTACTCAAAACAATTTGTACATTTTTTGCTAAATTTGATTTTCATTTTAAAATTAAAATTTATGAAGTCTGTTTTCACTTTTTTTTCGCTCACAATTGCGCTTTTTATATTTACATCGTTTATCAATCCTCCATTAACAGAATTAGCATTAAATAGCGCAATACCAATACCCGATTATAAAATGAAAGATGTTTCTGGCAAGCAAATTTCATTAGGAGAATCTAAAACCACAAAAGGATTACTTGTAATTTTTAGCTGTAACACTTGTCCTTATGTAAAATTAAGTGAGAGTAGAATTAAAGAATACTCTGATTTATGCATTGCCAATGGGCTTGGCTGTGTTATTGTAAATAGTAACGAAGCGCAACGCAGCGATGAAGATAGCTTTGATGAAATGGCAAAGTACTATCAATCCCAAAATTTAAAATGTAGTTATTCACTTGATGACAAAAGTCAATTAGCAAATGCTTTTGGTGCTACCCGCACACCTCAATGTTTTTTGTTTAACAATAAAGGTTTGGTTTATAAAGGCGCTATTGATGATAATGTGAAAGACCCATCGGCAGTTAAAGCACCTTATTTAAAAGACGCTATACAAGCAGTTATAAAAGGCAATACACCAACTCTTCAGGAAACTAAAAGTATTGGTTGTACCATAAAACGTGTAGAATAAATGTTTCAAAAACAACTCGATCCGGAAGATTTTTATTACAGTCCAGAAGGTTATATTATTTTTACAGAAAAATATCACTTAAAACGAGGTTATTGTTGCAAAAGTGGTTGCAAGCATTGTCCGTATGGCTACAATAAAAAAACAGATAGTTTTACTAAGAAAAAAAAATAATCAACTCCCTCAACATCATATGCAAACCTTATCATTAAATCCTGTTGATTTTAAAGCATTTATTTTACAAGGTATTCCAAATGAATTACCTCAACCTAAAACATACGAATCTAGTATTAATCATGCGCCAAAACGTAAAGATATATTAAACCCAGAGGAGAAAAAATTAGCTATTGCTAATGCCTTACGCTATTTTGACCCAAAACATCATGCTATTTTAGCTAAGGAATTTGCTGATGAGTTAAAAACTTATGGAAGAATTTACATGTATCGTTTTCGTCCTGATTACAAAATATACGCTCGTCCTATTATGGATTATCCTCATAAAAGTTTGCAAGCAGCAGCTATTATGCACATGTTAAGCAATAATTTAGATTATGCAGTGGCTCAACATCCGCACGAATTAATTACTTATGGCGGTAATGGCGCTGTGTTCCAAAATTGGGCGCAATATTTATTAACGATGCAGTATTTAGCTACTATGACAGATGAGCAAACATTGGTTTTATATAGCGGTCATCCAATGGGATTATTTCCATCACATAAAGATGCACCAAGAGTAGTAGTTACTAACGGTATGATGATCCCTAATTATAGCAAGCCTGATGATTGGGAAAAATTTAATGCCTTAGGTGTTACTCAATATGGACAAATGACAGCCGGCTCATTTATGTATATTGGTCCACAAGGTATTGTGCATGGTACAACCATTACAGTAATGAATGCAGCTCGTAAAGTTTCTAAATCGGAAGAAGATAGAAAAGGAAAATTATTTATTACTTGTGGTTTGGGCGGCATGAGTGGTGCACAGCCTAAGGCAGCTAAAATTGCAGGCTTAGTGTCTGTTACAGCCGAAATAAATCCAAAGGCAGTACACACTCGAAAATCTCAAGCTTGGGTGGACGAGATATATGATAATTTAGACGATTTAATTCCCCGTGTAAAAGATGCGCAAGCTAAAAAAGAAGCGGTATCTATCGCTTATCAAGGCAATGTAGTTGATTTATGGGAGCGTATTGTAAAAGAAAACATGAAAGTAGATGTTGGCTCTGATCAAACGTCTTTACATAACCCTTGGGCTGGCGGTTATTATCCGGTAGGTATGAGTTTAGAAGAAAGTAACGACATGATGGCTAACAATCCTACGCAATTTAAAACAGCAGTACAACAAACGTTAGTTCGTCATGCAAATGCCATTAATACCTTAACCTCTAAAGGCATGTATTTTTTTGATTACGGAAATGCCTTTTTATTAGAAGCAGGAAGGGCTGGCGCCGACATCTACAAAACATTGCCTCCGCAAGCTGGCGGACATGTTGGCGCTACATTTCGGTATAACTCTTACGTGCAGGATATTTTAGGTCCAATGTGTTTTGATTATGGCTTTGGCCCATTTCGTTGGGTTTGTACAAGTGCCAGCGAAAAAGATTTACAAAAGACAGATGAAATTGCTTTAAAAGTTTTGACAGATATTTATCAAACCGCTCCGCAAGAAATAAAACCGCAGCTAAATGATAATATTGTTTGGATTCGTGATGCGATGAAAAACAATTTAGTAGTTGGTTCGCAGGCACGTATTTTATACGCAGACAGTGAAGGACGAATTAAAATTGCTGAAGAAATTAACAAAGCTATTGCCCGACGAGAGATTACAGCTCCGGTTGTATTAGGAAGAGATCATCATGATGTTAGTGGAACAGATTCTCCATATCGTGAAACCTCTAATATTTATGATGGCTCAAAATATACAGCTGATATGGCTGTGCAAAATTTTGTTGGAGATGCTTTTAGAGGCGCTACTTGGATAAGTTTACACAATGGTGGTGGAGTAGGTTGGGGCGAAGTAATTAATGGTGGGTTTGGAATGGTATTAGATGGTAGTGCTGATGCAGACAGACGATTAAAATCAATGTTGTTTTGGGATGTAAATAATGGCATTGCACGCCGTGCTTGGGCCAGAAATAAAGAAGCTAATTTTGCTTTAAAACGTGAAATGGAACGTACTCCTAACTTAAAAGTAACAATAGCGAATTTAGTAGATGAAGCTATTTTAAATAATTTACCTTAATAAATTTTATATGACAGATACTTTTCCTTGCCCAAAATGTAATTGTGAGTACACATACTCAAACGGAGTTTTAATGGTTTGTCCTGAATGTTTTCATGAATGGGATTCAAACGAAAATACTCAAAAAGAATTATCAAGCGATGCCGGCAACAAAATAATTGACGCTAACGGTAACGAACTGGTAGATGGCGATACTGTAATAGTAATTAAAGATTTACCGGTTAAAGGCGCACCAAAACCCGTTAAAGCAGGCACAAAAGTTAAAAACATTAAGTTGGTTGAAGGCGACCATAACATTAGCTGCAAAATTGACGGTTTTGGAGCAATGGGCCTAAAATCAGAATTTGTTCGAAAAGCCTAAGAGGTGCGTTTAACAAGCCTACGGTGGTGATGGTGGTTTCTTGATAATGTTTTAGTTTGGTGGCTGTTATTTTTTTGATTACTTTCATTTTTCTTTTGAAAGAAATTAAATAACAAGTAAAACACTAAACCAAACACCACAATTCCACTCATAATCATAAACCCTTGAAAATTAGAGCTGCTGTCGCCCAAACTGTCAAAAAAAGCTTTTTTAAGCCCTGCTTTTGCTCCTAATGCGGTAAATCCGAGCGCTACGCTCAAAAGTACCTTAAAATTAGCTGTTTTCATATAATAGATATTTAATTATTCTTTACTTTTACACAAAATGCACTGCATTTATTTATTTCCAATTGCGCTTTTTATTAGCACAATCGCTTTGTATTATTAGATGCTTATTTCTTTATTATTAACTCTTCTAATTTTTTCCAAAAGAACATACAAGCAAAAAACACTTTAATACGTGAAATTGTTTTGCACTTACTTCTATCATATAATACGTTAATTTTTCAGCCGGGTTTGTTATTGTTTGCTGATTTTTAACGCTTTTAACGTTTTTTTATATTAAAAAATATTTTCGATTTATGATAAAGCTATTTAAAAAATATGTATATTTGTTCCCGAAAATAAAAGATATTAAGGGGGACAAAAGTCCCCTTTTGTTTTGCAAAGAATAATGATTACAACAAAAAAAATAGAATTATTGGTTGCCCAACACTTGGGTGAAGGAACTATTTTTTTAACCGGCATTAAAATCAGTGCCGATAATCATATTAATGTTTTTATTGACGGGGATAATGGCGTAAGTATTAGCGATTGCGTAGCACTTAGCAGATATTTAGAAAAAGCTTTAAACGAAAATAACGAATTATTTAGCTTAGATGTAAGTTCGCATGGGGCAAACTCCCCTATTGTACTTGAACGTCAATACCCTAAACATATTGGGCGCGACTTCATAATTAAACTTACCAATGGTGAAAAATTAGAGGGCTGCTTAAAAGAAGTTACTAAAAGCCAATTACAGCTTGAATATCAAACAAGAGAAAATAAGCCCGTAGGAAAAGGGAAAGTTACTGTTACAAAACAACATATCATAAACATAAATCAAATACAAGAATCAAAAATTAAACTAAAATTCTAAACAATAAAAATCATGGAAAGTGCAGCAAATTTAATTGAATCGTTTGCCTTATTTAAAGAAGATAAAAACATTGACAGAGCCACGCTCATGAGCATAATAGAAGATGTATTTCGCAGTATGCTAGTGAAAAAATTTGGCAGTGATAAAAACTTCGACATCATTGTAAATCCTGATAAAGGAGACGTTGAAATTTTTAAAAACAGAGTAATTGTTGATGATGAATTTGCCGAAGATTCATTTGATTATGATGAAAATAAACATATAAGTTATAGCGACGCTAAAAAAATTGAGCCTGATTTTGAAATCGGTGAAGAGGTATCTGAAAAGCTTCCATTAGAAGCCTTTGGGCGCCGTGCCGTATTATCAGTTCGTCAAAATCTTGTTCAAAAAATTCTTGAGCTTCAAAAGAGCGATATTTACAACAAGTATAAAGAAAAGGTTGGCGAGGTTATTACAGCAGAAGTATATCAAGTTTGGAAAAAGGAAATACTTTTAGTGGACGATGAAGGAAACGAGCTATTACTACCCAAATCAGAACAAATACCATCAGATTTTTTCAAAAAAGGCGATGCAGTTAAAGCGGTTGTTAGTAAGGTAGAGCTTAAAAACGGTTCACCAATTATTATTGTTTCCCGTACATCACCGGTGTTTCTTGAGCGTTTATTCGAAAACGAAGTGCCCGAAATTTTTGATGGTTTAATTACCATTAAAAACATTGTGCGCGAGCCCGGTGAAAGAGCTAAAGTAGCTGTTGAAAGTTATGATGATAGAATTGACCCTGTTGGTGCTTGCGTTGGTATGAAAGGCTCCCGCATACACGGTATAGTACGAGAACTAAAAAACGAGAATATTGATGTAATTAACTTTACTCAAAACATTCCTCTATACATTCAGCGCTCGTTAAGCCCTGCAAAAATTACAACTATAAAATTAGATGACGATACTAAGCGTGCGCAGGTGTATTTAAAACCAGATCAAATTAGTTTAGCAATTGGTAAAGGAGGATACAATATAAA
The DNA here is from genome assembly GCA_018267655.1 of Bacteroidota bacterium. GTDB lineage: Bacteria > Bacteroidota > Bacteroidia > B-17B0 > Aurantibacillaceae > Aurantibacillus. The sequence goes on from JAFDYB010000030.1 coordinate 5,837, forward strand.
ATTAGCCGGAAAATTAACCGGTTATGAAATTGATGTTTACCGCGATTCAGACACAGCAGGAATAGAAAATGAGGACGTTGATTTAGAAGAATTTGCTGATGAAATTGAAAGCGATATTATTGATAAGCTAAAAGCAATTGGATGCGACACAGCAAAAGCAGTTATCGAATTAAATGATGAGGAACTACTTCGCCGTACCGGTTTAGATATTGAAACAATAAATCATGTTCGCTCAATACTTGAATCAGAATTTGAAGATTAATTTTAAACAAAAAGTTTTATTCCTTTAACTTTAAAAAGGTATTTAATATAAAATAAATATGTCAGACTCGCCAACATCATTACGACTAAGTAAAGCCGCAAAAGAATTTAACCTTTCCCTTGGGAAAATAGTTGAATTTTTGGCCTCTAAAGGCTTTAAAGTTGAAAGCAATCCTAACGCTAAAATTGGCGACGAGGAGTATAAGTTTTTGCAAAAAGAATTTGCCGGCGATAAAGTTGCTAAGCAAGAAGCCGCAACCGTAACCCAAGTTAAATTACAGCTTAGTAAAAAGGAAACTATTGTCCTTGAAGATATAAAGGTTAAAAAAACAAACGAGGTTGAAGAAGAGGTTATTATTAAAGACCTTACTATTCCTAAAAGCACTAACTTACCTGAAACAACTGCACTTGAAAACATTGAGCCAAGTCCCGATAAAACCGAAAAAACAAAGGCAACTAATGAGCCAAAAGTTCTAGGAAAGGTGAATCTTGATTTAATGAATTTAAAAACTAAACCAGATAAAAAATCTAAATTAGACAAAAAAGAAAAAACAGAAAATGTAACTGAGACTAAAAAAGGAAAAGAAAAAACAGAAGAATTAAAGCCCCTTACTCCTCAAGTTGCTGACTCGCTTGTTGAAATCCAGCCTGAAAAAATCGAACCCGAATTTATTGAAACTAAGTACGAAAAACTTGAAGGACCAAAAATCTTAAAAAAGATTGAGTTGCCGGTTGAAAAAGAACCACAAAAAGGAACAACAAACACAAATCCTCATAAAAAAGATAGAGAGAAGCGTAAGCGTATTCAAAAAGGTGGCCTAAGCCAAGAAGAAATAAAAAAAGTTGGTTCTGAACAAAAAGAAAAGCACAATAAAATTCAAGTTAGTAAGTACGGCGATCAATCAAAAGGCAAAAAAAGACAAGAGCCAACGCGCGAAAGACACGAACTTACCGAAGAGGAGATACAGGCCAAAATTAAAGAAACATTAAGTCAACTTAGTAAAAAAGGAAATAAGTCACAAACTTCAAAAAATCGTCGCGACAAGCGGAGTGAAGTACGTGAAAAAATGGCCGAAAAAGCAGAGCTAGCCGAGTTTGAAAAGAAAACACTTACGGTAGCCGAATTTGTGAGCGCCAACCAATTATCTAAAATGATGGACGTTCCTGTAAACCAAGTAATATCAACTTGTATGCAGTTGGGTTTATTTGTAAGTATTAATCAACGCCTCGACGCAGAAACTATAAACATTGTAGCAGAAGAATTTGGTTACACAATTAATTTTGCTAGTGCTGAAGAAATTGAAACAGTAAAAGAAGACGAAAAAGATAATCCTAATGATTTAGTAGAGCGCCCGCCAATTGTAACCGTAATGGGACACGTTGACCATGGTAAAACGTCATTACTTGATTTTGTTAGAAAAACAACTGTGGTTGCGGGTGAAGCCGGTGGTATTACACAACACATAGGCGCATACAATGTTACACTTGCAAACGGTAGAAGTATTACTTTTTTAGATACTCCCGGCCACGAGGCATTTACAGCAATGCGTGCCCGAGGTGCCAAACTAACGGATATTGCAATTATTGTTGTAGCCGCAGACGACAGCGTAATGCCTCAAACAAAAGAAGCCATTAATCACGCACAGGCAGCAGGTGTGCCAATGATATTTGCAATTAATAAAATAGACAAACCTGGAGCAAATCCAAATAAAATTAAAGAAGATCTCTCTCAAATGAACATACTTGTTGAAGAGTGGGGTGGAAAATATCAATGCCAAGAACTTAGTGCAAAACAAGGGTTAAATATAGATTTATTGCTTGAAAAAGTTTTATTAGAGGCAGATATGATGAATCTAAAAGCAAACCCAAATAAACATGCTCAAGGAACTGTAATTGAAGCTAGCTTAGAGGAAGGGAGAGGATATGTTTCAACCATACTTGTGCAAACAGGTAATTTAAAAGTAGGCGACATTATATTAGCAGGTTCACACAGTGGCCGTGTTAGGGCAATGTTTAACGAACGCGGACAAAAAATTGAAAAAGCAGGTCCCTCAATCCCTGTCAAAGTATTAGGATTATCGGGTGCCCCAACGGCAGGTGATAAATTTAATGTAATGAGTGATGAACGCGAAGCAAGAGAAATTGCCTCAAAACGTTTGCAATTACAGCGCGAACAAGGCATTCGTACACATAAACATATTACACTTGATGAAATTGGACGAAGACTAGCAATTGGCGACTTTAAAGAACTTAACATAATTGTAAAAGGTGATGTAGATGGATCAATTGAAGCAATTGCCGACTCCCTCTTAAAACTAAGCACTGAAAAAATCGTTGTAAATATTATTCATAAATCAGTTGGTGCTATAAGTGAAAATGATGTGTTACTAGCTTCTGCGTCAAATGCCATCATAATTGGATTTCAGGTTAGGCCAACAACCAATGCCCGCAAATTAGCCGAAACCGAGGAAATTGACATACGTTTATATTCGATTATTTACGATGCTATTAATGAAATTAAAGCGGCCATGGAAGGAATGCTGGCACCTGAATATGTTGAGAAAATTGCTTGTAATATTGAAATACGAGAAGTATTCAACATTAGTAAAGTAGGCACAATTGCTGGTTGCTATGTGATGGATGGTAAAGTAACACGTAATACAAAAGTGAGGATTATACGCGATGGCATCGTAATTCATTCAGGAGCTTTAGGCTCGCTGAAGCGATTTAAAGACGATGTAAAAGAAGTTAATGCCGGTTATGAGTGCGGACTCAATATTGACGGCTTTAATGACATTAAAGTTGGCGATGTTGTTGAGGGATATGAAATGATTGAAGTAAAAGTAAAACTATAACAAACTAACACAAGCCCTGCTAATTGCAGGGTTTGCTTTTTAATGAATATTTAAAAATGAATAAAAATGGGAAGGATATTTGAAAAACGTAAAGCAACAATGTTTAAGCGTTATGCGCGCATGGCAAAAGCATTTACTAAAATTGGTCGTGATATCGTTATTGCAGTTAAATTAGGAGGGCCAAGCCCTGAGTCAAACTCAAGGCTACGCCTCATCATTCAAAACGCAAAGGCAGTTAATATGCCAAAAGCAAATGTTGATGCAGCCATTAAACGTGCATCAGATAAAGATACCAGCAACTACGAAGAAATTGTTTATGAAGGCTATGCCCCACATGGTGTGCCTGTTTTGGTTGAATGTACAACTGATAATCCAAACCGTACTGTAGCAAGTGTACGCATGTATTTTACACGTGCAGGTGGTAATCTTGGCACTAATGGCTCGGTTAGTTTTATGTTTGAGCACAAAAGTATTTTTAAAATCGAAAATGCACCCGCTTTAAACAAAGATGATTTAGAATTTGAATTAATTGATTTTGGTTTAGAAGAAATAAATACCGATGAAGATGCAAAACACTTCATTATTCAAACTGCGTTTGTTGATTTTGGAAAAATGCAAGCTGCCTTAGAAGAAAAAAAACTTCATGTAGTTGAAACTTCAAAAGTGTATGTTCCAACTACTACCAAAGAATTAACAGAAGAGCAAGAGTTGGAGGTAATGCAAATGATTGAAAAAATGGAAGACGACGATGACGTTGTTGCTGTTTATCATAATTTAGTTTAACCTCTTTCTCATATATTTTGTCAAAAAACTGGAATATACTCAGTAATTACAAGCATTGTATAAATCCTAATTTACAGGATAGTTTAAACATTGATGCAATTACATCAAATTTACTTAGCATTAGAGGCATTAATGATTATGATGCAGCGCATAAATTTTTTAGACCTGCATTAGAGCATTTACACAATCCCTTTTTAATGCATCAAATGGAAGATGCAATTAACCGAATAAACACCTCTATTTCACATAACGAAAAGGTGCTGATTTACGGAGATTATGATGTAGATGGCACTACGGCAGTTGCAATTGTGTTTCATTTTTTTAAAAATTACATATCCCAAATTCAATATTATATCCCAGATCGTTATAAAGAAGGATACGGTATTTCATTTCAAGCTATTGATTTTGCAAAACAAAATAATTATACATTAATTATTGCGCTTGATTGTGGTATAAAAGCACTTGATAAAATAAATTATGCCAACACTTTAGGCATTGACTTTATTATTTGCGATCATCATCTTCCGGGTAATGAATTGCCTAAAGCTGTCGCTATTCTCGATCCTAAAAAGCAACAATGTGAATACCCTTTTAAAGAGTTGAGCGGTGCAGGAATTGGATTTAAATTAATACAAGCGTTTTGTATTAAAAATAATATTGCAGTTGAAAACTGCTACTCATACCTTGATTTAGTTACTGCAAGCATTGCATCGGATATAGTGCCCATATACGACGAAAACAGGGTGCTGGCTTTTGAAGGATTAAAACTCATAAACACTAACCCTCGACCGGCAGTTAAGGCTTTATTAAATTTACCCTTAAAAAAAGGAGACGTTAATATTAGTACACTCGTTTTTAGCCTTGGGCCAAAAATTAATGCGGCAGGCCGCATTGAGCATGCTAGCAAAGCTGTTGAATTATTAATTTGTGATACAGATAACGAAGCTGCTGAAATGGCATTAAGCTTAAATGAAACAAACACCATTCGTAAAGATTTAGATTTAGGCACTACAACTGATGCAATTACTATGCTTGAAACAGACTTAAACTCTGTAAACAAAAAAACAACCGTATTGTTTAATCCTAACTGGCATAAGGGTGTTGTAGGAATAGTTGCAAGCCGATTAATCGAAAAACATTATAAACCCACTATTATATTAACACAAAATGATAATAAAATATCGGGCAGTGCCCGAAGTGTAAAAGATTTTGACATATACAGTGCTATTGAAAAATGCAGCGATTTACTTGAGCAATTTGGCGGACACAAATTTGCAGCGGGGCTAACTCTTAGTAAAGAAAATTTGGAACCATTTATTGTAAAGTTTGAAGAGGTGGTTTCAGCAACTATATTGCCCCTGCAACTTATTCCTCAAATTGATATTGATTCAGAAATTGAGTTCCATCAAATTACACCAAAATTAATTCGACTTTTAAATCAATTTGGGCCTCATGGTCCACAAAACATGACTCCTTTATTTTTATCTCGGAATGTTTATGATACCGGTTGGGCAAAAATATTTGGAGATAATCACCTGCAATTAGAACTATACCAAAACTCAAACCCCTCTATACGCCTTTCTGCAATAGGTTTTGGCAAGGGTGATTTTATTCCTCTCTTTCAACAAAAAAGACAAGTTGATATTGTATTTAAAATTCAAAATTCTGAATACAGAAACGTTAGCACTTTACAACTTGTTATTGAAGATGTTAAGGTTGCTTAGTATCAAAGCCACTTAGTAAAGTGTATGAAAAATAAAAGCCGCTATTAACGGCTTTTATTTTTTTGTTATTCTTTATACAACACTTTCATTTCAACACGTCTGTTTTTTTGACGACCTTTTGGTGTTGCATTATCTGCAATTGGTTGTGTTTGGCCAAACCATTCTGCTATAATTTTATCGGCTATTGCGCCTTTTTTAACCAGATAATTTTTAACTGATTTAGCGCGCTTCTCCGACAAAAGCATATTCTTTTCGGCATCACCTTGATTATCGGTGTGGCCGCTTAATTTTAATTGCCAATCATCTTTATGTTGCACTAACAACTTAGCTAAATCATTTAACGCCGGTAATGATTTTGGCATAATAATATCTTTAGCTGTTTGAAACTCAAGATTATTGAATGCTCGCTCTAAAATACGTTTTTCTGCTTCTTTCATTGGCGGTGGCGGTGGACATCCTTTATATTGAGGCGTTCCCGGCACTGTTGGACAAGCATCGTCTTTATCTGCAATACCATCTTTATCAGTATCAGGCCATGGGCAGCCATTGTTTTCTTTAGGGCCAAATACGTCAGGGCATTTATCATCTTTATCTAAAACACCATCAGCGTCTTTATCAGGGCAACCTTTAAATTCTTTAGGGCCAAATACATCAGGGCAGGCATCATATTTATCAGGCGTTCCGTCACCATCTTTATCAGGGCAACCCATAAATTCTTTTAAACCCGGTTCATCGGGACATTCATCTTCCTTATCAATAATTTTATCGCCATCTCTATCAGGGCAACCTTTAAACTCTGCTAAACCTTTATCATCAGGGCAGGCATCTTCAGCATCGGTTATGCCATCGCCATCTTTATCGGGACAACCTTGCAACTCTTTAACACCGGGCACATCAGGGCATTTATCATCTTTATCTTGAATATGATCACCATCTCTATCAGGGCAGCCCATAAACTCCCAAACTCCGGGTACGGTTTTACATAAATCTTTTTTATCACTTATGCCGTCTTTATCACGATCGTGAGGTTTGCCGTATGGTATAGGAATTTTAGCCATTACGTAAAGATTGGCACCGTACAAATCTCTAAAAAACAATCCCGTTAAATCATTTGTTCCAATTACAATTGGTCCGGCACGCAGCATTGTGCCTAACATTACATAATCACCCCGACTGGCTGCGAGCGAGTTATATGTAATAGGTAAAGTAACTCCAAACCATTTATGATCAAAACGAGGGGCTAAACTTAAAGTTGTAAAATCATGCACTTCAGTGAGCCTGTTAGGAGCAAGATTAGCCATATTAAATAATAAATTAACATAAAATGGTTTCCAAATATGATAATCAATATTAGCGTTAATTGATGTAGGTAACATCATTCTAAATGTTGTACTAGTTGGGTTTTGTTGAAACATTTGATTCATTAAAGTATCAAACCCACCAACAGAGTTAACTTTGATAGGGTGCAAATTCCATAGGCCAATATTAGCATTAAAATTATTTGACAAAATGCCTTTATCAAAGCGTATTGAACCAATATCATTTATTGCAAAACTTGCTTTTAGTTTATACTTATTTTGATCATTTCTCCAAAGGCCTTTTTCACCGTCCATATCGTATTTGTGTTTTTCATAATCAGGGCGCCATTCATAAACACCACCAAAATCGAACCCAAAGCCGGGGTAAGATTGAAATTTATAATTATTTAAAAGGCTATTTAACTGGTTGTTTTGGTCAAAACGAATTGATTTAACCATAGGATCTAAATTGCTGCTATGCCCATAGTTTACTTGAGAGTTAAAAAAACTAACAGTGTCTTGCGTGTTGAACTGATATTTTAAGTTATCAATGTAAACATAAGTAGCATTTAAGCCTTGTAACAATTTAACGGTAACGCCTGCTTTAAAAAAATGTTGATTATTGTCTTTTATAACTCTTGCATAGGTTAAACCGTACTCGGCCCACATCATTTGTTGCATGCTAAAATGCTGGTTTTGAAGTTTTGTTACCCATAAACTAGGGTATTTAAATTCATTATAGGCTAATGTGGCAAGGTCGGGAGAAATGCCATCGAGGTTAACGTAATTACGAAGGCTCCAATTAAACGATATTGCATTTCGACTATTAATACTAATCATAAACGAAGGAAGCGTAATTCTGTTTGTAAAATAGATGCTCTTGTTTTGATTATTATCCATTTTAATAAAATTGTTTTTATAATAATATGGTGAATTATTATTTAGAGTATCCCATGAGCCCGGAAACTTCATGCCGGACGGGTTAAAAATACTTTCGGAATACTTAAGCGCATCGCGTTTTATACCCATATAGTTATTATCAACCGTAACATTTAAACCGGTTAGCACCATGTCAAACTTCATTCTGCTGTTTACAATGTTGGCCGGGTTACTATATACGCCCATAACTCCTGCGTAATTACTGGTTTGTAAGCCTAAATAATCTTGAGAGCTTATAGTTAAAGAGAATAGCAATGCTAAAAGAGATAAAAGTTTCTTCATTTTGAAAGAATTTGAATGTCAAATATAGCATAAAAATTGATATAATAACTTACCAATGATTTTATATCTTTGCAACCCTTTATGCTAGAAAAACTGGAAGAACTTGAGCGCCGTTACAATGAAGTTGAATTAAAACTTTCTGACCCTGCTGTAATTGCAGATATGAAACTATTTAAAAAACTAAACATTGAATATAAAGATTTAGGACGGGTAGTTGAAAAAATTAAAGAGTACAAAAAAATTCTTTCAAATATTGAAAGCGCAAAAACCGTTTTAGCAAACGAAAAAGATAAAGATTTTTTAGAAATGGCAAAGGCTGAGCTTGATGAAAACAAGCTAGGCCAAGAAAGACTTGAAGCCGAAATACGTCTCATGCTCATTCCTAAGGACCCTGAAGATGATAAAAACTGTGTGATGGAAATTCGTGCGGGTACAGGAGGCGATGAGGCAAGTATTTTTGCCGGAAATTTATTTGAAATGTACAGCCGTTATTGCGAAAATAAAAAATTTAAAATTGAAGTTGTAGATTCAAGCGCCGGAACAATGGGCGGTTATAAAGAAATCATATTTAATGTTAGCGCTGAAGGGGCTTATGGTATTTTAAAGTTTGAAAGTGGCGTGCATAGAGTGCAACGAGTACCGGCAACCGAAACTCAAGGCAGGGTTCACACAAGCGCCGCTACTGTAGTTGTATTGCCAGAAGCTGATGAATTTGACGTTGAAGTAAAAGATAGTGATGTTGAAATGCAAACTGCTAGAAGCGGTGGTGCCGGAGGACAAAACGTAAATAAAGTAGAAACAAAAGTAATATTAACCCATAAACCTTCAGGTTTAGTGGTAATGTGCCAAACCGAACGTACGCAATTAGGCAATAGAATGAAAGCTATGCAAATGTTACGCTCAAAACTTTATGATGCTGAATACCAAAAACGAATGGAAGATGTTACAAAACGACGAAAAACAATGGTAAGCACCGGCGACAGAAGCGCAAAAATTAGAACCTACAATTACCCTCAAAATCGCATAACCGACCATAGGATCAATGAAACACTTTACGACCTCGAAAATTTTGTAAATGGCGATATACAAGAAATGATTAATAAACTACAATTTGCCGAAAATACGGAAAGGCTAAAAGAGGGTGGTTTAGCCGGCTAAACTGATTTAAGTTGTTTTTAACCATTTTTTACATTAACTCTTAAAATTAATTCTTAAATTCGCATAACATTAAAATTTAAATACAATGAAAAAATTAGTTTTATTAGCCGCTTTTGCCGGTTTATTTACAGTAGCTGTTGCTAACACCAAAGGTGACGACAAAGGTAAAGACAAAAAAGAATGTGCAAAAAAAGATGGTAAAGCTTGCTGCAAAAAAGAAGGCAAGGCTTGTTGCAAAAAAGACGCCGAAACTAAGTCGACTGAAGAGAAAAAATAATTTTTCTTGCGTAAAAACATAAAAAAGACTGCTTTAAAAAAGGCAGTCTTTTTTTATGCCTCTCTTAGTTAATAGGCTTATGTTACTTTATAAAATCTTTTTAATATATTTATCTGTCTTTAAAAATTAATGCCTTTATTTTTCAGCGTATTAAAAATATTTTCTCCTTTTCAAAAAATACAACCTTTAACATTGTTTTTTTAAGCTCTTTAATATTGCTCCTTATAGAAATGTATCTTAACACGGGTACTATTTCCGGCTATGCTGTTACTATACAAAACCCAACTATTCGCGATGGATATATTTTTAATTATGATTATGCACACTATGAGTGCAATTATAAATTTATAATGGATTTTCCACTCGAACAGTGGAGCAATGGTTGGGTGCTGCGCAGAATGCTTTTTTATATCTTATCTTATCCTTTCTTTAAGCTTTTTGGATTTTATATTGGGGGCGTAGTTTCTGCGTTTATAATTACACTTATTTCATTTTACTTTTTTACACGTTTTATTTACCGCAGTATGGGTAAACAACAGGCATATATAGCCATAGCCTTATTATCCTCATATCCCGGCATTATGTATTGGATAGGATCGCCTTTTGCTCAAACAATGATTGTTCCTTGCTGTTGTTGGCTATACATAATCATGCTAAAAATGAACGAAACCAATGATTTAAAAAAACATCTTTTCTATTTATCTATTGTGGCTATTTTATTTACAGCTTACGATTTATTTGCAATTTTTTATCCGGCTATCTTACTCCTTTATTTTCAAAAAAAACAATTTTTAAAATTAGTTTTATCGCTCCCTATCATGATTATCCCTCAATTTCTTGTCATCTATTCATTAAAAAATAATGGAATAGTAGAATTTAGAAGCGACAATTCTAACTTATATTCTATAATTATTCAATCTTATTTGAGCCCTGGCGATTTAAGTGCTTGGTGGGATTTGTTAAAAGATATTCCTAGAATTTTATTATTTAATTTTCTCGATTCTAATTTTTGGATTCTTTCTATTTTGTTTATAATTATATTTTCATGGGGGGTGTATAAAAAAATATATCTCAATAGCGTTGAAAAAAGTATTTTAATAATTTTGTTGGCTATTTTTTTATTTAACAATGCTGCACCTGTTTATATTGCTGATTTTTTAATGCGTGGCGAATGGATTTCGAGAATTTATCAGCCTATATTTATTGTTTTAATGATGTACATAATTCGTTTTTCAAAAACAATTTTAAATGAAAGCTTGTTACAAAAACGAATTTTTATAACAATGATTATAGCTTGTTTTGCACTTAATGTTACTATAAGCGTAGGTGGTTGTATGAAAAGTAAATTAACAGAATGGACCTGGTATCGCTTTTATCAACATAGTCCGCCAGATGCTATGCGTAGCAATTTAGATCGTTTTGGAGTGCGGCCTATTGGTTTTCCTGATTTTAGTTTTGAAAACAGTAAAAAATGATTTTACATTTTTCGCCAAATACAAATTGTCACATTATAAAAATTATTCCTCCAATAAAAAAACAGCTTCATTAAATTCATTTAAAGCCTTATTGTCTTTTTTTATTTTTGCTAAAGTGGCACCGCTTTTATAAAAATACAGCGCCTTATTATTATCGCGCAACTCTTCATGTATTTTACCCAATTGGTAATAAACCGGTAAATAATCAGAATTTAATAGTAATACTTTATCAAAAAACTCTAATGCCAAATTAAAATTTTGATTCGAAAAATATTCGATACCTAAAGCGTAATTTAAAAACAAATCACTTGGCTCGGTTTCAAGCATTTTAAGTAAATTTTTTATTCTACTTTCGCAGTTCACTATGCATTTGAAAATTGTTTCAAAAACCTTACGTCATTTTCAAAAAACAAACGTAAATCTTTAATTCTGTATTTTAGCATGGTTATTCTTTCAATACCCATGCCAAATGCAAAGCCTCTATATTTATTAGAATCAATTTTGCAATTAATTAATACTTGTGGGTCAACCATACCGCAGCCCATTATTTCAACCCAGCCTGTGTGCTTACAAATATTGCAACCATCGCCTTTACACAAAGTACAACTTATATCCACTTCGGCACTTGGCTCGGTAAAAGGAAAATAACTTGGCCTTAATCTAATTTTAGTGTCAGAACCAAACATTTGTTGCGCAAAATACAATAATGTTTGTTTTAAATCGGCAAATGAAACTTGTTCATCAATATACAAACCCTCTACTTGATGAAATTGACAATGCGCTCTTGCGCTGATAGCCTCGTTTCTATAAACTCTTCCCGGACTTATTGTGCGAATAGGCGGTTGTTTATTTTCCATAATATGTACCTGCACGCTTGATGTTTGTGTGCGCAGCACCATTTCAGGGTTAAGGTTTACATAAAATGTATCTTGCATGTCGCGAGCAGGGTGATTATCAGGGGTATTAAGCGCAGAAAAATTGTGCCAATCATCTTCAATTTCAGGCCCTTCGCTCACGGTAAATCCTATTTTAGAAAAAATACTTATAATTTGATTTTTTACAATTGTTAATGGGTGTAAACTTCCGGATTCTATGATAGGAAACCCGGGTAATGTGTAATCAATTGGCTGTACATTTCCGGTATTTATTTGCTCAAATTTTTGTTTTAGAACAGAAATTTTTTCATTTGCAAGTAGCTTAAGCTCATTTAATTTTTGCCCTACTTCGCGCTTTAATTCGCTGGGTACTGTTTTAAAATCATCAAATAACATGGTAACAAAACCTTTTTTACCTATCCACTTTATGCGAATGTCTTCTGCCTCCTCTTGTGTGTTTACACTTATATTTTCGAGTTCGTTTTTATACTGATTTATTTTTTCGAGCATCTTAAATTTTCTTGATTTATTGCTTAAAATTAAGCAATTTTAAAGTTAAATGCGTTGTTTTTTTATACATACTTTTTTACTTTGTTTTTTTAGTCATGCGCAAATTAATCACTTTGTTATTTCGGCAGGCGATACAATTAATGTAATTGATAAAGATAGTTTAAAGCAAGGTCTTTGGAAGGAGTTTTACATAAATGGAAAATTAAAAAGTGAAGTTGTTTATACAAATGGAAAAAAACAAGGCATTGAAATGCTTTGGCGGCAAAGCGGTTGCTTAAAAAAAGAATCTTTTTACAATAAAGGCGTGCTTGATGGGCCGGTAACTTATTATAACAAATTTTGCAAAAAAGAATTAATTGAAAGCTTTAAAAACGGAGTTAAAGAAGGCTTAGAAATCTCGTATCATAATAACGGACAAATTGCATCAGAAGGAATTTTTAAAAAGGGAAATTTAAATGGTATGTACAAAGTTTACAATAAAAAAGGAATGTTTGATTACGAAAGCAGGAGTACTTCTGAGGAGATTGATTTTGGACCAGATGCCAACGATACTACAAATAATGCCGTTTACAAAGTATTAATGCGAAATAATAAATGGAAAAAAATAATTATTGTTACAGATCTTACATCAAGCATGTATCCCTACGCAAAGCAAATTAATACTTGGCTTAATTTATATTTTTTAAAAGATACCATAAAACCGTTTTTTGTTTTTTTTAATGATGGGGATAATAAACGCGATTCTGAAAAAAAAATAGGAAACACCGGCGGCGTATATACATGCCGTGCTAAAAATTGCGACGAGCTAGTTACTACTATGAAACTCACTATTAAAAAAGGTAGTGGTGGCGATATACCCGAAAATGTAATCGAAGCTATACTTACAGGAATAAAAAAAATTCACAAGCCTGAAAATATTATTTTAATTGCCGATAATTGGGCAAAAGTTAGAGATTTAAATTTATTAAGCAGAATAAAAATTCCTGTAAGAGTAATTTTATGTGGTGTTTATGAAGGTATGGAAATAAATACCGATTATTTAAATATTGCTTACAAAACTAATGGAAGCATTCACACAATTGAGCAAGATATTACCGAGTTGGTTAATCAAGCATCAAACAAAAAGTTTAATATAAATGGTTTTGATTATATTATAAAAAGAGGAAGTATTAGAGCAGATTAAATTTACAAATAATGAAGCAAATTATTTTTTTGCAGGTTTTTTTCCTTGAGTATTTGGTTGACTTTTTTGCTCTATTTTATGATTTAAAAAAAATGCTTCAGTTTCTTTTTTAGAAGCTTGTACGCCATTTTTAAACAATTCTTTGCTTTTGATAGTACCATCATTGTTTTTGTAAATCCAAGGGCCGTTTTTGTTTCCTTTTATATAATACCCAACAGCTGCCTCTACTTTATTGGGAAAATAGTACGATACTTTCCCATCTAACTCGCCATTTAAGTAACTGCCTTCGCTTTTAACAAGCTGGGCGTTATAAAATTGTTTGTATGGGCCTTCTTTTACATCCATTTTATAATTGCAAAATTCCGATACAACACCATCCGGTAAATAAACATAAGAGGTTCCATTTTTTTTACCCATACTATAAACATCTTTTGAAATTAAAACGCCTAATTCATCGTAATAAAGCCACACACTATCCTTGGCCTCGCCAATGTATTTTCCTTGCCCCATCTGTTTCCCATTTTGGTGAAATAATTTAGCGTAGGCTGTTTTGCCTTCATTTTTGAAGTTCATAATAGCTTTAACTGTGTCGTTCGGATAAAAGTATTTAAACGAACCAAAAGGCTTTCCGTTTTTAAATTCTCCTTTATAAATTGTTTTTCCGGTTTTTTCATCTTTTTTTTCATATAATCCATTTTGAGGAGTTTGTGAAAAAAGAGAAACACTAACAGCTAAAAATATGCAGGTTAAAAATGATTTCATGTATTTTTTATGTAAGTTTTTTATAGTTTTAAAATTTTATTTATTGGTTTGCTTTATTTCAAAACCAAAATCCATTATCATTTGCAGTGGATCTTGCCTCATACCTTGCTGAAAAGTGAATTGATATTTTCCGGGCATTGGAAATTTTGTGCGCTGCTTAATAGGTACTTTTAAATCAAAAATATCACCTGCACCACTGCCCATCCATTTACCTTTAGCGTTAGCTAAAACAACTTCCATGGTATCTGTTAATATTTTACCGTCTGGGTATTTAGTAGTTACAAATAAAAAAATATTATTAAATGAATATGAATCAGCATGACGAATCATTAATGAAATGTCGTGCATGTTTTGTGCGTCTTTTATATCTACATCAAATATTGCATTATTTTTTGAACTCCACTCATTATCATTAAACGTTACATATTTGCTATAAATAACATTACGGTTACATGAGCTAAAAGCAATCACCACTAAAATAATTGCATATTTAACTATTGTTTTTATCTGTCCCATTTTCTTTTTTAGCTTGTTGATTGTTAGGCTTTGGTTTATGATGATGTTTTTTAGGAGGTTGATTAGGGTTTGATTTATTGTTTGGTTTAGTTTTAGTGCTGCTTGTATTTTGCGATGATTGATTTGCTTGCGTTTGCTTCGTTTGATTTGTGCTTTTAGGTTTAGTTCCTTTATGTGAGTTGCTTCGATTATTTCTATTACTTTGTTTGCGTTTATGATCAAAGCGTGTTAGGTCATCTTGTCCAACAACGTTTTCATAGGCGGTATTTTCAACTTCTACTTTTGTGTTTTCAAGTTGAATTGTTTTAAATTCATTTGGCAATTCGCCTCGCTTGTTAGCTTCAACAGCTTCGCTCACTTGGTTTAAAGGCAAAGGAAAAATTACACCGGGCTCTGCTTTATAGCTAAACCACATTAGTTCTCTAAAAATATCGGTTTTTTCGAGCTGCATGTCGCCTTTTTTTGTTTTAATTATTTTACCTTCTAAATTAGGAAATTGCTTTAAGGCATCTAAATAACTATCTAACTCATAATTTAAACAGCATTTTAATTTACCGCATTGCCCGGCTAGTTTTAGCGGATTAAGAGAGAGTTGCTGATATCTTGCAGCGCTGGTGCTTACGGCTCTATAATCAGTTAACCACGTACTGCAACATAATTCGCGTCCACATGAGCCAATGCCCCCTAAGCGAGAGGCTTCTTGTCTGGCTCCCACTTGTCGCATCTCAATTCTTACGCCAAATTCAAAGGCAAGCACTTTTATAAGTTCTCTAAAATCAACCCTTGCATCGGCAGTGTAATAAAATGTTGCTTTTGATTTATCTCCTTGAAATTCAACGTCGCTCAGCTTCATTTCGAGGCCTAATTTTATGGCAATACTGCGTGCTTTGTGCATGGTATTGTGCTCAATTGCTTGAGCTTCGCGCCATTTATCAATATCGCTTTGTTTCGCTTTACGATATACTTTTTTTATTTCCGGGCTATCGGCGTTTATTTGTCGCTTTTTTAGTTGCAGTTTAACCAATTCTCCACCAAGAGAAACTACGCCAATATCATGACCGGGTGTGGCTTCAACAGCAACTATATCGCCCGTTTGTAATTGCAAATTATTTACATTTCTATAATAGTCTTTGCGCGAATTTTTAAAGCGAATTTCAAACACGTCAAACTCTTTTTGACCGTCGGGCAAGCGCATATTAGCCAGCCAGTCAAAAACCGAAAGTTTATTGCAACTGTCTAAAGTGCCGCAAGAGCCATTATTATTACATCCGGCCGGTTTACCGCCATTGGTTGTTCCACAACCACTTCCACAACTCATAGTTCAAAAATAATTACGCCTAAAGGTAATTATTTTTATCGAATTTATTAATTTGGCTAAATGAGAATTGTTTTCCCTTTTTTAATATTTTTAAGTATTACTAAATTATATGGGCAAGACAACGTTTATACTACTAACGGAAACAAAATAATAGCCACTGTTAGCGAGGTTTTAGATAGTACTGTTGTTTTAGGCACAGGCAACAAGCATCAAAAAATTAATAAATCAACTATATTGTTAATTGAATATGCTAATGGCATAATTGAACTATACAACACATCTGAAAAAGAAATGGCATTACAACATGTTCATAAAAAAAACAGATTTAGCGATTCAATAAAAACAAATTTATTTTCGTTAAATACCTTAATGATTTGTAATGGCGATATTGAGCTTGCTGCCGAAAAACTACTTTTAACCCGAAAATTGGGGCTCGGTGTGTTTGGAAATTACAGCTTTAATAAATATACAGGCTTTATGAATGCTATGTTGTTGCTATTATCTAAAGCGCATAAAACATACGACTTTGGGGCGTATTTAAATTTATATTTTAATCCCAAAAATCCTAAAAATTTATTTGGCTGCGGGTTAAATACGCAATACACCGGCTTTAATTTTACATCGATTTTAAGTTCACAAAACCAAAATTTTATTTATCAAGCAAAAAATGCTTTTTTTATTTCAAATACAGTAAATTTAAATTACACTCATTTTTTAATTCGCGATTTATTTATAAGATTTTCAGGTGAATTAGGCATCACATATCTTAATTCAACTTGCAAAGAAGATTTTAACTTTCGAATTTACCGAAACACAGGATATTCTTATAACACAAACGTTTTACCAATGCTAAAATTGAACATTAATATTGGCTTTAAATTTTAAAATATTTATCTTAATTTTTACACTAAATGTTTTGCTTACTTTTAGCCAAACAGACAAGCTGTTTTTTAAATCGGGGAAACTTGAAAAAGTTACAATACAAAATATAAATAAGCATTTTGTTACTTACAAAGCTTCTGATAGTGCTAAAACTTTAATGCATACCGATTCAAAAGAATTGCTTTTTATCGAAAAATCTAACGGCTATAGGCACTATTTTTTTTCTGAAAAAGAACATTTTTTAAAAGACACAAACATAAAAATTTCAAATATTATTAGCACCCGCCCTTTGGACATTTTTGGCGGAAGATTATTATTAGAGCATGAGCATTATTTTGCATCAAGTAAAATTGGTTTAGTAATTACCGGTGGTATTACATACGATATGCTCCCTGGCTTTGGCAGAAGAGGGAGGAAAAGGAGAGGTGCGATGCCTCAAAAAAATAATGCATCAACTCGCCCTAATGGCATTGGTTTTATGGCTGGAATTGATTTAAATTTTTATATAGGAAAAAACAGTAAAAAAACATTTTTTATTGGACCTCGATTACGTTATGGTATTGATAAAACTATTTTAGATGTAGATGCGGTTACGCTTCAAACACAGTTTGGTTGGCGTTTTGGTGATATGACAAAAAAAGGATTTTTACAATTTCTCTCGTTTGGTTACGGTTTTGTTACAGTTATTGACGGGCAAACTCGAAACCTTGATAGACCAATACCTTGGGGAAGCATTAACTATCGTGTGGGTTTTGGCTGGTAGCACTTATACTTTGTTTAACCTGCTTACTTTAGTAGAGTCAATTTATTTGAACTTGGCATTACTACTAGACTCAATTTTTAAGATAGCAGTCATTAAATTTTTTTATCAAATTTTAAAAGGCTAATTGATATTGTAATACAATTTGTCCATATCTACTGTAAGGCATCAAATGGCCGGTATTGTCTTCAGCAAAAAAAGGTCTATCTTGATAGTCTAATGTAAACTTAGAGTTGTGCCCGTGTATTAACCAATTAATTCCAACATTCCATACGTACATTGGTTTTGCTAATCGGTCGTAAATAGCATATTGACAATTTACATAGGGTTGTAATGTGCCGTGTTTTTTTAGTAAATCATTTTTAAACTTATAGGCTGCTTGTGCATATAAAATATTTCCGGTTCCTAAGTAGGGTAGGGCATTGCCATACGAAGCTTTATTAAAATTACTTACGGTTGTACCGGTAGCTACATAAGTGGTTGGGCTAGCACTTGTTGAATAGGTAGATGTGCCTGTAGCAGGATTATCGGCTCCGGAAACTTTAATAAAATTTTTACCGTAATTATAATTTGAATAACTGGCATAAAAACTAACAGCAGTTCCTTTTTCTTTGTTGATTGGTGCGTCGTAATATATATCTGCTGAAAAGAGCGCAAGGTCTGTAGTCATTGTATCGTTTATAACCTTTGGTAAAGGGTTGTATATTGTGTTTGAATAAGTGTAGGCCATTGCGTCTTTTTGAAAATAAAATCCTGCTCCAATATTTAATACTTTTTTCTTACCCAAGTAAGTACCTGTAAAAGCTGGCCCTACGTTGCTTTCCTGATCAAAAAATTGCCACATGAGGTAACCTTGCGAAACTAATTTAGGCGGTTTAATTGAAAATGTTGAGACTTCTGTTGGCAAATTACCTGAAAAGGGATCGGTTATGCCGCTTGTTGTTTGAATGATAAAAGGTTTTGCAAGCGAAATGCGATAATCTAATTTACCTAATTTGCCTTTTGCATAAAAGCCTAGGCGCCTTACAAATTGATCGTAGGTGTCGTTAGTTACTTCTTGAAAATCAGGAGGGCCTAATACCGTAATAGATGAAACCGATACGTTTGAAAAACGCGAGGGGCCATTCCAGCCATTTAATCCAAATCCAATAGCCAAATGTTTTTTTATAAATTCATAATCGGCTGTAATATCATGAAAAAAACTTTGTGCTTTACGGGGGGTGAGATAATTTAAGTTGTTTTGCCCAAATTGAACAAAGAGGCCAACTCTATCGGCAATTTTACCACTTAACACAAATCTTATTCTTCGAATACTTGCATCATAAATTTCGTTTTGTAAAAAACCGTTTACATTAGTTGAGGGATTTGTTTGAGTGTAACGCACCCAAACCTGATTTGTTATGTTTAATTTTAAGTATAACGAACTGTCTTTACTATCTGTAAAAAATTTTAGCCCATCTTTTAGTTTGTCAGAGAATTGTGCGCTTAAGCTCAACTCAAAAGAGATGAATAAAATGGTTGATATTTGCTTAAAATTAATCATACGTTAAATTTTATGCAAATATTAAAACTTAACTGTTGGTAAACGTTAGCTTAACAATAAGTTAATATTAAGCCAATGTTAAGTTAATGTTTGCGGAATGTAAAAATTGAGTGTGTAAAATCTTTTAACTATCCTTTTCTTTCAAAAACTAGCACATACTCTTGGCTTTTAGGCTGATAGTTTTGAGCAGCTTCTTTCCAAAGATAATTGCTCATTTGACCATTATTCATTTCTATAATTCCAACTATTTTATAATTTTCGCTAGTATATTTTTGTGCCCATTGAAAAATATGTTGGTCGGCACCGGGTTGTACAAGTAACGAAAATTGTTGATTAAAAAACACAAAATAACGAGGCTTTGCATCTTCAACACTTTTAATAAATTCTTTTTGCCATTCTTTTTCTTGAGGTTGATTATTTACTAAAGCCGAAAAATAGGCGTGCCGCGAAGGGCAGTTTTTGCCCGTATAAAAATATAATTCAGGTTCGCTGCCAATGCACACAATCTTATCCTCTGGTTTTGAGTTTTCGTTGATGAATTTTCCAACCTCCCACGCTTCCGGAAATGGGTTCGTGCCATAAACTTTTCGAAGCAAGCTCTCGGGGTACGAGTGAAAATAATACTCTTTATTTTTTGATAAATGTAATAAGCTGAATAGTACAAACGCGCTTGTAATTACATAGCCAATGTTTTTAAACTTTACGTTAAACCGTTCGGTTAAAATTTTTGTAACACTCATAAAGGCAAAGCCTGTAAGCACTGCAATTGCAGGTACAACTTGAATAAAGTAATGCCCATAAAAATAATATCCGGGTACAACTGTAGCTGCACAGCAGATAAAAAACAAAACAGCGGCCGCTTTTATTTTTATGTCAACTGTTTTTACCAAACATAAAAAAATTCCAAAATAAGCAGTGTACCAAAAAAATTTATAATCTTTAGTTATAGCCTCATAAGTGTAGCCCAAAAACTGCTTGCCCTGTTCCCAAGGCATTTTGCCGACATATTGTTTAGGAATTGTAATTGTCCAATACATCATATCTGCCCACAAGCCTTTTTTCAAAATACTAATAAAGAAAAATGCAACCACTACTCCCATGCCAATACAGTAGTAAAGTCCATTTAAAAAGAACGTTTTAAAATTTCTGTTTTTATTAAACACATAATCGCTTACTATTACTAAGCCACCCCAGGCGCACAAAAACACTCCGGTTGTTTTAGTCATAAATGCCGAGCCCATAGCAAAACCGGTAAGTAAATAAAGCCACCATTTTTTATGTTCTTTAGCAAATGAATAGAGCATAAAGCCCATACTTGTAAAAAAGTTAACGCCATGTTCCGACTGAACGGTGTAACCGCTTAAGAAAGGAGTCATTGAAACAAAGGCATAGGTAATTGCTGTTGCTACCGCAGCCATTGGCGAATTAAATAATTTTTTTACGCCAATAAATAAAAATACAGTAGTTAAAAGATTTACAAACATAAAACCGGTATGCACACCCTTTACAGTTGCTCCAAAAATGGATATAACAGTAGCATAAAAATAAAATATGCCCGGAAATTTTTGCTCATAAAAATCAACATAAGGCCTTTTGCCTTCTAACAATAGCTTGCCATAATAGCTGTAAGCACCTTCATCGCGTTCGTAGGGCATCTCTAAAAAATTTCCTCTAATAATGTAGGCAATAAATAGT
Source organism: Bacteroidota bacterium (assembly GCA_018267655.1). Lineage (GTDB taxonomy): Bacteria > Bacteroidota > Bacteroidia > B-17B0 > Aurantibacillaceae > Aurantibacillus. The sequence goes on from JAFDYB010000030.1 coordinate 26,933, forward strand.
GTTAGTAATAGTAAAAGGTAGCTTATGCTTTCTTCGTTCCATTTAAACGAAAATTTTCCGTTTTCAAATGAAAATGCTTTTGTATTATTCATTTAATTTTGGGTTTCCAAATTTGTATCTTGAATTAAATATAGTGGGCGATTGATTACGTTTTTATTGATGCGGCTAATATATAAACCAATTACTCCGATGGATATTAGTTGAATACCGCCAATAAACATTGTGCTTACCATTATTGAAGCCCACCCCGGCGTGGTACTCCGCCCACTGTAATAACCTATGAGCGCGTAAATAATAATTAAAAACGAAATTATTGAAACTACAATACCGGCTTGCATTACAAGCGTTAGTGGTTTGTCTGAAAATGCAGTAATGCCATCTAAAGCAAAACGAATCATTTTACTTAGGGGATAACCTGTTTCTCCGTATTTACGTTCTTCTCGCACAAACTCAACTGCTGTTTGGCGATAGCCCATCCAGGCAATTTGCCCACGCAAAAATTTATTTTGTTCAGGCATTTTTTTAAGATACTCAACAATTTTTCGATCTATCAATCTGTAATCGCCTGTATCAATTGGAATTTTCACATTGGTAATGCGTACCATGGTGCGGTAAAATATTTTTGCAGTAATTTTTTTAAACCACGATTCGCCAATACGTTTGCTGCGTTGGGCATACACCACCTCAAAACCCTCTTTGTATTTAAGGTACATTTGCTCAATTAACTCGGGGGGGTCTTGTAAATCAGAGTCAATAATTACCACAGCTTTTCCTTGTGTATGATCTATTCCGGCTGTAACGGCAATTTGATGTCCAAAATTGCGGCTAAAATTAATGTAAAACACATGCGAGTCGCGCTTTGAAAGTTCCATTAATTTTTCGAGCGAAGCATCGCGACTGCCATCGTTTACAAAAATGAGTTCGTAGCTCACATTTAACTTTTTGGCTACGGCACTCAAGCGGGTGTATAATTCTTCTAACGAATCTTTTTCGTTGTAAACAGGTATTACTACTGATAAATCCAATGTTTTTAAATTAACCGTTAAAAATCAAATATCTTAATCTTTTTAAAATTACGCAATTTTATTTAAATCTATTTTTAAATTAATTCTCGATCTGTTTCCTATTTTAAGAAAAATATTTTGCGTGAGAAGCTATTCCGGAGCGCTTTCAACAAATATTTAGTAAATCACTATTATATTTGAGTAAGACTATTAGATTTTTTAGCAGTATTACTTATATTTGCATAACTTAAAATTAAAAAATGAAAGTTGTTATTTTGGCAGGAGGCATGGGCACACGCCTTTCGGAAGAAACAGGGCTGCGACCTAAACCCATGATTGAAATTGGAGGCAAACCAATACTTTGGCATATTATGAAAATATACGCCCAGCAAGGCTTTAATGAGTTTGTAATTTGCCTTGGCTATAAAGGCTATCAAATAAAAGAATATTTTATTAATTATTTTTTGTATAACTCCGACATTACCGTTGAACTCGATAAAAATGTGGTTGATGTGCATTACACAAACTCCGAATCGTTTAAAGTAACGCTTGTAGATACCGGTTTAACTACAAATACAGCAGGCCGCATAAAAAAAATAGAAAAGCACGTAAAGGGCGAACGTTTTATGCTTACTTACGGCGATGGTGTTGCCGATATTAACATTAAAGAATTAATAAAAGCACACGAAAAAGGCAGTAAACTCGCAACTTTAACATCAATACAACTACCGGGCCGATTTGGCAACATTGAAATTAATAACGACAATGTTGTTACAAAATTTCAAGAAAAACCCGAAGGCGATGGTGTGTGGATTAATGGTGGTTTTTTTGTAATGGAACCAGGTATTTTCAAATATCTGCAAGGTGATGTTGAAGATGTGCAATGGGAAAAAAAGCCTTTAATTGAAATTGCAAACGATGGCCTACTTGGCTCATACCGCCACAAAGGCTTTTGGAAATGTATGGATGCCTTGCGCGACAAGATTGAATTAGAAGAATTGTGGAACAACGAAAAAGCTCCTTGGAAAATATGGTAAATAATATTTTAATAGTTGGAAACCTTGGTTACATTGGTCCTGTAGCAGTTAAGCATTTAAAAAGCAAACATCCTAACGCAAAAATTTATGGTTATGATATTGGTTATTTTCAACAAAATGCCACAACTAAAGCTTTTAATGGCGATGTGTTTGTTGATTTACAATATTACGGCGATGTTAGAAATTTTAACGCCGAAATTTTAAAAGGCATTGATTCGGTTGTTTATTTGGCAGCTATTTCAAACGACCCAATGGGCAATGTGTTTGAAAAACCAACGCTTGATATTAATTACCATGCTGCAATTGATATTGCCAAAAAAGCAAAACAACGTGGCGTTAAAAGCTTTGTGTTTGCAAGCAGTTGCAGTGTTTATGGCTTTGCTGATTCAGCACCCCGTACCGAACAAAGCGAAGTAAACCCCTTAACAGCCTATGCAAAATCAAAAGTATTTGCCGAGCGCGAATTAGCACCACTAGCCGATAATAATTTTAAAATTACCTGCTTGCGCTTTGCTACTGCCTGCGGCTTTAGCGATAGGTTGCGTTTAGATTTAGTGTTGAACGATTTTGTTGCTGCCGCCATAGTAGATAAAAAAATAACTATTTTAAGCGATGGCACGCCTTGGCGACCATTAATTCATGTTGAAGACATGAGTCGTGCTATGGATTGGGCAACACAGCGCACAGACGGCAATAATTTTTTAATTGTAAATACCGGCAGCAACGAGTGGAATTATCAAGTTAAAGAATTGGCACAAGGCGTAAAACAAATATTTGGCAATGTTGATGTAAGTATTAACAGCAACGCGCAACCCGATAAGCGTTCATATAAAGTTTCTTTTGATTTATATAAGAAACTTGCACCTAATCATCAACCTAAAGTTAGCTTGGCGCAAGCCGTTGAAGGACTTAAAGCAGGATTAGAAAACATTAATTTCTCCGATTCAAATTTTAGAGCATCGCATTTAATTCGATTAAAAACAATTCAACATCTCATTGACTTAAAACAAATAAATTCGGAACTCGAAAAAATAATTTGAAATTTACCGAAACAATATTAAAAGGCAGCTACATTGTTGAACTTACTCCTTTGTCGGATAACAGGGGCGAATTTGCTCGCACTTTTTGCAAAAACGAATTTGAACAAATTGGCTTTAATGATAATTGGGTACAAACCAATCAATCGTGGAATTTAAAAAAAGGAACATTAAGAGGCATGCACTATCAAAAACCACCCTTTGGCGAAATTAAACTCGTACGTTGCATAAGGGGGGCTGTGCAAGATGTTATTATTGATTTACGAAAAAATTCCCCTACTTTTTTAAAATATTTTTCAATTGAACTAAGCGAATACAATAATTTATCGCTCTACATACCACAAGGCTTTGCACATGGCTTTTTAACGCTTGAAGATGCTACGCAGCTTGTTTACATGCACAGTCAGTTTTTCACCCCTAATGCCGATGCCGGTATCAATTTTGCCGACCCAATTATTAATATTCAATGGAAAAATACTATCAAAATTATTTCAGATAAAGACAAACAATTACCTTTACTCACCAATCAATTTAACGGAATATAAATTATGAACTGCCGATTTTGCAAAAACCATGTAACACAAGAGTTTGCCGATTTAGTTAACAGTCCACCTTCAAACTCATACATCAATAAAGAACAATTAAATGAGCCAGAAACCTTTTACCCATTAAAAGTGCTGGTTTGCGAAAAATGTTTTTTAGTGCAAGTTGATGAGTATTATAAATCATCAGAAATATTTAATTCAGATTATGCTTATTTTTCGTCGTTTTCAACCAGTTGGTTGGCGCATGCAAAGCGCTATGTGGACATGATGATGGAGCGATTCAAATTTAATGCACAGTCGTTAGTTGTTGAAATTGCATCGAATGATGGGTATTTATTGCAGTACTTTAAGCAACATGGAGTACCCGTGTTAGGCGTTGAACCTACTGCAAATACTGCTGCTGCAGCAAAAAAAAATCACGATATTAATTCAATCATCGAATTTTTTGGAAAAAAATTAGCCGATACGATGGTTGCCAATCACCAACAAGCTGATTTATTACTAGGGAACAATGTATTGGCACATGTGCCTGATATTATGGATTTTGTGGGCGGCATGAAAAAAGTACTAAAACCGCAGGGCATTATTACATTAGAATTTCCACACCTATACCAATTGGTTTTAAACAATCAATTCGATACGATTTATCATGAGCATTTTTCGTATTTGTCGTTTACCACAGTGAGCCAAATTTTTGAAGCCAATGGTTTACAAATGTTCGATGTTGAAGAAGTGCCTACACATGGAGGCTCGTTGCGTATTTTTGCAAAGCATCAAAACGATAACTCAAAAGCAATTTCAGAAAATGTAGCTGCTTTACTAAAAAAAGAAGCAAATGCAGGTATGACCTCGCTAAACTACTACAAAAACTTTCAGCCGAAAATCGAAAAAATTAAAAACGATTTACTCGAATTTTTAATTGCACAAAAACGTGCCGGTAAAAAAGTTGCTGCTTATGGCGCTGCTGCTAAAGGAAACACCTTGCTTAATTATTGTGGTGTTAAAAAAGATTTAATTGAATTTGTGGTAGATGCAAATCCTGCAAAACAGCATAAATTTATGCCGGCAAGTCACATTCCTATTGTAACCGAACAAGCAATAAAAGATAGTAAACCCGACTATATTTTAATTTTACCTTGGAATATAAAAGACGAAATTGTAAAACAACTCAGTTATGTAAATGGCTGGGGCGCAAAATTTGTAGTGCCAATTCCGGGTGTTGAGGTATTGAATTAATGAAAGCTTTAGTTACAGGTGCAAATGGTTTTGTTGGGCAATATGTAATTGAAGAATTACTGAAAAGAAATATTGAAGTCATTGCAACATCGGCAAACAAACAAAAAGCAGAAAGTAAAACCTGGTATTCAAAAGTAAAATTTGTAGCTTTTGATTACAGCCAAAAATTGCCTGAAAACAGTTGCGCTTTTTTTAATAACCCCGATGTGCTTATACACCTTGCCTGGGGCTTTTTGCCAATGTTTAAAGCACCCGAACACATTACTGTTGAGCTAATTTATCAAAAACAATTTTTAACTCAAATGATACAATCCGGAGTTAAAAATATAAACGTTGTAGGCACTTGTTTAGAATATGGGTTACAAGAAGGCGAATTACGAGAGGATATGCCTTGCAAGCCTATTGTACCCTATGCAGAAGCAAAATTTCAATTATTAAATTATCTATTTGAGTTGCAACAAAAAACACCGTTCAATTTAAATTGGTTAAGGCTATTTTATATGTACGGCAAGGGGCAAAGCGAAAAATCGATTTTACCACAATTAGAAAAAGCGCTTGCTAATAACGATACTGTTTTTAATATGAGTAAAGGCGACCAGGAGCGCGATTATTTGCCCATTGAAACAATAGCCAAATTAATTGTAAACACATCGCTTGCACAAGCTAACAATGGTGTGGTAAATATATGTAGTGGAAAACCCATAACGGTAAAACAATTAGTAGAAGATTATTTAAGTGAGAAAAATAAAAAAATTAGCTTAAATTTGGGTTTTTACCCTTACCCCGATTACGAACCTTTTAAGTTTTGGGGAAGTTGTGAGAAAATAAATAAAATTAAGATATGAACGAAATAGAAAAATTCAAACAAGAACGCAAAGAAAGAATTGCTTCATTTGAGCACAACAAAGAGTTGCAAGAAAGTAAAAAACAATTTAACAATCAATCAAATACTGCTTTATATTCATATAACTTCTCATGGATGGGACGCCCTATTATCCAATACCCACAGGACATGGTAATGATGCAAGAATTAATTTGGGATATAAAACCCGATTTAATTATTGAAACCGGTATTGCACACGGTGGCTCTTTAATTTTTTATGCTTCTATTTTAGAATTGATTGGCAAAGGAGAAATTTTAGGAATTGACATTGATATTCGTGAACACAATCGTGTAGAAATTGAAAAGCACCCAATGGCTAAAAGAATTAAAATGATTCAAGGCTCTGCAGTTGCCCCTGAAATTGTTAAACAAGTAAAAGACTATGCTGCCGGTAAAAAAACAGTTATGGTTTCTTTAGACTCGAATCACACGCACGATCATGTATTAGAAGAATTGAAAGCCTACGCGCCTCTTACTAGTGTTGGTTCGTATTGCGTAGTATTTGATACCATTGTAGAAGATTTACCAGATGGATATATGAAACGCAATTGGGGAGTTGGAAATAACCCAAAAACAGCAGTGTTTGAATATTTAAAATCAAATAACGATTTTGTAATTGATAAACAAATCGATCATAAATTACTTATTAGCGTTGCCCCCGATGGTTATTTAAAGCGCATAAAATAAATTTTTATGTATTCTCAACCACTTGTTAGTGTTTGTGTTCCCGTATATAACACCGAAAAATATATTGCGGAAACTATCTTGTGTGTATTAAATCAGAGTTATCAAAACATTGAATTAATTATTTCTGATAATGCCTCAACTGATAAAACAGTTGAAATAATTAATTCGTTTAATGATACAAGAATTAAGTTGTTTAAAAATAGCGAAAACATTGGGCTCGTAGCAAATTTTTCAAAAGCATTTTCTTATGCAAACGGAAAATATATGATGTTTTTAGGTGCAGATGATGGCATGGAACTAAATACGGTTGAAAAATGTATAAATATTTTTAGCTTAAGCGAAGAAAAAAATATTGTAATAGTTAATACGTACATCAATATTATTAACGACGAAAGCCAATCAGTTTTTAAGAAAAAGTATTTATTTGGTGGTGGTTTTATTTCAAAATATTGGGGGATTAGATCTAATTTTTTATACGGAAGCAATACCATTGGCGAGCCTAATGGATCAATGTTTTTAAAAGAAGCTTATGATAAAATACCAAAACCACTTTTTGTAAATTCGAATATGTGGACTATTGATATTGATTTAAAAAACGAATTGTTTTTAATAGGTAATGGTTATATGATTTCTGAAGCTTTAGGAAAATTTCGTTTATCAGCACAATCAACTAGCAAAAAAAGTTTAAAATTTCAACAAGCAAAACTTTTTAGAAAATATGCGTGGACTATATACAAAGACAAACGCTACAAACTTTCTTTTTTTTGGGTAATAACGGCTACAATAAACTCGATACTTTTAGAAGTTGCGCGTAATGTTTTTTATGCGTTGTTTATTAGAAATAAAGCTGAACGATAATCTGAATTTAAGTATAAAAAATGCGCGCTTAATTAATTTTTACAGCTTCGTAAAAATTATGTTCGCCTGCATTCCCCATAAATTCAGCATCAATGCCAACTAAACCTACTTTTTTACTTTGCTCTTTACTTAAAGGTTTATTAAGGAGCCATCTATCTTCTTGAACTTTTAAATCAATTTCTTTATTTGCCAATACTTGATTTAATTGCTTTTGAGTTAAAAATAAAACGCCCTCAGTCTCATCTTCGTCTTCGTCTTCAGCATTAAACATTATTCCAACTAATTTAAGTTTTGGAACCTCGGGCTTGTATTTAAATTCTAAGTCAGATTGATCGTTAAGTTCAATATATTTTATATCTACGATGTGTAATTCAGCCATTGTTTAATAAATTTGTGCAAGTTTACTAATATTTTTACTTTTTATTGCTAAAATTTATAAAAAAATACTAAAATTCAATAAACATTATTACAAACGATGCAAACAATTCAAACAATAAAAATTGGCTTATTAGGGGGTGGACAGTTGGGACGCATGCTGATTCAAAACGGGTTAAATTATAACTTAAATATTTCGATTCTTGATTCTGATAAAGAGGCGCCATGTAAGCATCTTGTTAAAGAGTTTGTTTGTGGCAGTTTAACTAATTACGATACTGTTTATGCTTTTGGCAAAAATAAAGATATTATTACAATTGAAATAGAAAATGTAAATACCGACGCGCTAAAAGTGCTTGAAAAAGAAGGCGTTGTTGTTTATCCGCAACCACATATAATTGAGTTAATTCAAGATAAAGGTTTGCAAAAAATGTTTTATCAACGGCACCAAATTCCAAGCGCTGATTTTTTTTTAATAGAAAGCAAAACAGAAATAAGCAAATACATTAAGTTTTTTCCATTTTTTCAAAAACTACGCCGAGGTGGCTATGATGGTAAAGGTGTAATAAAGTTGCATGATTCTCAAAAACTCGAAAAGGCTTTTGATGCGCCCTCTGTACTTGAGCAATTGGTTCCGTTTAAAAAAGAACTTTCGGTTATTGTTGCTCGAAATAAAAATGGTGAAACAGCATGTTTTCCGGCAGTTGAGTGTGAGTTTAGCCCTGAAGCAAATTTAGTTGAGTATTTGTTTAGCCCTGCGGGTATTTCAAAGCAAATTGAAAAAGAAGCTTATAAAATTGCAAAGCAGATTGCAGAAAAGTTAGAAATAATAGGACTTTTAGCAGTTGAGTTTTTTTTAACACAAGATAATAAATTATTGGTAAACGAAATTGCTCCCCGTCCTCATAATAGTGGCCATCATACAATTGAAGGCAATAATGTTTCACAGTTTGAACAGTTTTGGCGCGCAATTTTAAATTTGCCCTTGGGCGATACTTCAATAATTAAATCAAGCGTAATGCTAAACTTACTAGGCGAATACGGCTTTGAAGGAGATGCTGTTTATGAAGGTATTGAAAATATATTAAAGTTTAATGGGGTGTATGTGCATTTATACGGAAAACAAAAAACAAAAGGCTTCCGCAAAATGGGGCATATAACTGTATTAGATGAAGATTTACAAAAAGCAAAGCAAAAAGCGAAATTAATTAAACAAAGTATAAAAGTAATTAGTGCATAAAAATTAATTTTTTATAACTTAAAAATGATATTTAAATTTTATTTAAACTTGTGTATAAAAATTAAAGAACATGCCCACGTATAAACTCTTTGTTATTGAAGACGAAAAAAGTTTTCACGCAGATTTGCAAATATTTTTAGAAGGTATGGGTTATGCCGTTACTTTTGCTGAAACAATAGCCAATGCAAAAAGAATTCTTGAAAAAAACACATTTGACATTGCCCTAATAGATATTGGTTTGCCCGATGGAAGCGGATTAGAACTTGTAAAACTTTTAAAGCGCACACATTACGAAACAGGTATTATTGTAATATCTGCAAGGCACGGTGTAGATGACAAGGTAGAAGCCTTAAACCACGGCTCAGACGATTATTTAACTAAACCCTACCATTTATCAGAATTAAATGCGCGTATAAAATCTGTAATACGTCGTAAAACACAAGGCGGAAAAGAAGTTTTAAAGTTTGACAATCTTGTTTTTGATTTAAGCAATAAAAAGATTTTAGCTTACGGCAATGCAATAAAATTTACAAAAAAAGAATACGAAATATTAGTTTTTTTAGCCAGCAATCCGCAGTTATTAGTATCGAAAGAAGCTATTGCAGAGCGTATTTGGGGAGAAAAAACAGAAATGCTGACTTCATACGATTTTGTTTATACCCAATTAAAAAACATAAAACGAAAGCTTTCAGATGCCGGGATGGATCAATATATTAAGGTAGTGTATGGTATGGGATATAAGTTTATAGAGTAGTAAATTGAAACTTTTAACAAAAACAAATATTTACACGCTTATTGTAACAATAATATTGTTTACAATTGGAGCATTTGCAATTTATTTTTATACAGTTAAAAAATTTGACGATGAAATAAATGACCATCTACTGGTTTCTAAAAACATTATATTGAATATCCGCAATCTATCATAATCCTGTAATATTGGCAATAACAAGCCTTTCGAAGATTCGCTCACCAAAATATCGTCTATTAAGTTTGTAAACAAATTCGTTAAGATACAATTGTAAGTA
>JAFDYB010000031.1 GCA_018267655.1 Bacteroidota bacterium
GATTTGGAACTCGCTCTCCACCCACAAGCTTGCGCCGAGCTTCAAACAACAAATCGTCTTTTCACAGCCCTGCGCTTTTTATGAACTCGATTTTTTACGTGAAATTTTATGAGGTCGGGATTTTTTAGTGTCATGCTGAACTAGTTTCAGCATCTCGTTCTAAGATTCCGAAACATTTTGGAATGACTTTGATTTTTTTAGAAGATACTGTAAAAAAAGAGCGTAGGCAGGCGTTTCGCTGAGGGAGCGTTGGCGTGAATTTATTTTTCTTTAAAAATTCATCGAGGGTGCTTGCGTTTTTTTAATGCGCTTTATTTGTTGAACCTTGGCGCATTAAAATTTACCTTGATTAAATTTGCGTAAAAAATTAAGAGCGCAGGGAAAGATCGAAACGCCAATTTCTTTTGCTTCCTTTTCTTTTAAAAGAAAAGGAATGAAGAAAAAAAAGATTTTTTTGAAGCAATTATTTGTTTTCTCCTTTTTTTTGGCTTAGAAAAAACCTTCACAAAAATTTGCTTTTATGTTTTTTAATTTATAACTTCGTTTATTCAAAGGCACTCATTTATTAATTTTTAAATAAAAATAGAAATGAAAAACCATGCACAATCCTCATCAAATCAACGCAAGGGGCTTTTGGGCTTCACCCCCCCCCCCCTCTTTGTAAAAACAGCTCTAATAGCTTTTATTAGCCTTATGAGCCTAAATTTAAAGGGGCAAAATCCGGCAAGTTCATGTACACTTGCAACAACATTGCCAAACGCTACACTTAGCAGTGTGAGTTTTACGGGCGGCAATTTTGCTTGGTATAAATTTACGGCCTCGTCGAGTAATGCAAGTATTACTATTGTAAACAGCAATGCAAATCAAGCTACCGAGTTTTTAAATGCAGCCCTGTACGAAGGCAGTTGCGGCAATTTAAGTTTAATTACATCAGATACTTTAACGGGAGCCAGCGACTCAACACTACAGCTTAACACTATGAGCCTCACATCAGGCAATACCTATTATGTTAAGATGTACCGCAAATCGCAAGGCTCAGATTTTGTAAGTAAATTTAATGTGATAAACTCTGTTTTAACGCCCAAGTGTCCTCCTATTACTTTTTGCACAAACTACGACCCAATTAACGGTAATTGTTATCCCGGTATTTCTTATCACTGTAGCAATGGAAACAATGATCCTAATAGTGTATGCTCTGTAACATTGTGTTGCAGTAATTTGTTTGCAATTACTAATTATTCAGTGGCAACTGTTGTCCCTTCTAACCCGTGTAACACCTGTTCACTTGTTTCTCCTTTTGTTGCCACCCAAACTACAGCAGGCACAGGAATAAACTACCTCCCTATATCGTTCAGTAATTACCCAAGTGGTACAACTTTCACAATTTTCCCTGGCGCTACTTCTCTTCAAGATGCCTATACCTGCGGCGTCCTATATGTTACTATTATTTGTCAAGTACCGGGTATTTTTTCTAATCCTCAAAACACAGTTTGCGTAGGATGCGTAGCGTGTTCAACTTTTACATCATCTTTAAATGCCCCTCCAACGCTAACTAGCATAGGCTACCCGTATTTTAATGTTTCACCTACTCCAACTTTACCTTTAGGCAATACTACAACAAGCCTTATAGTACACTCTGCTAGTTTACCTTGGGCGTACGATGTTTCTAATCCATTTTATGGTTCATTAGCTGGTTCGTTTTATACATCTTCATACAATTACACACTTGCAAATAATGGTATGGGTGTAAATGTTTGTAATACGTTTACTGCTCCGGGTATTTATAATAATTATTTTTTTACATCGTATAATGATTTAGATTACTTCAGTTTTTCAAACAATACTGCAGGCGCTTCAAATTGTGTAAATATTTATACAATGACGACGTTAGTACTTACACCTGTTGAAACAATTACAGTTAACGTACCTGCCAATATTTGCGCCAACTCGCCTGTAGTACTTACCGCTACGGCAAACACAACGGCATCTTTTACATGGCAACCCGGCAATTTAACGGGTGCTACTGTTACGCTTACTCCAAGCGCATCAAGCACATATACGGTTTATGCTTCTAATGCTTGCTCAAACTCGTCTTTGGTAGTGCAAGTGCCTGTAATTAATTGCTGCACAAACCCAAGCCACATGAACCGAACGCTGAGTAATGTTACAATAGTGCCTTATGGCACAGCCGGTGCTGCGCCTTGGGGCAGTTTATTAGTTGGCAGTACCAATACCGGTACTTTTGCTGCCCCCTCTAACAGCCTAATAACAGGCAATTATAGCTTTATTGGCAACATTACATTAAACGCAAACTTAACCTTTAGTGCAAGCAATGTTTATATGAGCGATGCCGCAGCTGTAATGCAAAATCAACCGCTTGTTATTGTAAATAGCTATTGGCACAGTTGCAAAATGTGGGTGGGTATTAGTAGTAAAAATTTACTAAGCATTCAAAACTCAATAATTGAAGATGCGCAATGGGCAGTTTCAACAAGTGGTATAACATCTCATAGGGGTATGATAGTGCGAAATTCTATTTTTAATAATAATTTAAACTCCATAGCCAGTGGGTTTACAACGTTTACTAACACTATTTTTGGTCAGCCGGCTTACAATGTTGAGGGTTCAATATTTACCTCGCGTATTTTACCTGCATCAGCTTATGCAAGTGTTTTTAGCACTACTACACCAACCTTTGTTAGTTCGGTAGCGCCTTTATTGTCTACCTTCTCTAACGGGGTTTTAAAAGGCTCAAGTATTTTAGGTATTACTTATGGCACCGCTGCCGACAAGGGAATTTCATTTTTTTTAATGCCACTCACACAAACTTTAATGGTGGGAGCTGCTTATGCTAATAATACTTTAAATGCTCATGCAAAAAATTATTTTGAAAGATTAAACTACGGGGTTTATGGCATAGGCAACTCAATGTATGTGATTAATGCAAATTTTAATAATATGTTTACAGCAGGTGGCACAGGTATTTATAGCGGAAATTCTTTTTGCGCTGTTGGCAATGCCTCGGCGGGTATTCTTATTAACAGTAAATATGCGGTTGATTTTTACAATTGCCGCTATGGTTTAATGGCGCTTGCAGGTGGCACCGTTATTGCTAAATATAATAATTTTGTAAATTGTACTAGAGCCATTAACACAAATACGATGAGTACGCCTTTGTCGTATGCTAAATTAAGTAATAACACATTTACCAATTGTTTAATTGATTATTACTCCTTTGCTAATGGTAGAAACTTTGTTAGTGAGTTTTCTCAAAACACAGCCACTTATAGCGCCACTTACGACCAACGCTATCATATTTATATAAATGAGTTAAGCATAAAAAACAGCCCTTTTTACAGCATAACCAGCAATACCCTTAGTGGCAAAAATATTGGTGTGTTTATGCAAGTAGTTAATGCCTCAAAAATAACCGACAACTTAATTAACCAACGCTATGTAGCATTAACACCAAGTTTAAATTACGACGGCATTACACTAAATAGTGTAATTAACACAACTGTTACGGGCAATATTATTTACAGCCAAAACAGTGGGGTTGCAACAAATACGGCTGTTACGGGTATAAACACCAGTATTGGTTCAAACAATTCGTATGGTTGCAATAGTATAGCCAATGTAGGTGCTTGTTTAAAGTTTAATGGAGGCTGCGCCAATAGTTCTATATTAAACAATCAATTAAACCTAAATACTAATAGCGGTTATAGCGGTGCGGTACAATACGGTATATGGACAAGCAATTATGGTTATACAGGCGATATTGGTTTTCCTTATGGCTCTGGTTTGTGGGGAGCAAGCGGCAATATGTTTGGCGCCTTTAATTATGGGGGGGCAGGGGCTGATTTATTTACTGATAACAATTCTAATCCATTAAGTAACTCGCTTTATTACATTGGTTTTCCTAGTGCGCTTAATAACCAATATCCGCAACAAAGTGCTAACAGCAGTGGAAATTCTTACGCCCGGACTCAAACTTGGATGCCAAGTTTTTATTTTTGCGGTTATTCCTACCCAGTTGCATTTTTTGGTAACTCTAATTTTATACCATTTTTTGGCAGCACACTCAATTTTGGCAATAATACAGCAACATCCTTATTTAATGCCCGCTATCATATATATAATAGTTTAAAAAACAATACAGCTCTCAGTGCTGCCACACTAGGCGCAAGTAATTTTTTAAGCAGTAACTTAAGTAGTAACCTAGGAGTTTTTTATGCTGTTGATAGCCTTGCTGCTACTAATAGCAGCATAGCTGTTTTAAATGCACAAAGTATTAATGCCGGTGTTAACACTACTGTAACTGCCGAGCAAAACCAAAAAACCTATAATGCAATTTACTATAGTTATGCGCTTAGTCATACTTTAACAAGTGCTAACAAAAGTACTCTGCAAAATTTAGCACAATTGTGTCCGTTTACCGATGGGCTAAGTGTTTACCAAGCCCGTGCTTTATTAAGTTATTTTGATAGTACTGAATATCGCAATCCTTGCGAATATACTGCAGGAAGTGGTAGTGGAAGCCGCTTAAGTAATTTTGCTAAAACAACAAGTGGTTTTGTTTTAGAAACAAAGGTATATCCTAACCCTGCTAATAACGAGGTAGTAATAGCTTCTGAATTAGAAGATTGCACTTTTTATTTATATGATTTGCTTGGGCGTAGTGTAATTATTGAAAAAATTACCGACGAAATTAAAGTAGATGTTAGCGCTTTAAACCCAGGAACTTATTTGTATAAAATTATTAATACCAATGGCGAAATAATAAAGGCAGATAAATTAATTATTAATCACTAATGAAAAAATTGGCTTTAGAACAAAGTAGGGTATTAGCCCTACTTTGTTTTTTTACTTACTTTAATGCCAAAGGGCAAATTAATTTAGTTCCTAACCCTTCTTTTGAACAATATACTTCAATTCCAAATACTTGGGCTGAAATCGACTCTTGTAAATATTGGTTTCGTGTGTTAGGAACACCTGATTATTACACAGCATATTCTCCATTATTATTAGCAGGATTAACCCCGTCACTTTGCGGTTTTTCTGTTCCCTTAAACACATTAGGCTATAAGTATCCACGCACGGGGAATTGCTATGCAGGTATAATATGTGGTGGAGTGAATGGCTGCCCCCAATCTTACACTTCATACTCATCTTCGCCACAATATTCGCTAACCACATATACCGAAATTCTTGCAACTAAGCTAAGTATCAAATTACTTAAAAATCATGTTTACGATTTTAATCTTTACTATTGCGTTGCTAAAGAAGCAATGTCTGTAGGGAACATTCTTTCTGCCTATTTTACAGGAGATAGTATTAAGTTATTCAATAATCACAATCCCCCAAGTAATATTTTAACCACAACGTGGTATCATACCACTTGGGATACTATGAACCCACAAATAAACCATGATACTACTACTTTTTTAAATGCAGATACCTCTACCTGGCATGCCTTTGGGGGTTGCTTTAAAGCAGGTGGTACCGAGCAATTTTTAAATATTGGCAATTTTAAAAACGTAAGTCACTATAGGTGTAATTACCTTAATTTTAATTTTCATGTGAACCAGCCTTGTAGTATTTCCACTGCCTTACCACCACAGGTTTCAAACTATATTTACATCGACGATGTAAGTTTGTATGATGTGGGTTTATATAATGGCAATGCCCGTTGCATAAATGACACATGTTTTACGTTTAATACAAGCGCAAACATTGGCCTTAACACAAAAGACAGTGCCAGTTATGCATGGTACCCGGCCACCGGGCTTAGTTGCACCAATTGCCCTAACCCCATTGCCAACCCAAGTGTAAGCACTACCTATTATGTTACCAAAACTCTGTGCAGCATAATAAGTAAAGATAGCGTGCTAATTACCGTTAAACAAAATGCTACTGCCCCAAAAATGCAACTTAGCAATAGTATTGCCTGCCTTTGGGATACCCTGCGCTTTAATATTATAAACCCACCCACTACCGCATTTAACTACACCTGGCAGCCTTACGGGCAATACCTGCAAAGTAATAACAATATGGCAAAAGCACTTATTAGCAATAATAATTTTTACTATTACCAAATCAGCAACCAAAATAC
>JAFDYB010000032.1 GCA_018267655.1 Bacteroidota bacterium
AATAAAATCTTTCTCGTTAATGGTATTATTTTGCGAGTGGTTAAATGAATTTGGACTATTAAGAATATGAGTGCTTAAATTTCCGTTCATAAACTCCTCAGGGCTTATTGAAAAGGCCTTACAAATACGAAAAATAATGTCATCGGTAAAATTAATTTTACCATTTTCTAATTTTGAATATTCTTGTTGGCTAGATAAGCCTAAAATTTCCGAAACCTGCTCTTGTTTGTAATTTTGCATTAACCTTAAACTTCTTAGTTTTTGAGCATATTTTAATATCTGAATGTTCTGTCATATTTTTTACGGCGTAAAATACGCTCATAAATGTATTGAAAATTAATTAATTAGCATTACATTTGAGTTTAAAATACCTTTTACCCAATGTTACGCCGTAATTTACATTATACACATTTTATTTTTAGAGTGTATTTTAGTGGCGTAAGTTTATTGCTAGCTAATTTTTTTAATTGTTTTGCTTGTAAAAGACGTCTTGCAACTAAGCACCTAAAAAAGATAGAAAGTGGTTTGCTTGCAATAGTTAAAGCCAAGTGGTTTTACGGGCGCAAACACGAAAAGCCTGCATATAGTTATGAGTAGTGAAAAATAAATAATTAACAAAATGAAAAAGGTAAAATTTAAAGGAAAGCTTTCTTTAAATAAAGAAACAATTACAAAGCTAAATAACGAGCAAATGGCTAATGTTAATGGTGGAGGTACTAATAGTCAAAATATATGTACTTATCCAAGAGATTACACTTGCCCTGGTTATATTGGATGCGGCGGAAATACTTTGACCGCTTTTACTGGTATATGCTCTCCAAATGAATAGAAAATAATCCCCCCATAAGTCTTTGCTTTTGGGGGATTATTAAATTTTAATTGTAAAATGAAAAATAAAAAAAGCTACAAAATAATCTTTTTTTTTATTTTAATTATAAATAAATTTTTAAGCCAAAACACAATCACTGTTTCAGGTATAGTTATTGATGTTGAATCAAAAAAGCCAATTCCCAATGTATATATAAGTTTAAAAGGATTTTCAAAAAAAATTATTTCAGACAGTTTAGGGAATTTCGAAATTAATTCTTTAGAAAATAATGGTTTTATTTTTGAACACATAAACTACGAAAGTGAAGCCGTTTTTATTGATACTATTATAAAAAAAAGAAGCTATAAAAAAATAATTTTTGAGTTACAAAGAAAAGCAAATTTACTTAACGAAATTATTGTTTCAACCAAAACGGAAATTACAAATCCTTTGAGCAACATAATTGATTACGGATTTATCGAAAATAAAATTGTTTTATTAAATTATAAAAAACTACCATATAAATCGGAGGTTATTGTTTTAAATGAACTGCTAGATACCTTAGCGATAAGTAAGTTAAATTTTGAGCCACAATCTCTTTTTAAAGATTGTTTTAAAAACATTAATATTTTCTCTAAAGATAGCTCGTACCAAATTGCATATCAAAATAATCACATATATATTTACAAGCCGTATTTTATTCAGGAATATAAAAAGCTAATTGGAAATTGCATCACCTCAACAAATAATGCTATTTATTTTATTAAAAAATTTGGAGAAATCTTAATTAGTAACACTAATTTTCACCCATTTCTCTCTAAAAATAGTTCACTAAGCTATTTCTATATTGATAAACATAATAAAAAAAAGATTTCTTTATTTGATGTTGAGGATAAAAAACATACAAGAGAAAGAAAAGATGATAATGACATGCAAAAGAAAATAGGAGGCGTGTATTCTAATCCGAATGTTGTTTTTCGTGAAACAGTTTTATTAGATGAAGTTTTTGCGCCGTTATTTTTAATAAACGACTCAATATTTGTTTTTGACTTTATAAATAATGAGATAAATATTTTCAGAAATAACACTATTATTTCACAATTTGAAATTGATTTTCATAAAACTAAAACATGGAAAAGGGAAATTCAATTAGATGAAATACAACACAAATTTTACAGCAAATACATTGATGACGATAAAATTATATATAAACACATTCATTATAACAATGGGCTTGTTGAAAAAAGTTATATTATGCCATCGTTATTTTGCATAGACATTAAAATAATGAACGGATACGCCTATTATTTAATGAAAAATAAAAATTCATTTAATTTAACTCTTAATAGAGTTTTTTTTCAATAAAATTCATGTGGCAACCGACAATAAACGATTCATTTTTAAGTAATGTAATTGCTCGTAAAATTGATGATATTTACATAGAAATAATTAAAAATAATACATCAGAAGATGATGATATTGGTATTATGGGAGGAAAAACAGGAGAATTAATGTTTCTGTTTTATTATCAACTTTGGAAGCCTAAGTCAAATACGAATAAAAAAATAACAACATTAATAGACTTAATATCTCGTAGATTAAAAACACTAAACAATTTAAGTTATGCAAGTGGTTTTCCTGGTATAATAACTGCTTTCAAAAATTTAATAGATAACGATATGTTAGAAATCGAGATAGAAGAAGAAACGAAAACATGTGCTAAATTATTAGAGATAAATAATGTGGACTTTTTTCTTGGTAGCACTGGGGTAATGCACTACATAAATCAATTTAATAACGAAAATTCTAAAATGCTATCAAAATACTGGTGTGAAAAAATTTTAACCCATGCTGTCTCAAAAAATAATTCATTAAAGTGGAAAATTAAATTTAGTATTAATAGTGAGGAAAAAGGCTATTCTATTGGACTAGCACATGGATTACCAGCAATTTTAATTATTTTATGTAATATTTATTTAAAATGCAAACAGATTGAAATAAAAAACGTAATCAATAAAGCTATAAATGGAATTTTTGAATTTTATGATGAAAAAAACATTAATGGATATTTTCCAACTATTGTTGATGAGAACAATAAATATCATTATGGAAGAAAACTTAGTTGGTGTTACGGTGACTTAGCCTGTGCTTATTCTATCAATTATGCAGGGAAGATATTAAAAGATGAAAAGTTAATGCAAATTGCTAATAAAATACTATTTCAATGTGCAATAATAAAGAATGAGAATAACGACATTTTAGATGCTAGCTTTTGCCATGGTAGCATTGGAATAGCTCATATATTTTCTAGAATGTATAATAGTACAAAACGACCTATTTATCAAAATGCCGCAAACTATTGGTACAAAGTTACACTTGATAAAGCTTTATTTAACAACGGTTTGGCGGGGTACAAGCATTTTCATGGAAAAGAAATAGGTTTTAAATCGGAGTACGGATTACTTGAAGGCATTGCAGGAATTGGATTATCGTTAATATCGTCAATTAATCAAATTGAACCTAACTGGGATAGATGCTTACTACTTAGCTAAAGTATGCAATATTTAAATAAAATAGTTTTTCGTACACCCTTATTTTCTATAACTAAAGAAATAACGCAGCCTTACTTTAATGAAGCGTTGTATCTTGCTTCATCAAATCTGTACGATGAAACTCAAAAACAGAGCATAAAAAACGCAAATAAAGTTAATGTTTCCCTATACAAGTATCAAACACGTTCTCAAAATAGATGTACGCCTTTTGGCTTGTTTGCAGGGTTAAGCATTGGAAACTGGCAAAATGAAAATAACATCATTCTTAATGCTGACTTAAAAAAAGCACTAAGCCGAAAAACACGTTTAGATATGAATGTGTTGTATTCTTTAGCACAGAAATTAACAAAATTAGACTTCATAAAACCATTTTTAAAATACTATCCTAACACAAGTATTTATCAAATCGGCAAACATTACCGTTACGTTGAATATTACTATGAAAATAATATTCGTTTTCATAAAATAAATAAAATTGATTACTCAGAATACATAGTGGGAATATTATGCGCTTGTAAACAAGGCTTAACACAACAAAATATTTCAAATTTATTGGTTGATGAAGATATTAGTATTGAAGAAGCAAACGCTTTTGTTGAAGAATTAATTTTATCCCAAGTTTTAATTAATCAATTTGAGCCAAAGATAACAGGCAATGATTATTTTGGTGTAATGCTTGAAGAATTAAAAAAAATAAATTCATTACGCCAAAACATCGAATTACAAAAGTTAATTTCTGTACTAGTATATATTGAAAAATTAATTCAACAACTTGACGAAAATATTTTTAATGAGATTGAATCATATAAACATATTTATGAAACATTAAAACAAGTATTACCTGATATTAGCGAAACAAATTTATTTCAAACAGATTTATACAAACAGTACGATAATGCCATTTTAAATCATGAAATACAAACTCAAATTAAAAATACTATATCTTTTTTGGATAAAATCACTTTGCCAAATTCCTCTAAAAACATAGAAACTTTTATACAAAATTTTTATGGTAGATATGAAGATGATGAGGTTGCTCTTTCAACAGTTTTAGACACAGAGTCAGGAATTGGCTACCCCTCAAAAGATTCAAATGGTATTAACGATTTGTTAAATGGCTTTTACTTTTCTAATCTTGAAAGCGAGACAAACATAAAATGGAATTTGCTACAAAATTGTTTATTCAAATTGCTGAATGATGGCTTGAAAGAGAACAAAAAAGTAATTAAAATTTCCGAAGAAAATTTTAAAGAAGTTGATTTTTCAAAAAGTATTTTGCCGTTAAGTTTTTGTGTGATGTTTAATGTTATTAATGCCCAAACAAATAAGATTAACATCAAAAGTATAGGTGGTAGCAGTGCTGTTAATTTACTTGGACGATTTGCTTGTGGAGATAAGGAGATTGAAGAAATTGTTATGCAAATAACTGATTTTGAGCAAAAACAAGAACCCGAGAAGATTTTTGCAGAAATAGTACATTTACCGGAAAGTCGAACAGGAAATATTTTGTTTCGTCCATGCATAAGAAAATTTGAGATCCCTTATTTAGCGAAAAGTTCGGTAGAAGAAAGCTTTCAAATTAAAATGACGGACTTGTTTATACGTGTTAGAAATAATAAAATTATTCTTTTTGATAAGCGATTGAATAAAGAAATAATTCCTCGGCTTGGAAACGCCCATAACTTTCATTTTAATAGCTTACCCGTTTATCATTTTTTATGTGATTTACAAACACAATATTTTGAAAAATCATACTTAGGCTTTAATTGGGGCGTTTTGTCCGATCAATATAGCTACTTGCCAAGGGTAGAGTTTCAAAATGTTATTTTAAGCCCTGCAAAATGGCAACTAAATAAAGTAGATATAGAGTATTTACAAGTAAAGAAAAAAGGAGAAGAAAATGTCGTAATATATCAGCGTTTTTTTGAATTAAAAAATCGTATAGAATTACCCGATAAATTTTTAGTTATTGAAGGCGATAATGAGCTACTTATTGATACTTCTGTGCCAATAGCAATAGATACTTTCATAGATATTGTAAAAAACAAAAATCAAATTACACTTGAAGAATATTTATTTGATGATAATGAGGCTTTAGTTAAAGATTCAGAAGGGAATTCTTTTACCAACGAATGTATTGCGATTGTTTTAAATGAAAACAAATTACAGCCAGTTGCTAATAATGCAACAAAAGAAAAACAAAGCAAAAAAATTTTTTCAATTGGTAGCGAATGGTTGTACTATAAAATATACTGCGGCGTAAAAACTGCTGATGACAT
>JAFDYB010000033.1 GCA_018267655.1 Bacteroidota bacterium
GTATTTTGGTTGCTGATTTGGTAATAGTAAAAATTATTATTGCTAATAAGTGCTTTTGCCATATTGTTATTACTTTGCAGGTATTGCCCGTAAGGCTGCCAGGTGTAGTTAAATGCGGTAGTGGGCAAGGTTTTGCAGGAAAACTGCAAGGTATCCCAAAGGCAGGCAACTGAATTACTAAGGGAAATATTTGGGGCAGTTGTGTAGTTAGGTTTAAGGCTAATGCTTACTGTGGCACTTTTTATCTCGTTGCAAAGACTCCTACTTAAGGTGTAAGTTGTTGCCGTGCTTGGGTTTACAATGGCTAAAGCACAAGTGGAACAATTTATTGCCTGCGCAGGTTGCCAATTGTAATTATAATAAGGCATTGCACTTGCGCCTATATTGGCACTTTGTCCTGCACATAAAGTTGCATTATTACCTGCACTAAGTGGCAGGTTGGGAGTAAAAAAAGAAATAAAAATACTATCTTTACTTACTATGTTACATAAGCTTTTGCTTACAACGTATTTTATACTTTGGGTAGGGCTTGCCACAGGGTTAGGACAATTAGTACAACTTAAACCTGTGGGTGGGTACCAAGCATAAACCGCACTGTCTTTTATGTTGTTGCCAATACTAAGGCTACTACCAAGTGCACATAAAAGTGTATCGTTGCTGCATTTTGCATTGCCTGCGTATAAACCTACATCGTATAAACTTAAATCGTCGATAAATATTGCGGTTCCTTGAAATTGAGATAATGAACATGGGCGATTCCAATTTGAATTAACATCTTGTAAATTGTTATATCTACCATCTCTAAAATTTCCAATTGTTAAATAGTTTTCAGTGCCATTTGATATAAAACATCCTGTAAAATTTTGCCAATTTGAAGTGTCAGCATTCAAATATTGGCTTGAATCAAAATTTATTTGGGGGTTAATATAATTAATATTGTTGTAATACCATATTTGACTAAGAGGATTAAACCCATATGAGTTTATTAAAAATTGATTTCTTGTTAAATAAACAGAAAGTTGATTATTTGTTTTATTTGAGCATTGAGATAGAATATAATATAAATTGAAATTATATGCGTGATCTAATTTTAATTGATTAACCAATTGAACTCCAATTAAGTTAAAACCATTTGAAAAATTTTGATAACCATTTACTGGCAATAGTGATCTCAAAGTTAATCCACAATATGTATTCCCAGTTCTGGGAAATTTATAGCCTGCTGTACTTAATGGTGCGCTATCTGAGCAATTTAAACAATTAAAAGCATTATCTGTACTTAATATCCACCCAGCCGAAAATGCTTCATACCAGTTGGTAAGCATTGTGTAAGTATTGCAACTTGTTAATGATGTACTAAAATTTTCAAAACTTGGATTAGGTATTAAATTTATTTGCGCTTTTGTATTAAAGAAAAAAACAAGCAAAATTAAAACTCTGCTTGTTTTTATTATTTTTTTATAAGTAAACACGTTTGCTAAATTTATTTATTTATAATCAATCTATCGGTTTTAACCGTTATACCATTGCTTTTAATCAAATAAATATAAGTCCCATTACTCAACCAATCAAAATTAAGTTCTGTGTGTATGTCTAATTTTTCTTCGGTCATTATACGCCCTGTAATATCAAATACAGTAATTATAGCACTTGAGGCATCGGTTTCTACAATTATTTTACCATTGCTAGGGTTGGGGAATACTTTAATTTTTTCTTTATTGTAAGAAAGTTCGCTAATGCCTGTAACAGATTGTGTTTTTAATTTTACTACACATTTTGAATTGTAACCTCTAAACATATTAAATACACCGGCTGCAATAATAGAGCTATCTGTTTGGAAGCTTAAACTACGTGCATACCCATTTACACCTGGGGCTTGCATGAATGAACTTCCTACTTTAAAATTCAAACTATCTGTTTGCCCATTGCTTTGTAATTGCAAAAAGGGAAGAAAAGGCAAGGGCATTGCATTATTTGTGGTTGTGTATATCATTTTTCCGTTGTTTTTGTTTATTGCAAAACCCAATATAGCTCCACAAAATAATGAGGAATGAAATGTAAATGAAACAGTGTCTCTTGCGCCCTTTCTATTCAGCTTTGCTAAGCTTGTGCTGCCCCCACAGGTCAAATCATTGTCTTGAATAATCATAAGGCTATTATCTGGTGTAGGCAATATTTTATTAACGATGTGTCCGCCTGTATTATATGGATCATAGTAATTAAATGTGGAATCTATCATGCCATTACTATTTAACTTAACAACACTATTTTTATATACAGAGGCATACATGTCAAATCTTCCACCAGCAAAAACTGAATCGTTATTACCTACGTACAATGTTAATACACTACTCGATGGATTTGCTAATACATTAAAGCCTTTGCGAGATTTGAATGTGGTGTCAATACTTCCATTGGTATTAAGCCTACAAATTTTGCCACATGAGTCGTTACCATATTTTGTAAAAAAACCGCCTACTATAATTTTACCATTGCTTTGTTGTGCTACTGTATATATTTGTTCGTTAAAGCCGTAGCTGGTTTTAAAAGTAGTGTCAACGCTTCCATTAGTATTAAGGCGGACAAGGTTACTGCACGTATAGTTATTAAACGAATTAAATTTACCAAAAATTAAAATTTTACCATCTGCCTGCAAGGCAAAACTGTTACATACCCCCCACGAATTAGTTGGCGCCGAATACAAGCAAGAACCACAATTAAACGTAGTATCTAAGGCCCCATTTGATGTTATTCTTGCAAAATTAAAATAAGGTTTATTATTAAAATTTGTAAAATTACCGTAAAGCAAAATATTTCCATTAGTTTGGGTGCGAGTAGCAAATACCATTATATCTGGTCCAACACCAACATTAAAACTATTATCAGCTACTACAGCCAACTGTGCTTTGCCTATGCTAGATAGTAGCAACAGTATTATTATTTTATTTAATAATTTATTCATACTTGCAATTTTAAAACACATGACTAATTAATATCTAATTTACAACTAATACATCAATACCGCAAATTGTTTGTAGTTGTTAACATTGCCTTTGTTATCGGTACTTTCAACTAAGTAAAAATAAGTGCCAGCAGGTAATTTGCCGCCACTGCCTCCTAATACTAAACTGTTGCTGTTACAAGTGCCATCCCATTTTAAAATTAATACACTATAGCCGTTTTGTAAAACAGGGCTGCTGTTACTTGTGCCGTAAAC
>JAFDYB010000034.1 GCA_018267655.1 Bacteroidota bacterium
ATATCGCCGCTACAATAAGGCATTTCAAGTAGGAACTTATCGCCTGTAATAGGAGAAAATGCTCCAAATAAATAAGTGTACTGAAACACTTGTTGAAAATTACAAACTGGTTGTACGCCTTTAGCGGTTAGCCCTCTCCCATATTTTGTGTGTAATCCAAAGCGACTCTCGTCCTCAAAATATAAATTGATGCTTTTGTATTGTAGAGGCGCAGCAAGGGCAATTTCAGCTATTTTTTGCGTAAAGTTTTTTTAAAAGCCTCAACCGCCTGTGGGTCTTTTTTTACATGGCTTTTTCTAGCCACCTTTACTTTTGTGTTAAAATGGCGAATAGCATATTTAAGTAGGGTATTGTATTTTACCTCTTTTTTAAATTCTTGCTCTATCCATTCTTGTAGCTCGATGTAACCAGCTAGCCCGTTTCTTGGGTCTTTTAACTTTTTTTCTATTTTCTCATGTTCTTGCTTAGTGAATACAGATGGTTTTCCGGCTTTCCCAATTCTGCCATTGTAAAGCAAGGCTTCTAAACCTTTTTCTTTATATATAGTTCTCCAATCGTGAATGCTTTGGCTACAAGCACCCACGCTATTCATTAATTCTCTTTTAGAAACAGCTTTTTCTCCTGCTTTTTTCATAACGATAAGCATCTTGATGCGAGGCTGCATCATAGGAGAAGCTTTTTTTAGTACTGAACGCAATTCTTGGAGCGTTTCTTTAACGGGTATGTATAAGGCTAATGACATAATGATATTTATTACAGACCAAAATTAATAAAAAAAATTGAACCTACAAAATTTGGTCTAATTTATTTTTCACTATCGTATTATACCAAGTTCAGATAAAATAGAATTAAAAAATTTTACTCTAATCAATTGACTTTCTATTAAAAATAATATACCCAAAATGAAAAAACACTGAAAATGGATTAGTGTTTTTATCATAGTAGTTAAAGCTAACACAAAAAGGCCCAACAGGGCTATTATACACCAAAGCAGCCATACCTGAAAAATAGCGATATAAAAATGGCTGACTGTAGTATGCGTTTCCGTTAGCGTCTTTTAATATTGAATTTACCGGCTGAAAAACATAAGCCTCTAAACGTATATCAAAATTTTTAATAGGCGTTGTAATTGTTTTTAATCCGGAGGCTAAATAATTGTGCGCACGGTAGGCATCAATAAAAAAAGTTTGACTTTCAGGAGTTGGATTGAATGCGGGAGCAGATAAAATAGTTGCTTGATAATTACTAAAAAATCCCATTGTTGAATAAACTCCTTCTGCAAAAATCCCGAACTTAAATGCTTTTGCCGGTTTTAAATATTTATCAACAGTTACTTTAACTTGCACCCAAGGTTTTTGTTTATAATCAAGAAATTTAACCTTATTAATACCTGTATTACCGGGTATAAACGATTCATCGCCCTGCAAAAAACGCCCTCTAATATTTACAAGGGTTCCCTCATCTGCATACATTTTGCGGTTAAGTGTGTTTATGTTATAGCTTGCTTGGGTATATAAGTAATTAAAATATGTTTTATCAGTAGTATCAAGTTTTGAAAAATTATTGGTTTGGTAATAAAAATTCCCCCATTGCGAATAGCCCCCGGCAATATTAAATTGCGAAATGTTTCCTACCGGCACTCCTACTTTTAATTCAGCAAACTGATCTTCTTGTATAAGATATGCGGGTTTTAAAAAATCATAAAACAACACGCTACTATTGTAATAATCCCAGCGCGAATAAGTATATGATGGTTCTATATAAAAAGGTAATCTCCCTGGGAAATCTAAGCGAAATCGGGCATGGGTACTCGAGTTTAACTTTCCAAAATATCCATTTGCATACGCACTAAATCCAATTTTACCTAAATGGTTATATTGAATGCCTAAAAAAGCTTCGCTAATTGGGCGATTCGAAATTATTGCCCCTAAATCAATATATAATGGCTTTTCTTTTTTCCCAAATAATTCTAAATTATAAGCACCTGCTGAGTTTTTTGTTACTACCGGAAATAATGATTTTATTTTTTCATCGCTCACTAATTTAAAATATCTTTTTTTAAGCTGCTGCATTGTAAACGGCTTTTTATTAAAGATTAAACTTTGCTCAACAAATTTTTGCTGTTTATTATTTAAACCTTTTGTTTCTATTGACGATATGATTATGTTGTTTTCACTAATTAACTTTCGATATTGCAATCGTTTTTCATTTATATTTTGAGTATTTGACATGTTATTTATTTTTTTGCGGATAAGCGGAATTGCTCTTAACGTAGCTGTGTAACCGCTATCAATTAAGCGCTTTGCATTTTCAAAATTAAATGTTGAAACATCGCTCCAAGGCTCAATTAAAACGCCTTTTTCATCTAAAGTATCAAAAACAGTTTTACTCATTAACATACTTCTAATTTGCTGATAAACATTATCCTCATCGGGCGCTTTATTTGTTTCTGATACATTTGAACCAATAATAAAATCGGGATTAAACTCTTTTTGCATAACATCAGCCGGAAAATTATCATACAACCCACCGTCAAATAAGAGTTTACCATCAATTTTAATTGGGCGCAAATAAAAAGGGTAACTCAAACTTGCCCTAATAACACTTGAAAGAGAGCCGTTTTTAAATACAACTGTTTTTTTGTTTTCAATATCAGAAGCAATACAGCGGTAAGGAATGAATAAACTGTCAAAATTACCTTTAGCCGCAATAACAGGCGCGGAAAAGGTTTCCATTAAATAATAATCAATGGGTATTGAGTTAATTATGTTGGTAGGAATGTTTTTAATGTAAGGATCGCTAGGGTTAATTTTAAAAGTAATCCAAGAGGCATAATCATTTCTTTTTTTTATCAAAAAATCGTATTTAGAGGGCAAATCACCCTTAGTAACCCCTTTAAAAAATTCGGTTTTAACAATTTGCTCTATTTCATCTGGGCTATAGCCCGATGCGTAGTAAGCGCCTATTAAAGCGCCTATTGAAGCCCCGGTTATGTAGTTAATAGGAATATTATTTTCTTCTAAAGCCTTCATAACGCCAATGTGCACTAAACCACTAGCCCCACCGCCACTAAGCACCAAGCCTATTTTTTGGCTTTGCTGCGCATGCAGTTTTGCTAAAAAAACGCAAAAAGAGATAAAAATCAATATTTTAAAAATCGGCTTCAAAACTCAAACTGTCCCCACAAAAATAAACTTTATCTAAAAAAATGTTATATAAGTATTAAATATTTATATTCGCCTTGCTGTTAATTGAACCTAAGTGGTAAAATTTATACTTAAAAAAATAGGATATGGCGTAGTTGTGCTTTTTGGAGTAATTACTGCGGTGTTTTTTTTATTCAATGTATTACCTGGCGATCCTGCAACGGTAATGCTTGGTCAGCGTGCAAATAAAGAAGCTGTTGAAGCCATACATCGAGATTTGGGTTTTAACAAACCTGTTTATGAGCGTTATTTTAATTATCTTAATGATTTATCCTTTATTTCGGTTCACAATTATAAAAATGCTCAAAGTTTTTGGTATTTATCTCCCGAAAAGTATAACTGGACTCCTTTATTTACAATAGGTACCCAAAAAGCTGTAGTTTTTAAACTCCCTTATTTGCGAAAAAGTTATATCACTAAACGTAACGTTTCAGAAATTATAAAAAACACCCTGCCAGAAACTGCTGTTTTAGCCTTTTCTGCTATTATAATTGCTTCTATTATTGGTATTTTTTTAGGCATTATTTCAGCTACTAAAAAAAATTCGTGGTTTGATAATATTACTTTTGTTTTAGCTACCGTATTTGGCATGAGTGCCCCTTCATTTTTAGTTGGACTTGTAATTATGTACTTATTTGGATATTTATTATCGAGTTACACTGGCCTAAGTCCATCTGGAAGTTTGTATGAGTATGATGTTTGGAATGGAGAGGTTTTGAAATTAAAAAACCTAATACTCCCCGCAATTACATTAGGTATTAGGCCATTAAGTATTGTAATTCAACTCACGCGCAGCTCACTGCTCGATGTGCTTTCGCAAGACTATATACGCACAGCAAAAGCAAAAGGTTTGGCTTTTAAATCTATCATTGTAAAACATGCCTTAAAAAATGCCCTTAACCCTGTTGTTACGGCTATATCGGGCTGGTTTGCAGGACTAATGGCCGGCTCAGTATTTGTTGAGCGTATTTTTAGTTGGAAGGGCATAGGCAATGAAGTTGTTGAAGCACTTGCTAAAAACGACTTGCCAATTGTAATGGGAGCAACCTTAATTTTTGCTACCATTTTTGTAATAACTAACATTGTGGTAGATATTGTTTACGGTATTCTCGATCCACGCGTAAGAGTAAAATAAATGATGCGTAAAAAAATAGTTGCCGGTAACTGGAAAATGAATGGTTTAAAAACCGAGTCAGAAAGTTTAATCAATGAAATAATTTCACATAAAACTGATAATGGTGTTATAAAAATTATTTGCCCTCCTTACATTTATTTAGAACAAATAAAACACCAAACAAAGCATTTAACTAATTTTTTTATTGGCGCTCAAAATTGCTCGCACCAAGCAAAAGGTGCATTTACCGGCGAAATTAGTGCCGCCATGATACACTCAATAGGTTGCGAATATGTGATTATTGGGCACAGTGAGCGTCGAACATTGTTTAACGAATCAAACCAATTAATTGCTCAAAAAATAAATTTAGCCTTAACTGAAAACCTAAATGTAATTTTTTGCTATGGCGAAACATTGGCAGAGCGAGAAAAAAATACAGAAAAAATAACCGTAGAAACTCAGATAAGAGAAGGATTGCAAAACATTGAGCCGGCTAAATACAAAAACATTATATTGGCTTACGAACCTGTTTGGGCTATAGGCACAGGGTTAACAGCAACACCTCATCAAGCTCAGGAAATGCATCAATTTAGCAGAAGCATTATTTCAAAAATTGCCGATGAAAGTATTGCGCAAGAAACTTCGATTTTATATGGTGGAAGTTGTAATGCTGCAAATGCAAAAGAACTTTTTATGTGTCCTGATGTTGATGGCGGACTAATAGGAGGCGCCAGTTTAAAATCACTCGATTTTTGTACTATTATTAATTCATTTTAGCATGCATTATTTAGCTTATGAGTTTACGGTAACCCCTGTTATTCCGGGGAATGAAGTGCTAATGGCATTTTTAGAAGATTTTCCGTTTGACAGCTTTGAAGAAAATGAAACCGGTTTTATTGCTTATATAAATACTGAAAATCAAATTAATAATGCAGAAATTGATTCGTTAAAACTAGAGGATATTTTATTTTCATATGCTATTAAAAAAATTGAAACCGTAAACTGGAATCAAGAGTGGGAAAATAATTTTAAGCGTGTTGATATTGAAAATTTACTGAGTATTAGAGCGCCTTTTCACGAAATAAACAAAAACACCAAACACACAATTATTATTACCCCTAAAATGAGTTTTGGTACAGGCCACCATCAAACAACACAGCTTATGTGCGAATTAATGGCGACACAAAATTTTAAAAACACAAACGTTTTAGATATGGGCTGCGGCACCGGAGTGCTTACTATATTTTCGGAATTATTAGGCGCAAAAACTGCATTAGGAATTGACATTGACGATTGGAGTATTGAAAATAGTATTGAAAATGCTAAAATGAATAATTGCAATAGTTTATCTTTTTTAAAGGGAAATGTTGAAACTATTTCTACTAAGTCTCCGTACGACATAATTTTAGCAAACATTAATAAAAATGTTTTAAAAGCCCAAATGAATACTTATTCAACATATTTAAAATCAAACGGACTACTTTTATTAAGCGGATTTTTTATCACAGATATTGATGAATTAATTGAAAAAGCAAAGCAGCAGCAACTATCTTTTATAACGAAAAAAAGTAATAATGAATGGGCAGCGCTTTTGTTTACCCGAAACTAAGCCCAGATACATCTTTAATGTTCTAAGCGCCTACATCTTAAACATATTAGCAATTAGCCCGGGTAAAACACCTATTACTAATATAGCTAGCGTTGATAATACTATTGCAATAGCTTGAGGCTTGTCAAGTTCAAACGTTTTTTCGCCATCGTGCTTTTGATAAAACATTGCAATAACAATTTTTAAATAGTAATAAATGCCTATTGCAGATGCCAATATGGCTAATACTAATAACCATTTAAACGAAGTTCCTATTAGGGCAGTGAACACAAAATATTTTGCAAAAAATCCGGCAGTAATTGGAATGCCGCCTAAAGACAACATTGCTATTGTCATACAAAAAGCTAACATTGGATTTTTTTTAGCCAAGCCATTAAAAGCATCAGTGTTTTCGTTGCCATTTGCATTTTTAGCTGCTACGTGTAACACCCCAAAAGCTACAATGCTTGCTAAACTATACGCCAGTGAATAATAAATAACTGCATTTAACGACAAATTGCTTCTAACATTTGCAAGCACAACCATTAGCATAAATGCAGCATGACTTATGCTTGAAAATGCCAACATTCGTTTTACGTTACTTTGCATTGCAGCCGAAAAATTAGCAATAACAAGTGACAAAGCAATTATAACTGCGAGTATTAATGTCCAACTTTCGCTAATGCCACTAAATGCAATCATAAACAAACGCAATATAGCTGCAAAAGCAGCTGTTTTAACTACTGTACTCATTAAGGCAGTTATTAATGTAGGCGAACCATGATACACATCGGGTGCCCAAAAATGAAAAGGAGCGGCACTCACTTTAAAACTCATAGCAACTAATATCATTATTACACCAACGTAAAAAAACATTGGCATATTTGCTGCATTTTGACTAGTATATTCGCTTATTAAATTTATATCGAATGTTCCTGTAGCGCCATAAATTAAAGCAATACCAAATAATAAAAAGCCACTTGCAAAGGATCCCATTATTAAATATTTAAATCCGGCTTCATTGCTTTTAATATCTTTCTTTTTACTTGATGCCAGTACATATAAAGGAATGCTCATAATTTCAATACCTAAAAACAAGGTTGTCATATTTTTAAATGCAGTTAGCATTAGAGCGCCAACTATTACAAAAAGCACTAATGTAAAATGGTCAACTAAATTACTGTCTTCTTCAAAATAATTGTGCGAAAGTATAAACCAAAAAAATGCTGTAATAATTATTATACCCGAAAAAGCAATTGCCACTTTGTCAAACGCAATCATGTTGCTGAAGTAAGAAATATCACAGGGCGTATTCCATTCAAAAACATTAAGTGTATATGCTAATGCTATGCCTATTAATACGAGCGGTAATAATACTTTTTTAAATTTAAAAATTTCGGCAAGCATTGCAATAATGCCTAATCCGCTAATAACAAGTAGTCCCTTCATAATGCTAATACGTTATGGTTGTTTTATTAATGTGATAATTTGTTTTGCGCCTTCTTCTGCTATGTCGTTTAATGGTTTTGGATAAACACCAAAAGCTATAATTGCAATACAAATTACAATTAAAATAGTTTTATCGCTTGATGCCAATGGCCCAAATTCAACCCCGGCATTTTGTTTAATTTCACCGAGCATAATTTTTTGGTAGCTTCTAAGCATATACACCGCACTCAATATAATGGTTAGCCCTGCAAAAGCTGATGCTACTAAACTATACTTAAACACTCCGCTAAATGTTATAAATTCTCCAACAAAGCTATTTGTAAATGGCAGGGCAACTGCATCAAACGTAATTATTAAAAATAGTACGGCAAAGTTACCGTTCATATTTCTAATACCTCCTAGTTTAGTAATGTCACGCGTACCTGTGTGACGAAATAATATATCAGCTACTAAAAACAAACCAACAACACTGCAACCATGCGCAAGCATTTGCATGTAAGCTCCCTGTATGCCCTGTTGATTTGCTGCCAATATACCGGCCGACATAAAACCAACGTGTGCTATTGATGAATATGCAATTAAACGCTTATAATCCGTTTGAACAATAGCAATGCACGATGCATAAACAATACCAATTATTGAAAGTGTAATTGCCGTACCCCCGCTATGTGCTACTCCCATTGGCACCATTGGTAACAACCATTTTATTGCACCAAAAGTTCCCATTTTTAGCATTATGCCTGAAAGCAGCATAGTGCCTTGTGTTGGAGCATTAACATAGGTGTTTGGTTGCCACGTGTGGAATGGAAACACCGGCATTTTAACCGCAAATGCAAGAAATATAAACCAAAACACAATGCTTTGTTGTTTTACTGTAAGCAATTTACCGGCTGCATACATATCATTTACATTCCATGATTTTAAACCATTTACATTTGTATGATTGTAAATGTAAATTAAGCCAATAAGCATAAATAAAGAGCCTAGCAATGTGTAAACGAAAAATTTAAAGGTTATTCTTCCTCTATCCTCACCGCCCCATAATAAGCAAATAAAATAAATTGGAATTAATGCAAGTTCCCAAAACACATAAAATAAAAAGCCATCGTTAGCCATAAACACGCCCAACATTGCGCTTTGCATTAATAGTATTAAAGCAAAAAAATTATATGCTCTTTTGTATTCATTTTTAAATGCCGACAATACAATTAACGGTAACAAAAAATTAGATAACAAAACCAATAATATTCCAACTGCGGTAATGCTCAAATCAAACCTTACGCCTAGCGAGTCTATCCATGGTAAATTGATTTTTAGTAAATCAGAATTTGGATTTGTTTTAAAAACAAACAGCGCAGCTAATGATAAAATAAACCCAAGCAAAGTGGTAGTTAAAGCTATTGACTTAGCTGATTGGCTTTTGCCAAAAAATAATACTAAAGCGCTAAGAAACGGTATGCCTAAAAGTAGTAATGTTAACATAATTATTTAATTCTTAATTTATTGCCATGGTTAAAAGTACTATACACATGATAACTCCCACAACCATGCTTATTATATAAAACCCAATATTTCCTTGTTGTAATAATCTTACCGCAGAACCCGATGTTTTTACAAAAGTTCCAACGCCATTTACAATTCCGTCAATTACTTGGTTATCTACAACTTTACTAAAGAAAGAAGATACAACGTCAATTGGTTTTTGAATAATTGTTTCGTAAATCTCATCAACATAGAACTTATGAAACACTAATTTTTGCCAAGGTTTAAACTCATTTTCTTTTTCAACAGGAAGAACTTTGTTTTTCATATACAGCATATAGGCAAAATAAATACTCGCTGCGGCTGATAATATTGCTAAGCCCATTAATGTTGCTTCGGTTTCATGACTGAGCATTAATGGATTTTTAATTTTTATTACTTCATCTAAATGATGGTGCATCCAATTTGGTAAGCCTATAAATTCAGGCAAACCCAATAATCCTCCAATAATTGAAAGTGCTGCTAATACAATTAGTGGGAAAGTCATATTTGATGGCGACTCATGAAGATGATGTTCTTGCTCATGTGTACCCTTAAAGCTACCGTAAAATGTCAAAAAAATCATTCGGAACATGTAAAAAGCAGTAAGGATTGATGTTAGCATACCCACAAGCCATAATATTTTATTTTGCTCATAAACGTGCGCTAATAA
The DNA here is from genome assembly GCA_018267655.1 of Bacteroidota bacterium. GTDB lineage: Bacteria > Bacteroidota > Bacteroidia > B-17B0 > Aurantibacillaceae > Aurantibacillus. Next base: position 9,552 of record JAFDYB010000034.1, read on the forward strand.
TTCATCTTTACTAAAAAACCCGCTAAACGGAGGAACGCCACTAATTGCTATTGTTCCAATTAGCATTGTTATGAATGTGATTTTTATTTTTCCTTTTAATCCTCCCATTCTTCTAATATCTTGTTCGCCACCCATAGCATGAATTACAGAGCCTGCACCCAAAAATAAAAGTGCTTTAAAAAACGCATGTGTAGTAACATGAAATACTGCACTGCTATATGCGCCAACCCCAAGGCCTAAAAACATTAACCCCAATTGCGAAACTGTTGAGTAAGCTAGAATTTTTTTAATATCATTTTGAAGTGTACCTATAATTGCAGCAAATAGCGCAGTAATAGCTCCAACAATAGCAACAAACGATGAGGCCTCTTGACTCATTGAGTAAAATACATTTGAGCGAACAATTATAAAAATACCCGCAGTTACCATTGTTGCAGCGTGTATTAAAGCTGACACAGGTGTCGGCCCAGCCATTGCATCGGGGAGCCAAGTATATAAAGGTAACTGAGCTGATTTTCCCATTGCGCCAATAAAAATAAATATAGCAATTAACGTTATTGTGCTTGTTGAGGCTGTACCTGCTTTTTCAAATACTTCGGTATAACTTATGCTATTATAATTAGTGAAGATTAAAACGGTTGCTAATAAAAAACCTAAGTCGCCAATGCGATTCATTATAAAAGCTTTTTTTGCAGCGTTATTATAAGCAGTGTTTTTAAACCAAAAGCCAATTAGCAAGTAAGAGCAAAGTCCAACACCTTCCCAACCCACAAAGCTTACTACATAGTTATTGCCCAGCACTAGCAACAACATAAAAAACACGAATAAATTTAAGTAGGTAAAAAAACGAGAAAACCCTTCATCGCTATGCATATAACCAATTGAATAAACATGTATTAAAAAGCCTATTCCGGTAATTATTAATAAAAACCAAGCAGATAAAGGGTCATATAGAAACTGGAAGGGAATTGTCAAATCACCTGAGTTTATCCAATCAAAAACATTTACAATGTTTTGCTTATGTGTAGAACTTTCTAATTCAAAAAATGCAAGTATCGAAATAATAAACGAAGCCAAAACACTGCCTGAGGCAATTATGCCACTCAAACTTTTAGTTATTTTTTTACCAAAAAAACCATTTATCAAAAATCCAATGAGTGGAAAAAGCGGAACGAGTGATATTAATTTTATCATATAATTTTTTAATTTTTTAAATTACTTAATAAATCTGTGTCAATACTTTTAATATTACGGTAAATCATACTTAATATTGCCAAGCCAACTGCTACCTCAGCCGCAGCCACCGCCATAATAAAAAACACAAAAACTTGTCCGGAGGCATCGTTATGAAGGACACTAAACGACACAAGCAATAAATTAACTGCATTCAGCATTAATTCAATGCACATAAAAATAATTATAGAGTTACGGCGTGCCATAACGCCTACTGCGCCTATAATAAACAATACCGCAGAGAGCAGTATATAATAATTTATTGAAATTCCATTTATCATTTTATTTCTTTTTTACCTATCATTATTGCTCCAACCAAAGCTGCCAATAACAAAATACTGGCTATTTCGAATGGAAATAAAAATTCGCTGAATAATACTTTTCCTAAGTTTTTTACTAATCCTATTTGGCTAGCACCGTAAGTTGTAAGCTGCAACTGCTCTGACCCTTTTAATGACCCTACTAAGACAAACAGCATTAATCCTCCGGATATACCTGCAATTATTTTTGTTAACCATGTTCGCTGTGGTTCAGTATCTTGATTTAAATTCATAAGCATTATAACAAAGAGAAACAAAACCATAATAGCGCCGGCATAAACAACAATATGCACTACTGCCAAAAATTGAGCATTTAACAATAAGTAATGTCCTGCAATACAAAAAAAAGCCATCACAAGATAAAGCACGCTGTTAACAGGGTTTCGGCTAAAAACAACCATTAGCCCAAACATAATGGCTAAGAACGAAAGTATTCCAAAAAGCCATTGAGTTATTGTATATCCTAACATATTCTTCTAATTAATTCTTTATTTAATGTCCTTTTATTTTTTTTCCGTTCCAAAGCGTGTTATGTTTTGTTCCCGGTATTTTTTTAAACTCGGCTACTTCAATAGTTTGACGCTTTGTTACATCTATGCGCTTGTCTATTTTTTCAACTAACTTATCTTTCCCATAAATAAAATCTTCACGTTCAAATTCAACATCTACAAGACGGTCGGTTAAAAATATAGCTTCTTTAGGGCATGCTTCTTCACACAAGCCACAAAAAATACAACGCAACATGTTAATTTCATAAATGCGTGCGTATTTTTCTTCGCGGTATAAATGCTCTTCTCCTTTTTTGCGCTCTCCACTTTCCATAGTAATTGCTTCAGCCGGACAGGCAACGGCGCACATACCACAAGAAGTACAACGTTCTGCACCATTTTCGTCACGTTTTAAAACATGCTGCCCACGATACACAGGTGCCATAGGTCTTAACTCATCGGGATACTTAACAGTTGCTCTACGTTTAAATAAATGGCTCCCGGTAATTAACATTCCCTTTATTATTTCAGGTAAGTATATTTTTTCGGAAGTGCTCATTACCTTATTTGAGACAACTTTGCTGCGGTTTGTAAGTTTCATTTCCATTTTAAAAATGTATATTTCCTCTTATAAATTCTATCACTACTGTAAGCGCCAAGTTAAACAACGACAGTGGCAATAATATTTTCCATCCTAAATTCATCAATTGGTCGTATCGGAAGCGTGGTAAAGTCCAACGAATCCACATAAAAACGCAAATAAATATAACGATTTTAGTGAAAAATGCTCCAAATCCGATTAAAGAAATCCAAATACTTCCTTCTTGTAAACCTAACGCATGGTATAACTCTTGTGCAAACGGAAAATTATATCCACCAAAGTAAAAAGCGCTCATGATAGCTGATGAAACAAACATATTAATGTATTCTGCAAATAAATATAATCCTAATTTCATTGAAGAATATTCTGTGTGGTAGCCTCCAACTAACTCCGATTCGCACTCAGGCAAATCAAATGGGGCGCGATTAGTTTCAGCTAAAGCACAAATAAAAAATATTAAGAACCCTAAAGGTTGCCATACAACATTTGCAACCCCTGCATCTTGCTGCTCTACAATATCGTGCAAACTAAGTGAACCGCCGGTTGATATTACTAAGCTAATAATACTAATACCCATTGCTATTTCATAACTAATCATTTGTGATGAAGCGCGTATAGCTCCTAATAAAGCGTATTTATTGTTTGATGCCCATCCGCCAATCATAATACCATATACTCCAATGGAAGCAACTCCCAATATATACAATACCCCTATGTTAATATCGGTAATTTGAAATGAAATGTGTTTGCCTGATGAAGTAATAAAATCTTTTCCCCAAGGAATTACGCTGCCCGTTAAAAGAGCTGTTATCATAAACAAACTTGGGCCTAAAATGAATAAAAACTTATTGCTCACATTAGGAATAATTTCTTCTTTAAAAAACATTTTGCCACCATCGGCTAAGGGCTGTAACAAACCCTTTGGTCCTGCTCTATCCGGGCCTACTCTATCTTGAAGTAATGCCGAAAATTTTCTTTCCCACAATGTTGAATACGCTGCTACTCCTAACGATATCGCAAATACAACGGTACAAGTAATTAACTTTATTAATATAAAACTTATCATAATTTATGGTCGTTTATCAATTTTCATAAAGCCTAAGGCTTTTTGTTGTTTCATTATTTGAACTTTTAACTCATTTAAGTGTGTATAATGGTTTTGAGAAATTACACTATGGCGGTTAACTTTTGTTGGGCCTTCAATTACCCAATCACTTGTTTTCTTTTTATCAAAACGGCATTCGTTACAAATAAAATCTTCCACTTCGCCCCATTCGTCTTTACGGCCCGTAACTCTTAAAATATCTTCGCCTTTATACCACAATCTAACATTGCCTTTGCATTTTTTACAATCTCTATGAGCATCAACCGGTTTAGTAAACCAAACACGTTGTTTAAAACGAAATGTTTTATCGGTTAAAGCACCCACAGGGCAAACATCAATTACATTGCCTGAAAAATCATTTTCAATTACATTTTCGATATATGTTGTAATTTCTGAAGCGTCGCCTCTATGCATCATGCCATGTACGCGCCCATCGGTTAGCTGTTCTGCCACTTTTACACAGCGGTAACAATGAATGCAACGGTTCATGTGTAATTTAATTTTATTGCCAATATCAATTACCTCATACTCACGTTTTTTAAATTCAAGGCGTGACTTTTCAGTTCCATGCCCGTAAGATAAATCTTGTAAATCGCACTCACCAGCTTGGTCGCATACCGGGCAATCTAAAGGGTGGTTTAATAGTAAAAATTCTACAACCCCTTTGCGAGCTTCTAAAATATCTGGCGATGTAACGTTTTGAACAACCATTCCTTCCATAACTTCTGTTCTACAACTTGCAACAGGCTTTGGCATTGGGTTAGGGTTAGCTGCACTACCTTGCGTAACTTTTACTAAGCAAGTGCGACAATACCCTCCTGATGTTTTTAGTTTTGAATAGTAGCACATGGTGGGAGGTGCCACTTCGTGCCCTATCATACGTGCTGCTTGAAGAATGGTAGTTCCTTTTGGCACATCAATTTCTATTCCGTCTATTGTTACTTTCATTTTATCTGAAATACTTTTTTAAACTTTATATCCTATTTTTTTCCGTTTAATAATTTTTTCCTCTGCTTTTTTTGCGTCCATTAAATAATTTAACGCTTCATAAACATCAGAAAATTGTTTGTTGTACTTTTTTTCAACTTCTTCAATCTTTTTAGCTAAATCAGCATGTTGGAGTAACATTTGTTTTGCCGCAACAAATACGCGCATAATGCTAATGTTTACCTGTATAGCCTTTTTACTTTTTAGTACACTTGAAAGCATAGCCACACCTTGTTCTGTAAAGGCATAAGGCATTTTTTGGGTACCGCCCCTTTTTTCTGTTTTTGATATCACAATTTGTGACATCAAAGTTTCAAATTCTGTTTTAGTTAACTGAAACATAAAATCATCGGGAAAACGCTCAGCGTTCCTTTTCACAGCCTGATTTAAAACTCTTGTTTCAATTTCATACATAGCGGCCAAATCAAAATCAAGCATAACCTTTTGGTTACGGATTTCAAAAATTTTGCTTTGTATGTTTTTTATAATCATTCTCTGCTATTTTGCTATTTTATTTAATCGGTTATAATGACTTACATCATTAAATTTTTTACTTTTAGCAATATCAATAAACTCTTGTTTGAAATGGCGAATAGCAGCAGCTACAGGCCATGCAGCGGCTTCTCCTAAAGGACAAATAGTTTTTCCTTCTATTTTTCCTTGAACGTCCCAAAGCAAATCAACATCGCTTTCGTTTGCAGTGCCGTTCAAAAATTTATGTAATATTTTTTCCATCCATGCAGTTCCTTCACGGCATGGCGAGCATTGCCCGCAAGATTCGTGGCGATAGAAGCGTGAGAAGGTAAATAAATTTTTAACAATACTTGTATCTTCGTCCATTACAATAAATCCACCAGAACCTAACATCGTACCGGTTTGAAAACCTCCATCAGAAAGGCTTTCGTATGTCATTAAACGAGGCTCGCCTTTAGCGGTTTTTAAAATTAATTCGGTAGGCAAAATGGGTACCGATGAGCCTCCGGCTACCACAGCTTTTAATTTTTTACCGTTTCGAATGCCTCCACAATATTCTTCACTATAAATAAACTCTTCTACGGGTACTCCTAATTCAATTTCATAAACACCGGGCTTATTGATATGCCCTGATGCTGAAATTAATTTTGTTCCGGTTGATTTTCCAATGCCAATTTTTGCATACTCTTCACCACCCATATTTACAATTGGGCAAACAGCAGCAATGGTTTCAACATTATTAACTACTGTTGGGCAACCCCACAATCCTGCAACGGCAGGAAATGGTGGTTTAATGCGCGGATTACCGCGTTTGCCTTCTAATGATTCTAATAAAGCGGTTTCTTCACCACAAATATAAGCCCCTCCACCTACTTGCACTGATAATTCAAGTGAGTAATTAGTGCCTAAAATATTTTTTCCTAACCAGCCTGCTGCATAAGCTTCGCGAATGGCTTGTTCTAAAATACGCGCCACATAAAAATATTCGCCACGGATATAAATATAAGATTGATTGGCCCCCAACGCATAAGAAGAGGTTATCATTCCCTCAACTAAAGCATGAGGGATTTTTTCCATTAAATAGCGATCTTTAAATGTTCCAGGTTCCGACTCATCGGCATTACATACTAAATAACGAGGCACTCCTTCGGGTTTTGCTAAAAAACTCCACTTCAAGCCTGTAGGAAATCCTGCTCCTCCGCGCCCGCGCAATCCCGATTTTTTAACCTCATCGGTAACTTGATCGGGGGTCATTGTTTTTAAAGCTTTCTCTACTGAAGCGTATCCTCCATGGGCTCTATATACCTCAAGGGTGTGAATGCCTTGTACTTTATCATTATGTATTAAAAGTTTCTTTCCCATTACAATGTGTTTTGATAGTCTAAATCAGTATAATTTCGTTGTTTGCCTTCCGATTTGTATTTTTCAAGAATAGAATCTACTTTTTCGTACGTTAAATTTTCGTGAAAGGACGCTCCACATTGCAGCATCGGTGCGGTTCCACAAGAACCTAAACATTCGGCGGTTTTAAGTGTAAACATACCATCTTTAGTAGTTTCGCCCGCTTTTATGTTCAATTTTTTTTCGATGTATTTTACTATATCCTCTGCTCCATTTAACCAGCATGAGCTTGTTTGACAAACCTCTAATACACACTTGCCAACCGGTTTTAAATTATACATGGTGTAAAACGAAGCCACTTCAAACACTTCAACAGAACGAATTTTTAAAACAGAAGCTACATAATCCATCACTTCGGGGCTTAACCAGCCGCCAAACTCAGCTTGAGCTAAATGTAAAATAGGTAACAAAGCCGATTTTTGTTTTCCTTCAGGATAACGACTAATAATTGTTTTTACGGTTTCCATTGCCGCATCGCTAAACTTTATTTCGGCTCGTTTAGCTTTATCAAAGTGTTGTGCTCCGTGTACTTGACTACTCATTTATTTAAAAGTTTTATTTTTCAATTACGCATCTAATTCTCCAGCAATTACATTCATGCTACTCATTGTTATTATGGCATCGCTTAACATGCTTCCTTTCACCATCTCTGGGTATGCCTGATAGTAAATAAAGCATGGTCTTCTAAAATGCAGGCGATATGGGGTTCTGCCGCCATCACTCACCAAATAAAATCCAAGCTCGCCATTACCTCCTTCAACACAATGATAAACTTCACCCTTTGGCGCATCAGTTTCTCCCATTACAATTTTAAAGTGATAAATTAAAGCTTCCATTTGGTTATAAACTTGTTCTTTTGGCGGCAGGTAAAAATCAGGCACATCGGCTCTAAAGCCACCCTCTTTGGGCATATTTTTTAAGGCTTGTTCTATTATTTTTAATGATTGCCACATTTCCTCTTGCCGCACCATAAAACGATCGTAAGTATCGCCACTTGTGCCTACAGGTACAATAAAATCAAAGTCCTCGTATGATGAATATGGGGAAGCTATGCGCACATCGTAATCAACGCCGGCTGCACGTAAGTTTGGGCCTGTAAAACTGTATTCTAAAGCCATTTCTGCGCTAATTGGGCCGCAGTTTATTGTACGGTCCATAAATATTCTATTTCTTTCTAAAAGCCCTGCAAATTCTTTTAATGCCTTAGGATATTCTTTTACAAAGCTCTGTATCAATTCCCATGTTTTTGGCGACCAATCGCGCTCAAATCCACCTATTCTGCCAATGTTTGAGGTTAAACGACCGCCGCAAATTGACTCATAAATATCATATATTTTTTCGCGCCATTGGAAAATATATAAAAATCCTGTCATGGCGCCGGTATCAACGCCTATTACTGAATTGCAAATTAAGTGGTCTGATATTCGCGAAAGCTCCATGATAATAATACGCATGTATTCAACACGCTTGGGTAGCTTTACGCCGTATAATTTTTCAACAGTCATTTCCCAACCCATATTATTAATAGGCGCCGAGCAATAGTTTAATCTATCTGTTATTGGTGTAATTTGCCCGTAAGGGCGACGTTCTGCTAATTTTTCAAAAGCACGATGTATATAACCAACGGTAGGCGTAGCTTCATGAATAATTTCGCCATCCATTTTTAACACGTTTTGAAAAATACCGTGTGTTGCAGGGTGCGTAGGCCCAAGATTTAGAGTAGAGTATTCTTTCTCTTCTTCTTGTGGTGTAGGTTCAATATTAATTTGCTTACTCATTTATAAATTATTTCAAAATTTCTTTTGCTTTAAGTATTGATTTGTTTAAGAATGAATTTTCGTTATCGTGGATTTTTTTTATTGCTTTTTGTGTAAGGTAGGACTTTATTGTTCCTCCAAATCGTTTAAAATGTAGCCAATCTCTTTCATCTGTGCCAATTTTTTTAAATACAGCTATGTTGCGAAGACTTTGAGGAATGTAATTAAAATCTTTACGATTTTTTTTTATATAATTAACTAAAAACGACGTACTTTCCATCCAAGTGTCGTGCAAAACTATGTACCCGTTTGTTTCGATGAGTAAAGATGCGTAATAAAAGTCAACAAATTGTCCGTCAAATTTATGATCTCCATCAATAAAAATAAAATCAAAACTTCTTTTTTGGTTTAATAATTTAGGCAGGGCTTCGTGTGAAGGCTCGGCGTAAAACTCAAGATTATTTGTAAGCCCAAGTTTTTCAATGTTTTTTAACCCGCAGTTTTGGTAATTTGCTTGAAATGGGTCAATACCTACATGCTTAGTATTTGTTGCGGTAATAATTGAAGCTGCAGAAAGGCCGAGACCAAAACCTGTTTCAAGTGTTTTTTTAAAATTATTTTCTTTAATAAGATGATGAAGGTATTTGCCTTCGCTGAATTTTACAGCTGAAGATTTAATGTCTTCCGGCAGATCAATTTTATCTTTTATTTCTTCAATCCCTATCATTGTATTTATCTTCCAAACATTTTATCCTCTTTATCATCTCTTGTTTGATCTTCAAGTGGAAACTCTTTTCTTAGAGGGAAAATATCCATTTCATCTACATTTAAAATGCGCTTTAGGTTTGGATGTCCTTTAAACTTAATTCCGAAAAAATCGTAAGTTTCGCGCTCCATCCAATTAGCTGCCGGCCATATATCGGTAGCGGTAGGCAATTCAGGTTTTGCTATATCAAAAAAAGTTTTAATGCGTACACGGTAATTTTTAGGCATATTGTGTAGGTGATACACTACTCCCAATTTTTTTTCATCGGGGGTTTGAATACCTGTTAAATCAGTAAGAAAATGAAAATTTAAATCTGTATCATTTTTTAAAAACGCTAATACTTGATGTATAAATTCATGTTTTATTTCAAAAACTGGGAAATTGTATGCCAATTCATCATGTATTATTGCTTCTGGCAATAGTGTTTTTATTTTCTCGGAAACAAGTGTATGTACTTCGGCGCTCATTTAATTTTGTTTTTATTCAATACCATAACTATTTAGTAATCGCTTATACTCGGGCGAATCGCGCCTTCTTAAACTTTCATTTTTAGCCAGCTCTTGTATTTTCATTACGCCTTCAATAATTTGCTCTGGGCGTGGTGGGCAACCCGGTACATATACATCAACCGGAATAATTCTGTCTATTCCCTGTAATACGGAGTAGGTATCAAAAATACCGCCGCTACTTGCACAAGCGCCAACACTTAGTACCCATTTAGGTTCTGCCATTTGCTCATATACTTGGCGTAGGGTTGGCCCCATTTTTTTAGCAATAGTTCCCATTACCATGAGCATATCAGCTTGGCGGGGTGAAAAGCTTAAGCGTTCACTTCCAAAACGGGCTAAATCGTAATTACTTGCCATTGTTGCCATAAATTCAATGCCACAACAAGAAGTAGCAAAAGGCAGTGGCCATAACGAATTGGCGCGCGCCAATCCTATAACTTCTTCGAGCTTTGTAGCAAAAAAACCAGGCCCTTCAATACCTTGTGGCATTTTTGCCATCTCTAACTTTGTTCGTTTTGTAACTTCTTTCATTTTAAATGTTTTAAAAAAGATAGATTTCTTTTTACATTGAATTTAATAATTACTCTTCGTGTTTTATTGCCTTTTTTGAAAGCATATAATAAAATCCTATCAATAATAATACAACAAAGGTAAACACTTCAATAACACCCAAAAGCCCCAGTTCTTTAAAATTTACAGCCCAGGGGTACATAAAAATCACTTCTATATCAAATAACACAAAAATAATGGCTACTAAGAAATATTTTATGGCAAAAGGCAAGCGCGCGTTTCCATGCGACTCAATGCCACATTCAAATGTGTCGAGTTTAATTTTTGATTTTCGCTTAGGACCTAAGGCGTGTGATGCAAACATTGTTACAACTACAAAACCCAATGCCACAAAAAACATTATTATGATAGGAATGTAGTCGTGAGGAGAAGATAAAGCAGACATTTCAAAAGTAATTAGAATTTAGGCTGTAAGATTAACAATTTTTGAACGAACATTCAAATATTTAAGTGAAAAATTATTTACGCTGCAAAAAATGTTAATAGCATTGCGCTAATGCAGATATATTTTATATAAAAACATAAAATTGTTTTTCAATTAAGTAATAAAAAAGTTTTTGACATAACCAGGTATCACCTACTCAACATCAATTTATCTGCTTTTAGCAATTTACCTTGGCTATCGTTTAACTTTACAAAATATACGCCGGTTACTGTAAAGCCCGGTTTTGAGCTTTTTTTATTTTTATGTTATTTTTTTATGTGGTTTAAGCAAGGTTAATGCGCATGCTTTTAGAACGCACTATATAAAAGTAAATTACCGTTTCTCAATCCGTAAAAAATGCAAGGGGTCATTAATCTCTTGTCTTATGTTTTTTGCAATCTCGTTTAAATATTTTGTTAATTTTATACTTTTGATTTATGAGTAATAACACTAAAATAGAATCGAACAAAGCCCCGGAACCGGTAGGTTTATACCCACACGCTCGTAAGGTTGGCAATTTATTGTTTTTGAGTGGCGTTGGCCCTCGCGAAAAAGGCACTAAAAAAATTCCGGGTGTAGATTTAGATGAGGCTGGGCAAATAGTAACATACGACATTGCTGCTCAATGCCATAGTGTTTTTAAAAATATAAAATATATTTTAGAAGATGCCGGAAGTAGTTGGGACAAAATTATTGACGTAACCGTTTTTTTAACTAACATGAAAGATGATTTTAAAATATATAATCAAATTTGGGCAGAATATTTTAAAGAGAATCCTCCGTGCCGTACTACAATTGAAATAAACAAATTGCCAACTCCAATTGCTATTGAATTAAAAGTAATTGCGCTCGCTGAGTAATGTTAATAGGATTTTTTAAACCACTGATTTAAATTCTTTGAGTTCCAACTCTTTTCCATCAAAAACGGCATAAGTGTAGTATTTTATCCAATCGCCCAAATTGATATATTTACTGTTATTTAAGGCTATGTTTAAAGGTAAATGCCTATGTCCAAAAATAAAAAAATCGTAATGTTTTTTACGTAGCATTTCTTTGCAAAAAACATATAACCATTCATCTTCATTAGTTAAAAATTTTTCGTCTCCTGTTCCCGTACTGGCTCTGCTGCTTTTACTGCTTTTTTGTGCAATATAAAATGCTAAATTAGGGTGAAGCCTGCTATATAGCCATTGGCATATTTTTGAAGTAAATATTTTTTTTAAAAACTTATAGCCTTTGTCTCCTGGTCCAAGCCCGTCGCCGTGCCCAATAAAAAAAGTTTTACCTTCGTAATTTAACTCAATTGGGTTATGATGAATGGTTATGTTAAGTTCGGTAATTAAATAATTATTCATCCATAAATCATGATTGCCTGAAAAAAATGTAATTTTAATTCCAAGGTCGCTTAATTCAGCTATTTTACCTAAAAACCGAATAAAATGTTTTGGTGCAGTGTATTTATATTCGTACCAAAAATCAAAAATATCACCAACTAAATAAATTTCTTTTGCATCGTGTTTTATTGTATCGAGCCATTTGCAAATTAATTTTTCTCTTTGCAGGCTTTCATTAAAATTTGGGGCACCCAAATGAAAATCAGAAGCAAAATATACCTTATTGTTATTCATTATTGTGTTACCGACTTAACCCAATGGCGCGGGTTTAATTTGTGTATATCAAATGTAAAACGTATTCGTTGCCAATAACCTATATTATTTAACTCAAGTGTGTTTTTAATTTCGGAGCTATAGACTAATGGTACAAATACCTCAACAATGTCGTCAGCAATACTAAAAGCAATGCCGGCATCATATAAAAATTTATTATTGGTATTATCTGAAATAGCGGCATCGGCAAATGCGCTTAACACTCCAAAAAGTTTAGGGCTTTTTATATTGAGTGCTGTCATCCATTGCGTACTTTGACCATTGTAACTTAGTACTTTTAGTCCTCCGTCTGCTTGTGTAAATTGGCTAAAAGGAAATCCGTTTGCTTCATTACGGCCTACAAAGTTTGTGTTAAATAAATAATCATCGTAGCCGGCATAACCACTTGTTCTAAAGCGATAGTAGCCTTTAGCATTATTATTGCCATACAAAAAGGCTCCTGCAAAAACTCTAAATTTAAAATTATATTTTTTTGTAATATCTAATTGATAGTTAAACGTGGCCGATGTTTTTGCCATTGCGCTGTTTTGTTGCACATTTAGGTTTAAGTAAAACGGGTTAATAGGGCGATTGTTTTGTAAATTATAATTAATCTGATTTACATAACTTAATACATTATTACTTCCAAATGTAAGAGTATCTTTTACTATAGAAACAAAACCACTATCAGTTTTTAAGAAAGTGCTTGATAGTGTGATGTTTTGTGACAGAAACGATGTTGCTTTTAATGGCCTTATGTCAAACTTTAAATAAGGAGCAAATTTATAGTAGTTAAGTGCGTAAGAGTTAAAATTAGTTTGATAAAGTTTATTAATGTTTGATGCGTCTAGATAGTCATAAGCATAACTTTTAAATTGCATGCCAATGCTAATTCGTTGAAATTTGCTTTTTGGGTAGATGTTGTAATTAATTAAAGCGGTTCCGGTTGGGGTTTTGCTTTTGAAGCCAAACAAAGGCATTATGCTGTATTCAAAAGGTTTTTCAAGTAAATTGTAATTGTGGAGCATTACACCTGCCATTACACCATTGTATGTATTATATGCAACCACCGGAATGTAGTTAAGCTGCATTTTTCGAGGATTTTCAATTTTTGTAATAAAGTTTAATTGCAAAGGGTGAATTTTTTTAAAATGCCCGTGTACTTTTATATAATTATTTCCGCGCTCAATGTCTGGCATTCTGTCGCCACCATCAATTTTAAAAAGATCAACATCTGCTACCGGAAATCCAACAATGCCCATACTATCAACGCCGGTTCGCCACACTTCGCCAACTAATTTTCCGTTTTTGTACCCGGTAATATTAAATGGCGCGTAGGTTCTTGTAACATTTTTTACTTTTATTTCATACGATTTACTTGGTGTTGTTTTTATGCTTTCGATTTTATAATCAATATATTTTCGTTTATAAATAAGATTTTTAAAAAACCAATCGAGGTTTGTGCCGCTAAAATGACTTAATGTTTTTTCTAAATCAATTGTTGTTGGGTGTTTAAATTTATATTGTTCATAATAAAAGCGCATTGCTTTATTAAAAGTTTCTTCGCCCATGTAATCCATTAAATAATCAAAAGCAATTGCTGTTTTAGCATATACAATTGCACCATAATTAAAGTTTGTAAAGTCAACGGCGGGGGTATTAATTTTTTGATCGGAGCGTGAGCGTGCAGCTAAAAAATAATACGTTTCTTTATCGCGCCAAAACGGTATTTTGTTTAGTCCTAAAATATTTTTGGTTGAGTCCATGCCAAAATACTCAGAGAGTTTTCGAGAGGGATATTTTGCTCTTGTATATCGTAATTCGTATAATGAATTTAAGCCCTCGTCCATTGCCGGTTCATCGCGTTCATTGCTTCCTAAAATTCCATAAAACCAATTGTGTCCTATTTCGTGCGCAATGGTAATGTCTAAATCAACACTATCGCGCATATCTCCAATTACAGTAATATTAGGATATTCCATACCGCCGCCGGCCATAATAGTGCCATCTACTGCCGACACGTTGTTATATGGATAATCGCCCAACATATATGAGTAAAAATAAGTTGACTCGTTTACGGCATTAATTGCAGATGCCCATGTTTCAAAATTTCGATTGGTAACGTAAATCCATGTATCAACTATTTTTTTTGTGTTAGGTAATACAATTTGGTCGTGTACAACATTAAATCTTTTATCTGCAAACCATGCAAAGTCATGTACTCTAAATTGTTTAAACCGCACGGTTTTAAACTTAGTGCTTGATTCCGGAAACTTCATGTCATTTGTTCTAAAATCACGTTTTTCAAGGCGGTCAATTGTTCTTTTTACATTATCGTTTATAAAAGTATCTTCTGTTGGATTGTTGATTCTATCACCTGTTGCGGCCAACACATAATTTTCGGGTAAGGTGATATTAACATCAAAGCTGCCAAATTCGCTGTAAAATTCACCTTGGTCAAGGTACGGTATGGGGTGCCATCCTTTTGCGTCATACACAGCCGGCTTTGGGTACCATTGTGTTATAAAGTAGGCTTGCCCAATATGCCCAAGGCGTGAAAATTTTGCACTCGGAATTTTTACAAAAAACGGAGTTGTAATCGTTATTGTATCTAATGATTTAAGCGGCTCGTTTAAATATAGTTTACAAATGTCAATGCTGTCTCCTAAATATTCCATTTTTACCGGAGTGCCGTTTACTTTAAAATTTAAACTGTCAATATAACCGCGCTCTTCGGCATGAGAGTAATAAAAGCTGGTTTTTTTATGAACTAATAAATTTTTTGCAAAATCAGTTTTATGGTTTTTATAAGCATTTGGCCACAGGTGGACATAAATAAAATTTAATGCAGAGGGTGAGTTGTTGATGTATTGCATTTTTTCAAATGCAGAAAGCGTATTGTTTTTATCATTTAATTTTACATCTATTGTGTAATTAACCTCTTGTTGAAAATAAACCGGCTGCGAGTAATATGTTAATGTTGATAAAACAAAACAAACTGTGCTAATTAATTTATAAAACTTCATACTTTTTAAATTTAATTATTTAGTTATGCTTTTTCATGTTAAGCAATTAAAACAGATGTTTTTAAAAAATAATTATTTAAACAATTCGGCTAATTTTGCTTCAAGCGCTTCGCCTCTTAAATTTTTCTCTATTATTTTTCCGTCTTTATCAATTAATACTGTAAATGGAATGGCTTGAACACCGTATATTCTTGCAGGCTCACAATCCCATTGTTTTAGGTCACTTACTTGAGTCCATGTTATACCAAGCGATTTTATTTTCGCTACCCAATTTTCTTTATTCATATCTAAGCTTACGCCGTAAACCTCAAAGCCTTTATTTTTATATTTTTCGTAAGCTGTTTTTACATTAGGCATTTCTTTAACGCATGGCCCGCACCACGATGCCCAAAAATCAATTAAAACTATTTTTCCTCTAAAACTGCTTAATGCAATTTCTTTTCCATCCGGGTTTGGTAATTTTATTTCAGGGGCTTCTTCGCCAACAGTTGACGATGACATGCGTTGTACAACTTCATGAAATTTTAAAACACTTGGTTCGCTTGGGAAACGCTTATATAAGCCATTATCTAAGGCTTTATATGTTTTAGTATATTTTTCAGGATCTAAGCCTTGAATTGCCATGATAGATGAAAATTTATCGGTGTTAGCCATTATTTTTTTAGAAACAATTTCGAAGTAATTATCCGTCATTTCGGTATAAGGTTTTTGTAGCACCTTACTAAAAGAATCGCGGCGTACTGAATCAAGTTTTAAGGATAAACTGGTTTGGTTAAAATACTGAACTAAAGAGTCGCTACGCTTTCGATAGTTTTTTACTAAATCATTATATTCTAAAAACAATTGCGTTTCGGGTGATCCTTTTACTGAGTAGGTATTGCCCAAATCTGCGGCATTGCCGCTAAGTTCAATTTTATCAGCACTATCTAAAACAAGCATTGCAAAGTTTTGTTGGTTTATCTTTAATCTGTAAAAGCCGAGTTTTGGCTTGCAGTTATTTATCAAAAAATTTCCTGCTTCATCTATTTTTGCGCTATCCACAAGGGTGGGCTGAGGGTTTTCTAATTTTTCTAAATAAAGTGTTTCGCCTTTACTATTTAGTAATTTTCCTGAAAGTGCGAATGGACTTTCCTTTTTATTATTGCTGCAAGATGTTATGAATATTGCAAGTGGTAAAACGAGATATATTGTTTTTTTCATTTTAGTTATTAAGTGATGTTTGAATTAATTGATTTAAAAGTTTTGGATCAGCTTTTCCTTTGCTAAGCCTCATTACCTCACCAACAAAAAAGCCTTGAAGGCCTGTTTTTCCATTTTTAAACTCTGCAACTTTTTCAGGAAATTTTGAAAGAACAGTATTAACAATATCTTGCAATTCATTACTATTGCTGTTTTGAATTAAGTCGAGTTCGGTTGCCAATTCTTTAGGCGATTTACTTGAGTTTTTAATTAATGCCGGAAAAATAGTTTCGCGTGCTGCTGTGCTACTGATAGTGTTTTCGTCAATTAAACAAATTATTTCGGCTATGCGATTAGGCTCAATATTAAATTGATTAATGTGAACCGCATTTTCATTCAAATAGGACTTAATTGCGCCCAGTATCCAATTTGCAGCACTTTTATAGTTTGAAGTGTGTTTTATTATTTGATCATAATACGCTGCAATTTCTTTATTTTCAATAATTTGATTGGCATCGTATTCGCTTAAATGGTAACTTGCTGTATAGGTTTGAAAAAGTTGAGAGGGCAAAGTTGGCATTGTTTTTTTTACTTCTTCAATATACGTTTTTGAAACATTGATGGGCTGTAAATCAGGTTCCGGAAAATAGCGATAATCGTTTGCACTTTCTTTTGAACGTAAACTAAATGTTTCTCCTTTTTCGGCATTAAAACTACGCGTTTCAACACTTATAGTTTCTCCTTTTTCAATTAAGTCAATATGACGTTTAACTTCAAAGTCAATAGCGCGCTGAACGTTCCTAAAAGAATTCATGTTTTTAACTTCAACTTTTTTACCATAAGCAGTGGCGCCTTTTAATCTCACCGATATGTTTGCATCACAGCGTAAACTTCCTTCTTCCATGTTTCCGTCACAAATATCTAAATACCTAACAAGTTTTCGAACTTCGGTTAAATAAGCATAAGCCTCTTCGCCACTTCTTAAATCAGGTTCAGTAACAATTTCCAATAACGGTGTACCTGCACGGTTTAAATCAATTAAAGTGTCGTAAGGGTCAATATCATGTAAACTTTTTCCGGCATCTTCTTCCATGTGTATTCGGGTAAGTGCTACTTTTAAAGTTTGACCGTCTTTAAGCTTTGCTTCTATGTAACCCCCATTACAAATTGGTGTTTTGTCCTGAGTAATTTGATAGCCTTTTGGTAAATCGGCATAAAAATAATTTTTACGGGCAAATTCATTGTGTTCTCTTATGGTTGCATGAGTGGCAATGCCTAATTTTACAGCAAACTCAAGTGCTTTTTTATTTACAACGGGTAAGGTGCCGGGGTGCCCAAGCGTAACAACACTAACGTTTGTGTTTGGAATAGCTCCGTATTCAGCAATATCTGAGCTATACATTTTTGTGTGAGTAAGTAATTGAACGTGACATTCCAAACCAATAACGGCCTCATATTTATTGTAAGCGTCCATAATAAATTAAGGCACAAAGATACTGTTTTTAGCTTTAGTTTGTAATAGAAATTTAGTCCCTTTTATGCTTATAACATATTAACAAAAGGATATATTTTTAATTATTTTTCGATTGTTTTGCCAATTAATAATTTAAACGATTGCTTCCACGACAATTTTCTTGAGCCACAAGCTAAAATAAACGAAATTAAAAAACTAGTAGCAATATTTATAATGCCAATTAGTATTATACCAAAAAACACAGTTAACAATAAGTCCAGCGCAAACGAATGTCCGCTGCCTAAAGCTATTCCGTAGTTACCTGAGGAAATAGTAACGTGCCTTATGTCAAACGGTATTCCTATAAACTTACCCATATTTCCTGCCATGCCCAAACAAAAGCCTAAAAATAAATTTCCTAATATCGCTCCTAAATTTTTTTCGATAAACAGCGCTATTTTTTCTCTTTTAGCAAATGTAAATTTGTAAATCATTTTTGGGTGTTTAACAATTCGTTGAGGTATTTCAGAATAAACTACCTTATTATCAATATAGCCAATAACTACCCCTGCCAACGAAAGGAAAAAACCTGCAATACAAGCAAAAATAAGTGATGCACTATATAAAGGGTGATTAGAGTATAATTGATTTTTAGCCTCATCGAAACTAAAAACAGTATAATTAAAGAAATACGAAAATACCCAAGCACTTAAAAAACACAGGGGAAGTACAATAATTAAATTGCCTATTAACGAAATTAATTGACTTTTTAAAATTTGCTTAAAGCTTTTTAATACCTCGTTGTTGCTGTTGTTTGAGTTGTCAATACTGTTGGCTATATATGCCGCCGTCATGGCCGGTTGTTTTGTTGCAAGCGTAAAATGCCACAAATGCATGAGTACAAAACCAATGCCGTAATTCAAGCCAAATAGCAAACCTTCAAAAAACAAAGATAAATGTAAGTCATGTATAAGTTGTTTGATGTAAACTAAAAATACCACAACTAATCCACCACCCATAGCCGATTTGAACAGTTTAATGTTTTCAGACTTTGTAAAACCTATGTAATGCTCGCCTTTTTCAGAAGCATGGCTAACAATACGATACGCTAGTGTGCTTGTGTTTTCAAGAACAAATGAGGTTAAATTGTTTTTAGTTTGTTCTGCCTTTACAAGCTCTACTATCAAAGCACCGGTAACAATTGCTTTATTGTTTTTATCAGAAGTAATTAATCTTAACAACAACTGTATGCGCTTTATTATTTGCTTGGCCCTCGTAATTTGGTAAGTTAAATGCAAACTGGTTCCAATCTCGTCTTTTCTTTTTTGAAGCGTGTTAAATAAGTTTTCAGCTCTATTAATGGCTTCATTTATCTGGGTTAAATCTTCTATGGCAATATCAGGTGTTTTGTCGTTAAAATGTTTATTAATGAATTGCATTACCACATTATCTAACTCAAAAAAAACAGAGTTGTAATTATTCCC
Source organism: Bacteroidota bacterium (assembly GCA_018267655.1). Taxonomy (GTDB): domain Bacteria; phylum Bacteroidota; class Bacteroidia; order B-17B0; family Aurantibacillaceae; genus Aurantibacillus. Next base: position 28,975 of record JAFDYB010000034.1, read on the forward strand.
TTCTTTTATTTTTGAAAGTAAATACTGGTCAATTCCAATTGCTGTAAGCCTATGGCAAAGTATATTTACAGATGCTTGTAATTGTTTGGTTAGTTTTTCTGAATGTTGCAAAATCTCACCGGTATTTATTAAATCAAAAAAGCGTTCCCAGTTAGCATTGTTAATTTTATTAAGCCACAAATAATCGCCGGGTTTATCAAAAACAAAATTAATAACATGTACCAACTCTTCGTTAGCATAGTTTAAGGGGAGTAGTTTATGTTTTAATCTCAAATAAATTTCCGGAAAAAACCCTCTGTTTGAAAGCACACCATACTCAGTAAAAGCATTGATTAATTCAGAATAATCAAACACAAAAAAACAAAACTCGGTTAGCTTTGTTTTAAAGCCGGTAACATTTAATTTGTTTTTTAAAAGTTCAGCTAGTTTGGTGTTAAATTCCGGCGTATCACTTGTTTTAAAACGCCTTATTTCAGTAATAAAAATTTTAACCTCCTTAAAATTTCCTGATAGTTCTTGCATAGTTTGGCTTTAAATTGTTATTAAACAGCCTAAAGATGAGCATTGTTGGCGAATTAATTACAAGCTATGTTTCTCAATAATTGTTAATAACCTCATAACCTTTTAAAATAAAGTCAATATCTTTTCTTTTCAAATACAAATTGCTGCCTAAATTTGTTCGATTTTTAAAAGAACAATTCTTTTAACTTCTATGTAAATATGCCAAAAGACACATCAATACAATCAGTTTTAATTATAGGTAGCGGCCCAATTATTATTGGGCAAGCCTGCGAGTTTGATTACAGTGGCTCTCAAGCCGCAAAAAGCCTACGCGAAGAGGGTATTACAGTTACGCTCATAAATTCAAATCCGGCAACCATTATGACTGATAAAGTTACTGCCGATAATGTTTATTTATTGCCACTCGAAGTTAAATCAATTATTAAAATTTTAGAAGAGCAAAAAATAGATGCTGTACTTCCAACAATGGGCGGGCAAACAGCTTTAAACTTAGCTTTAAAATGCGAAGATTTAGGTATTTGGAAAAAATACAATGTTCGCATGATAGGTGTTGACATAGATGCCATCAAAGTAACCGAAGATCGCGACTTGTTTAGAGCGCGCATGGAAGAAATTGGCGTTAATATGGCGCCAAGCAAAATTGCCAAATCGTTTTTAGAAGGCAAAAGTGTAGCCCAAGAGTTTGGGTTTCCCTTGGTAATTCGCCCTTCATTTACCCTTGGAGGCAGTGGCGGTAGCGTGGTGTATGAAAAAGAAAATTTTGATACATTACTTAACAGAGGGCTAAAAACATCGCCAATACACGAAGTGCTGATTGATAAAGCTGTATTGGGTTGGAAAGAGTTTGAGCTTGAATTATTACGCGATAAAAATGATAACGTAGCTATTATTTGTTCTATCGAAAACTTTGATCCGATGGGGGTTCATACCGGCGACAGTATAACCGTAGCCCCCGCCATGACCCTAAGCGATAAAACCTATCAAATAATGCGTACCATGGCTATTAAAATGATGCGCAGCATTGGAAATTTTGCCGGAGGTTGTAATGTACAATTTGCTGTAAGCAATGATGAAAAAGAAGAAATCATTGCTATTGAAATAAACCCGCGTGTATCGCGCTCATCGGCCTTAGCCAGTAAAGCCACGGGTTACCCAATTGCTCGCATTGCCAGCAAATTAGCCATTGGTTATCAATTAGACGAATTAATAAATCAAATTACAAAATCAACCTCTGCCTACTTTGAGCCAACCCTCGATTATGTTATTGTGAAAATACCACGTTGGAATTTTGATAAGTTTAAAGGCTGTAACCGCGAACTTGGTTTCCAAATGAAATCAGTTGGCGAAGTAATGGGTATTGGCCGCTGTTTTCAAGAGGCTTTGCAAAAAGCATGTCAAAGTCTTGAAATTAGAAGAAATGGCTTAGGTGCTGATGGCAAAGAACTTACCAATCAACAAGAGTTACTTAAAGCATTAGAACGCCCAAGTTGGAATAGGTTATTTATGATTTACGATGCCATGAAGCTTGGTATTTCACTAAACACCATTCAAAAACTTACTAAAATTGATAAATGGTTTTTAGTTCAAATAGAAGAGCTAATCGCTTTAGAGCATGAAGTTTCAAAATATTCTCTCCAAAACATCTCAAAAGAATTGCTTTACGAAGCTAAACAAAAAGGTTATGCCGATAGGCAAATTGCGCATTTACTTCGTTGTTTAGAAAGTGAAGTGTATAAAAAGCGCGAAGAATTAGGTATAAAACGTGTTTATAAATTGGTTGATACTTGCGCAGCAGAGTTTGAAGCTAAAACCCCCTATTATTACAGCACTTTTGAAACCGAAAATGAAAGCAAACAAAGCGCTAAGAAAAAAATAATTATCCTAGGAAGCGGTCCAAACCGCATAGGACAAGGCATTGAGTTTGATTACAGTTGCGTTCACGGAGTGCTTGCTGCAAAAGAATGCGGGTACGAAACCATCATGATAAATTGCAACCCCGAAACAGTAAGTACTGATTTTAGCACGGCTGATAAACTTTACTTTGAACCTGTTTTTTGGGAACATATTTACGATATTATATTACACGAAAAACCCGAAGGTGTTATTGTGCAATTAGGCGGGCAAACCGCTTTAAAGTTGGCAGAAAAATTAAATAAATACAGTATTAAAATTATTGGAACTGACTTCAAATCACTCGATTTAGCTGAAGATAGAGGCAGCTTTTCAACCCTACTAAAAAACAACAACATTCCTTACCCAAAATTTGGCGTTATTAATGATGCGGACGAAGCCCTCCATCTTTCAAAAGAATTGGGCTTCCCTTTACTTGTCAGGCCTAGTTATGTACTTGGAGGTCAAAGCATGAAAATTGTTATTAATGAACAAGAATTAGAGCAACATGTTGTAAAACTGTTAAACGACCTACCCGATAATAAAGTGCTTTTAGATCATTTTTTAGAAGGGGCTATAGAAGCCGAAAGCGATAGTATTTGTGATGGAAAAGATGTTTATATTATTGGTATAATGGAACATATTGAACCAGCAGGTATTCATAGTGGCGATAGTTACGCCGTTTTACCGCCTTTTGATTTAAGTGAAAATGTTTTAAACCAAATTAAAGAGCAAACAAAAACTATTGCACTAGCATTAAACACAGTAGGCCTGCTTAACATACAATTTGCCATTAAAAATGAAAAAGTATTTGTTATCGAAGCTAACCCTCGTGCAAGTCGTACTGTACCTTTTATAGCCAAAGCATACGACGAGCCCTATGTAAATTACGCTACCAAAGTAATGCTGGGTGAAAAAAAGATAAAAGATTTTAACTTTAAACCGCGTCAAAAAGGCTATGCCATAAAAGTACCGGTGTTTAGCTATGAGAAATTTCCGGAAATTCAAAAAGAACTAGGTCCTGAAATGAAAAGCACCGGTGAGGCCATCTATTTTATTGACGACTTAAATGACGAGTATTTTCAAAATATATATAGCGAACGCAATTTATATTTAAGTAAATAGTAAATTTGAATAAAATTAATTGTATGAAAAAAATTAGCGTAATTATACTTGTACTTAGCATTTTTAGCTACTGTAAATCAAAAAAAACAAGCACCTCAACCCCTGCAGTAAAAGCAACTGCTATCAATGTACCTAGCGATAAAGAATTAGCCGTTGCAAAAAAGATATGGCCAACTGCCACAATTGATGAGTTAAACGAGGGGCATAAGATTTTTTACAACCAATGCACACAATGCCACCAAGCATTCAACATACCTGGCTTTAGCGAGCGTAAATGGAAACATGAGATTGACGATATGAGTCCTAAGGCTCAACTAACCGCCGAGCAAAAAGATAAGTTAACCAAATACATACTCTCATTTAGGGAGGCAAACACTCCGGCTAAAACTAATTAATTGGCACGCATACTTGCTATCGACTATGGCTCAAAACGGGTTGGCATTGCTGTAACCGATCCATTAAAAATAATTGCTACTGCATTAACAACCATACACAGTAAAGATGTGATTCCTTTTCTTAAAACATACATTGAAAAAGAAAATGTAGAATCTATTGTTGTAGGTGAACCAAAAACACTAGATAATAAAAGCAGTGACAGTGCCCGTTTTATTGACCCCTTTGTAACACATTTAAAGCGTACTTTTCCGTTAATTAATACTGTTCGTTTTGATGAGCGCTTTACAAGTAAACTAGCATTAAACTCAATGATTGAATCGGGTGCAAGCAAAAAACAACGTCAAAACAAATCAAACATTGATGTTATTAGTGCGGTAATCTTATTACAAGATTATTTGACCTATTTAAACACGCAAAAATAATTTGAAATTTATTTTTTATTTTTGAATTATTTCTTTTCAATTTTTCGATGTCAAAACTCTTATTAAAAAATATCAAAACCCTTATTGGAATTTTGCCTGAAAGTACAAGTAAGCTATCAGGGCAAGAGATGAAAACACTAGAACAGTTAAACAATGCTTGGCTAGCCTGCGAAAATGGAACTATACTGGCTTACGGCAGTATGGATGATTTTGAAGGGATAAGCAATTGGCAAAATTTATCTATAATTGATTGCGAAAATAAGATTGTTATGCCCGGTTTTGTTGACAGCCACACACACATTGTGTATGCCCAAAATCGCGAGCAAGAGTTTGTAGATAGAATTAACGGACTTTCATACGAAGACATTGCCTTGCGAGGTGGAGGAATTTTAAATTCAGTTGAAAAATTACGTAACTGCAACGAAAACGATTTATTTGCACAAAGTTATCAGCGTTTTAAAGAAATAATTTCATTAGGAACAGTAGGTGTAGAAATTAAAAGCGGTTACGGATTAAATTTAAATGCTGAGCTAAAAATGCTTAGGGTTATTAAACAACTAAGCAATTTAAAATTAATTCCGGTAAAAGCCACACTATTGGCAGCTCATGCCGTTCCAAATGAATACAAAGAAAATAAAACAAAATACATTGAGTATATCATCTCCGAAATTATTCCGGCTGTTTCAGCTGAAAAAACAGCAGATTTTATAGATGTGTTTTGCGAAAAAAATTATTTTTCAAAAAAAGAAACTATTGAAATATTAAATGCAGGGATAAAACATGGATTAACACCAAAAGTACATGCCGAGCAATTAAGCCACAGTGGAGGAATTGAAGCAGGAGTTGAATGTGATGCCATTAGTGTTGACCATTTAGAGTTTATAAACGATAATGATATTCAATTACTATTAAACTCTAAAACCATGCCCACTATATTGCCCGGTGCAGCTTATTTTTTAGGGTTGCAAGCACCGCCCGCACGTAAACTAATTGATGCCGGATTAGCCTTAGCCTTTGCTAGTGATTACAACCCAGGCAGTTCTCCAAGTGGCAATATGATGCAAGTAATGAGTATGGCGTGCGTGCAATACAAGTTAAATCCCGAAGAAGCAATTAATGCTTGTACCATAAACACAGCTTACGCTGCAAACCTCCAAAAAACTTTAGGCTCAATTACACCCGGCAAACTTGCAAATCTTATCATTACAAAACCAATTTCATCATACAACTTTTTACCTTACGCTTTTGGCAGCAATTTAATAGAAAAAATAATCATTAACGGAAAAGAATTTAATTAATATGGCCGGTAATTCATTTGGAACTATTTTTAAACTTACAAGCTTTGGCGAGAGCCACGGCGAAGCTATTGGCGGAGTTATTGATGGCTGTCCCGCAGGTTTAAAAATTGATTTTAGCTTTATTCAAAATGAATTAAATCGCCGCAAGCCCGGTCAATCAAAAATTACAACTACGCGAAATGAATCAGATAGCGTTGAATTTCTTTCAGGAATTTTTGACGAAACCACCACCGGAACACCAATAGCATTTATCGTTAAAAACAACGACTCAAAAAGCGCAGATTATGAAAAATTAAAAGATGTGTATAGACCGGGACATGCAGATTATACCTTTGATAAAAAATTTGGAATTAGAGACTATCGTGGTGGCGGCAGAAGCAGCGCAAGAGAAACAATAAGCAGAGTTGTAGCAGGTGCAATTGCTAAATTACTTTTAAAGCAAGAAAACGTTTTAATTTATGCTTTTGTAAAACAGGTAGGCAAAATAGCCACAACACTAAATTACAATACAATTGATGTAAGCGCTATTGAAAATTCAATGGTAAGGTGTCCCGACACAATTGTTGCCGAGCAAATGATTAAATATATTAATGAATTAAAATTATCCGGGAATACTGTTGGAGGCATTATACAATGCGCAATATTAAACACCCCCACTGGTTTAGGTGAGCCGGTTTTTGATAAATTAAATGCCACTTTAGCACATGCAATGTTTAGCATTAATGCTGTTAAAGGCTTTGAAGTGGGTGAAGGTTTTAATAGCATTAATAAATTAGGCAGTGAATTAAATGACGCTTTTGTAAATGAAAGCAACTCTATAAAAACACTTAGCAATAATAGCGGAGGTATTCAAGGCGGTATAAGCAACGGCATGCCCATTTACTTCAATGTTGCTTTTAAACCCATTTCAAGCATTTTACAAAAACAAAACACTCTAAATATCTTAGGTGAAAAGATTGAAATAAAAATTAGCGGGCGTCACGATCCATGCGTGCTCCCTCGTGCAGTTCCTATTGTTGAAAGCATGGCTGCACTAGTCATTGCCGATTATTTTCTTTTAAGCAAACTAAACAAACTTTAAAAAAATTAAGAATGATGTTAAAATTTAAAACCTAATAAAAACATTGTTTTTATTAGATAATTTAATTATATTTGTTCAATTAAAATTTAAAATAACTATCATGAAGAAACACTTACTTTTAGGATTAGCTTCAACGATTTCTATTGGACTATCCGCACAAAGCAATGTTAAGCAGGCCATTCTTAAAAATGCTGTGCCTGTAAATGCAGCAGAAAATTTATCAGACCGTTACGCAGGTATTGAACCTGCACAAAGCACTGTTAAACCAATTACCAATAAGGTAAAAAAAACAAACTCAACCAGTGCAGCAGGAGCATGGACTATGATTGGGGGCTCTTCAAACATGTTTGGAGTACTTGTAAGCAATCAACGCCCTTTGCAGTACGATGCTAACACAAATGCCTTATCATTCATACACCGCAAAAGTGCTAGTTATGCAGCTGTTCCAGCAAGTAACTCAGGTGCTATTGTAGCTGAAATTAATCACCCATTTGGTTCATCAACATGGGATAGTACTTGTGTTTGGAGCGATGCAAATAATTGGGGACGCTACCCGCAAGGTGGTATCTACAGTGTTGGTATCTCGTCATTAGCTAATGCGTATGTAACCGTGTCGGGTATGATTACAGTGGCTGCCGGTGGCTGGCAAGGTAACTTTTTTGGAAGCAAACAATTAAATACTTTTGATGCCACAGCAAGCTCAGCGCCTGGCGCAATGCAGTTTTTATCAAACGCATCTCCTTTTGCTCCCACTGGTATTAAAGGTGATTTTTCACGTTCGTACCAAACTGTTACAAGCGATGGTAAGCTACGTTTTATTGGTATTTACGCTAAAAATGTAAACAACACATCAAGCAATTCGGCTTTTGGTTTAACTGGCTTTACGGTTTACCGTGGCACCTTTGCAGCGGGTACTTTTACATTCGCCGCTGATACATTTAACTTTTCGGGTTTAACTAAAAAAGCAGCAGACTCATCATACAGTTTCTCATCACAACCTTACATGGCTTGGAACTCTTCGGGAACTGTTGGCTATATTGTAGCTTTAGGTCAAAGTGCTTTTACAGGTTCTTTAGCAGGTGTTAACAACGGTTGGCAGCCTATTATCTACAAAACTACTAACAGTGGCTCAACTTGGAATGTTGCATCTGGAATTGACTTTTCAACACCTACTTTCTCAAACGTGCTTGAGCATATTTATCCAGTTGCTACAAACACAGCGCTTATTATCCCTCGTTTTAACGATGGTGAAGGCGTTGATGTGATGGTTGATGCCAATGACAAATTACATATTTTCACTTCAGTTATTGGTATGTATAGCAGTAACCCAGATTCTGCAGGATATGTTACAACATTTAGTGTTGGTTCTAGTGGTTCTGGATGTTATTGGAGACATACAACAGGTGAGCAACCTTACTTATATGATTTTGTTGGTGATGGTGCTTCTGCATGGAATTATGTAACCGTTGATTCAATGTCAACTGAAAGAGCTGCTACCAGTTCAGGACGTGGAGGATATAATCAGAATCCTTGGGATGTTCAATCTGGATCTAAAATTGGCTCGGGGGCACGTTTACAAATGACTAAAACTGTAGATGGGAATAACATTATTTATACTTGGGCAGAGTCAGATACAAACAATACAACTTTAGGTGTAAAATGGAATGTCTTACCTGATTTAAAAGCAAGGATTGCAACGCTTAACTCAAGTTCGCCTACTGGTTACAAAGTTTGGGGTGGTACATCTCTTAATCCATCAGCTAATAAAACTAATTTAACGGGAGTAGATCCAAATGTTAGTAATAACGCTTGGTTCCATTATGCATCTCCACTTACAGTAAATGCTTATACAACACCTATTTCAGTAACTTATACCTTGCCAACTACTGTTACATTTAACTCAAGTTATTTACAAAATAATAACTCTACACACTGGTATTCTGCAAACACAGCCTCTGCTACAGTTGGCATTAATGAAAACAGTCAAACGCAAGCTATAGCTTCGTTAAATGTTTATCCAAATCCTGCTAAAAATGAAGCCTTTGTAAAAGTTACATTAAATAATTCAAGCAATTTAACTATTCAAGTATTAAATGCTTTAGGTCAAGTTGTTAAATCAAGTTCGGTACAGGCCTTTGTTGGCAGCAATACATTAAATGTAGATTTACAAGGAATAAATTCAGGTATTTATTTTGTTAAAGTTAGCGATGGCACTCACGCTTCAACAACAAAATTAATTGTAGAATAAATATACATTAATAATTTAAAAGAGGTTGTTTTAAAAAAACAACCTCTTTTTTTATTCCTATTCCGAACTAATATTAGGTAATAGCTAATTTGAACTAAAAAGTATTTACACCTTGTACAGTAGTGTATTTCATTGTGTATTTAATACCGGGGTTAATATACTTATACGCACTATGGCTCATTAATGCTGCTTCGTGAAAACCACAAAGTATAAGCTTTAACTTATTTGCATAAGTGTTAATATCGCCAATGGCATATACACCTGGTACATTTGTGCTATAATCATCTGTGTTTACTTCAATAGCATTTTTATCTAAATTTAACCCCCAGGCTTCAATTGGACCAAGCTTTGGGCTTAAGCCAAATAGTGGTATTAAATGTTGAGTAGTTAAGACGGTAGTTGAATTGTCTTTAATATTTTTGATAAGAACTTTTTCTAACTGAGTGGTGCCGCTTACTTCTGTAATTGCAGAGTTTAATAGTAAGTTAATCTTTTTTTCTTCGGACAGTTTCATCACTTTATTTACACTATCCGGGGCGCCTCTAAAGCTTTCGCTGCGATGCACTAAAGTTAATTCGCTACAAATGCTTGATAAATATATTGCCCAATCTAATGCGCTATCTCCCCCTCCTGCTATTACCATTTTTTGATCTTTGTATTTTTCAGGGTCAAGAATCATGTAATTTATTCCCTTGCCATTTTCGAACTTATCTAATCCGGATACTTCTGGCTTTCGTGGTTCAAAGCACCCTAAGCCACCGGCAATTACAACAACTTTTGCTTGAATTACTGTACCCATATTAGTTGTAAGTGTAAAATCACACTCGGCATTTTTAACTAAGTGTTCTACCCTTTCACCTAAAGTAAATGTAGGTTTAAAAGGCTCGGCCTGTTTAAGTAAATTTTCAATAAGTTCTTGTGCTAATACAGAGGGATAACCCGGAATGTCGTAAATAGGTTTTTTTGGATAAATTTCAGTAAGTTGTCCGCCGGCTTGGGGTAAATAATCAATTAAGTGGCAGCGCATTTTTAAAAGCCCTGCTTCAAAAATTGCAAATAATCCTACTGGGCCTGCGCCAATTATAGCTATATCAGTCGTTATCATTTATAAAAAATTGCGATTGCAAAGATACTTATATTTTATAAACCCTTATTATGCTATACGCAAACAAACTAATTTATTTTATAATGTTTTTTGTTGTAACTGACTGTATGCTGAGCTAATAAAAAAAACATAAAAACCAGCAAAAAATGTTAGGCCGGCCTGTGTTTCTAAAGTATCTTCAAAAAGAAATGAAAAGATTGAAATTAATATGAAACCTATGTAAAGAGGGTGTAAATATTTTTTAAGCAAAATGCTGGGGTAAAAAAGTAATAACAAAAATAAAAACAGTCCTACAATTCCTAAAGCAACTGTAATTGTTATAAATTGATTGTGAGGGCGTTTATGCCATTGCGTTTGCAAAGGACTATGGATTTCGGAATAAGCTTTATTTAAGGCTGTTTGCACATCGCCGGTACCCACTCCAAACAATATATTGTTTTTGATAACATGCAAAGCGGCTTGCCAAAAATATAAGCGCATGCTTAACGATTGATTATTAATAGAATTATTGTTTTTAGCAGATTGATATTCGCTAAGTAACTCATATAGGCGTTTATAAAAAAAATTCCACTGTGTGTAGTCACAATTTGTAATCCCTTTTTTAATATTTATGATATCCTCTTCTGATAATTTTTGCAATGCCAACGAATCTTTAATAAGTTGCATGCTACTCAAATATCTAATGGTAATAAAAAAAGTGCTTGTAAATTTCTCTGACTGTGTAATTGAGTTAGCACTATCTGCAAAAAATATATGTTTAACTCCGCGTTTAATCTCATCCATTTGAACATTACGGTAAACAAAAAAACCATTTTCTTTATAAGTATTTGTATTATCAAAATGGTATAGCGATTTGTTATGTTGTGTTGTGTTTTGAATTTTATTGGCATTAGAGCTTGCCTCTGTTAACTGTGAACTAATAAATTTGTGAGAAAAAAATATTCCGGTAATAAATACAATTACAATAGGAATTGCCAGCCAAAGCTTAGTTTTAATAATGCTAAATAAACCAATAAAAAGAATAATTATAAAAACAGCTGTACCACTACCTAAGCCAAGTATTATTAAACATAAGGCGAAAAAAAGTATTAAGACAAAAAAGATAGTTTTAAATTTTAATTGATTTTCACGTACAAAAAAATACCAGCAAGTTAATATAGCCATATTTAAATATAATCCTAAACGAATGTGGCTCATAAAGCGCGAAGATTGCCTGATTTCAATATCAGTATGTAAAACAAAACTATAAAACAAGCACCAAGTTAAATTACATAATGTTCCAAGTAAAAAAGAATATAAGCAAAAATCAATTTCGGTTTTTGATAAAGGAGCTGTTGTAAATAAGATTAACGGTAATACTAGTAAAGGCAACTTTATTCGAATATCGTTAAGTCCATCAACATAATGAGTGCTGTACAACAAACCTATTAAATGAAGAAGATAAAATGCAGTAATGATATAAAAAAATTTGTTTTTTTTTAGTGCACTTATTTTGCGTGTAAAATCTCCTTCTATCAGCCAATTAATAATGAGTATAAATTGCGGAATAGAAGTGGGAACCGTACCAAGCATCATTCCAAAAAAAAGACTAATTATTCCGAATAAAAATATTATTCTATGAATTTTAATTGAAAACATTTGTATAAAAATAATAATTATTGCTTCATGTTTAGCTATATGATTACTTTTAGAAGTATGATTTTTAAAATTCCTTTTCGTACCTTGTTTTTTCGATATAGGGCGATAAATATTATTTTTGTTTAAAAAAATTAAACCTTTTTATTTTGGTTGCGTAAAATACTAATAGAAAAACCAAACAACAAAAACCTAAACAAGCTTAAGATTGCTTAGAATACCGGTAAATTTATTTTGAGTTTTTATTTACACAGCAGTGTATATTTTTAATGCCAAACAATTTTTATTCAATTTAAAACTTATTGTTATGAAAACTTTTATTTACATATTCGTTAGCATTATTATTGTAGCCGAAACAACCGCACAAAATACTGCAAAAATCTACTCAACTATCTCTAATAAAGAGTTTAACACTTCCATTATTACTAACACCTACACAAATGCCGAGCTATTATTAAAAGCAGACGCATTAAATAACGATGCAAATACCATGCTTATAAATTGTGTGTTTTTTTCAAATGAAGATAAAAAACAAATTAAACTGAAAGCTCTCAGTTTAAAAAAAGAAGCTGATGTAATTGTGCTACAGGTAAATGAAAATATTGTTGCAGAAAATATTGCCACATATATGCAAAACACAAATCAAATAGCAAAATTCTACGATCAAATTATTGATAATTCAACAATTCCTTTAAGCGTAACATCGTTAATTAACGATGCTATAGCCTCATTTAAGTTGTCGTATGAAATACAACAAGAGTCGCAATCTATTAAATCAATTGCGGCACGTGCAGCTTCTTTAAGTAATGCTATTGAAAAGCAAATAATTGCACTTAACAAACAAAGCCTGGCTATTTCAATTGCTAAACAAATAATCAGCAATACAGGTCATTCAAAAAATGCCATCGCTTTTAAATAATATTTAAAAATCATAAGGCTCTATTATACCAAAAAGGGAATGCAAAATTGCATTCCCTTTTTTGATGTGTATTTTTAAAGCAATTATTTTTTCTTTGCTTCTTTAAATTTATCTGGAAATTGTTTAACAACACCACTTGCCAAAACAGTTCCCATTTCCGACATGCTCTCACGAGCTTTATCATAAGTTTTAATGGCATTTGTGTAGTCTTTTTTTAGCAAGCTAACAGCGTATGAAATTGTTAAATCAATGTGTTCTTTCATCATTGGTTCAGTTTCAGTAGCCGGCCAATTTTTAGGGTTTGCCGAAGTTAAAAAATTTGCAATTTCTTTTGCATTTGCATACCAATCAGTAACAGCTTTATCTAGCGCTGACTTATCGTTATTTTTTGCAGCAGTAAGCACCGGCACAGCCCCTTTAATATGAGCGGTTAAAAGCTCAGTAAGTTTATCCCCTGCAGCTTGCCCATAGACAGGAACTATAGCATTTCCGATATCTTTTTGATTTTGTAATAATCTATCAAGTGACGATTGTAACGCACTTGGATTATTAAAAAACGCATCGACTGTGGCATAAGTCCATGTCATGTGGTCTGCCCATAATTTTTGCATGGCAGTGTGCAATTGTTGTACTTTACTTTCTTTACCGCATAACTCGCAGGCTGTTGACGAATTGTTAAAAGCCATTGTGGCAATTAAAATTGTAGATAATAAAATCTTCTTCATTGGTTTTTAATTTTAAGTTGTTATTAAATTGATTTATTACCGTAATAGAGTTAATGTTTTCATAAAAGGTTACAAAATTATTACATATTCTAAAAAAATATGTTGGTTTAGCCACATCAAAAAAGCAATACTAATGTCTGTATGTCTTCAAATCAATCTGTACTTTTAATGGTATATAATTTTTATAGCAGAAAAAAAGCTTACTACCCACCAATATACTTGACTATGGAAACAACTTATAAATTGTTTTTCTTGATAAAAAGCGCACTAACCAAATAGTATCACTCTTAATTATTGCGTCTATATGGTACGAATAATTTTGCGACTTAACATATATTCTGTAATGATGCACATAGCCTTCAAGCAAAATTAAACCGGTTATACTTAAAATGTTTTTTGCTTTTTCAATCTGCGTAATTTTTTCATCCAGCGCATGTAACTTTACGAACCTTTTCTGCGTCGCGATAAAAACTACCTTTCACAATAATTTTCATCTATTTCAGTTTTTTGCGAAGTTTTGACAAAAGAACAGTTTCTGTTTTCATTCCTTCATCAATTAATTGCGCAAACTGAAAATCATCTAAAGCCTTTCCTTTTAAAATTTTAGCCTTGCCATGCACTTTTTTAATTAACTGAACAATAAAGTTTGCATCTGCTTCATTAAGTTGTGCTATTACTACCGAACTTATTTTTGTTTAATTATTTGTTTTTCAATGGTAAAATGCAGTCGCTTTTGCTCGTGCCATTTTTTTGCTTTTGTTTTATACAGATACACAAAATATACCCCGTAAAACCATTTGCAGGCATTACAGCATGAAAAAAACACATCTCTCACAGACATCGAAGTTGACAAACTAGCAAATTCAATAGAAAATGTTATTACAAGTGACAGCTTGTAAATTTGTAATAAGATTAATAACCAAAAAGCATGAGTTTTTTAACGATACATGCTATTAGGCTCCTAAGAGTTGTTTAACTATTTCTGAAATGATTTTATTATCTGCTTTTCCTGCTAAAGTTTTACTGGCAAGACCCATCACTTTTCCCATATCAGCAGCGGTTGTTGCCCCTACTTGAGTAAGTATTTTAGAAATCTCCGCTTTTACCTCATCTTCCGTCATTTGTTTTGGTAAATATGTTTCCAGCACACTTGCTTGATATAATTCCGGATCAGCCAAATCAAGTCTGTTTTGAGCTTTATATATTTCCGCGCTTTCTTTTCGTTTTTTTACTTCTTTCTGAATTGCTTTTATAGCGCTGTCTTCTGTAAGTCCTTCAGGTGAAGTTTTAAGAAGTAATATAGCCGACTTAATTGCCCTTAGAGCTTCTAACTTTTGTGCTTCTTTAGCGAGCATTGCCGCTTTTATATCTGAATTTATTTTTTCTTCTATATTCATATTTAAGTTATTTGCAAAAATAAAAAAAGCCGAAATAAATTCGGCTTTTTTATTTTTAAATTATTGATTAATGTGCTACCGTAAATTTATTTATTGAAATTACTGCGCCATTATTATCGATAATTTTATAAATATAAATACCGGCATTTAAATTTAAGGTGTTTATTTCTGTCTTACCATTACTTAATGTTTCGTTTAAGACTACTTTACCTGTAATATCTAACACCTGAACATTTGCACTGATAGGATTTGCAGTTACAATTTGAAACGATGAATTTGCAGGGTTAGGGAAAGCCTTAATTTCACCTACAATAGATGCTTTTGCTTCATTGATACCTACAGCAATATAATTTTTTAATAAAGTTACCACTGTGCTGCTGTTAACGCCTGTCATTGGACTTGAAAGGGTGCTAGTTGCTATTGAAAATATAGCGGCTTTAGCAAGCGGAGAATAAAAACTGTAGGTTATTTGATTAATAGTTGCAGTTGTAATACCCATATTGGCATTTAATGTTTGTGAATTAACCACTCTTGTAACATTAGCAAATGTCATGCTTGGCAAACTAAGTGTTCCGGTACCATCTAAAAGAGTAGTAGCGTTACCGGTAAAAGTACCGTTAAGAGACATGGCTGTTACACTTCCTGAAATAGCAGCAGCACTGTTTGTACCTAATGACATAGGATATTTTGCAAACGGCGCCGGCGCAGCAAATACTAAGTTTACAGCGTTAGATGCTACTGTAATTACGCCACCATAATAATATAAGGCATTGACGCCAGAATTATAATAAGAAACATTACTTGTAGAAGCTGCTACAGCTACATTAGCTGAAGGATATGTGCCATTTGAATTGCTTGCACAAACATAGTTTGATAAAATAGTAGAATGTGTGTTAATAGATGAAAAATTCCAAGTAACGCTTGAACCTGAGCCGCCTGGTGTTAAGCCCGTTGAATCGACTTGGTATGTTGAATAAGTATCGCCCGATGCTGGGGCATTGTTTGCTTGCGTAAGCGTTTGTGCATTTAAGCCGGCCATAAGCGCAAAGCTTGATAAAAATAAAATTTTCTTCATTTGGTTTAATTTTTGGTTTTACGAATTTATTAATTATTTTAATATGGGCTCACCCATTTTAACAAAATTAAGTACGCAAATGGTTTAAAAAAGGTTGGTGAAAGTGTGATTTTGATTTTTTATTGAATTCATATATGCCTACAAGCCCTTTAAAAGGTATTTAACATGTTTTCAATACCCAGCATAAATTTTTATTTTTTACAAGTTTTAATATTAGTTAATTATAAATTAATCTAACGAAAATTCAAGATATTTTATTGAGAAACCTTTTTTAAAGAACAGTGACTCATAATAAGTTTTAATTTCAATAAGTTCTTCTTTTCCGTCAGGGCAGTTAGTGTACAAATTATCTGTTTTAAATTTAAGATTTAAATTATTATTTAAAATGACACTCAATGTATAATCATAAAAAAACAAACTATCAGTTTTAAGTTTAATTAAAGCATTATTTTTTAAAAAAGTTTTATATTTACTCAAAAACATAAAGTTAGTTAAGCGCTTTCGTTCTCTGGGCTTTTGCGGTTGTGGGTCGGGGAATGTAATCCAAATTTCACTTATTTCATTTTTATCAAAGCACTGCTCAATAAAATCAATGCGTGTTCTTAAAAAAGCAACGTTTGTCAAATTTTCATCGAGCGCTTGCTTAGCACCGGTGTACATTCTGTTTGATTTAATATCAATGCCAATATAATTAATTTGTTTGTTTTTTTTTGCTAAGCCAATGGTGTATTCGCCCCTACCACAACCCAATTCTATACAAATAGGATTTTGGTTTTTAAAAATCAAATTATTCCACTTACCTTTTAATTCAAAGCTTTCGTTTAATTTTGAATATGGTTTAGTAAAAGTGTTTGAAAACTCTTTATAAGCGGCAAATTTTTCTATTTTATTAGGCATAATACAATTGGTAAAAATATTAAAAATACTTGTATTAGTAAATTACAAAGCTTAATTTCATTGGCGTTGAAATACACTAGTGTCATAATTATTTTTTTGTTTTTTTCGTGCAGTGCTAAGCCCGATAAAAAATTTAGCAGTGCAACTAAAAAAAATATTTTACGCAACGATACTCCCCTGTGCGTTGGTAATTTATGCTATAATGTAGTTGGCATTTATAATCCTTCTAGCAAATTAAACGAAAATTTTATTCTAGATAAACAACTGTACACTCTTAAAATTGATACTGTACCTCAAGTAAAATTTTGGATGGAAATTATGCAGCTAAAAGAAGATAGTGCACTTATAAACATTGGCTTTAATCGATTTATTATTAAGAAAATTCATTTAAACGAGTGGCAAGTACTTAGCGACTCTTCCAAAAATTTATATAAAGATAGTATTAGAAAAGTTTATATGCTTGATTCAACCTATAACATATACTTAACAAATGGTAAAAAATATTTTTATGATTTTAATAAGGCATATCAAAATTTTAGCAAAGGCATTGATTGTTTTGTGGAAAACGGTGTTGATCCTTGGTATGCACAAGCAATTTTATTAATTGAAAGCCCTAATAAATTACAAAAGTCAAACGTAGGTGCTTACGGGCCTTTTCAATTAATGCCAAATGTAGCCCGGCTGTTCGGGTTAAAAGTAAATAAACATATTGATGAACGCGCAAACTTTGAAAGAAGCGCCTTTGCTGCAAGCTCATTAATTAAAAAAATATGTATTCCCAATACACTTCAAATACTTGATTCGCTGGGCTTAAAAAGCATCAATCAAAACGACTTATGGTTTAAGTTGTTGGTAATGCACGTGTATCATGCCGGGTTTTATAATGTGCAGCAAGCTTTACTAACAATTCAGCCCAAAACAGCCGATATGAGAATTATTTTTAAACTTTGGCAAACGCGTGCTGCAAAATTTAAAAATTCATCGCAAAATTATTCGCAGTTAATTTTAGCAGCTATGCTTCAAATGAACACTCTTGTAAAAAACAATAATTAACAACGCTATTTTAAGGATATCCAACAAATGTTACATTATGGTGAAAATATATTATCGAAATTTGTATTCATAAATGAAAAACTTAATAGCTAAATACAAGCCCGAAATTATTGGCGCAGCACTTGGTGGCGCAATAGGTTTGGCTTATTGGTATTTTATAGGCTGTTCTTCAGGAACTTGTGCTATTACCTCTAAACCATTAAACAGCACAATATATGGCATGCTTATGGGAAGCTTGCTATTTAATATTTTTAAATCAAATAAAAACATAAAAACAAATAACAATGAGCAAAATTGAGCAAGTAATCAAAGAAGGTAAGGCTTCAATTATTGATGTAAGAACCCATGCTGAATATATGGGCGGTCACGTTGCAGGAAGTAAAAATATACCTTTACAAGAACTTTCTGAGCGAATAAATGAAGTTAAAAACTTGAAAAATATTATACTTTGTTGTGCTTCAGGAAATAGAAGCGGCCAAGCAGAACGATTTTTAAAACAAAATGGTATTGAATGCGAAAACGGCGGATCGTGGATGGATATAAATTTTTTAACCCAATAATTAAAATATGATACAATTAATTAAAAATATATTAGGCTTAGGGCCAAAAGTTAGTTATGCAGAACTACTTGCTAATGGCGGAATAATAATAGATGTTCGTACAAAAGAAGAGTATCAAGGTGGCCACGTAAGGGGATCCATTAATATTCCTTTAAATCAACTATCAGCAAGTATTAAAAAATTAAAAAATAAAGATCAAGCTATTATTACCTGCTGCGCGTCGGGCATGCGAAGTGCTAATGCTAAATCAATATTAAAAGGTGAGGGTTTTACAAATGTACATAACGGTGGGAGTTGGTATAGTTTACGAAAATTTGAAAAATAAAAATATGAGCAACTTATTCCGAAATTGGACTTTTGTGAGATGGTTGAGATTGTCCTTTGGTATATTATTAGCCATTGAGGCCATAAAGTTGAACGATTGGCTTGCCGGTGCTTTTTCGATTTTATTTTTTTATCAAGCCTACACTAATTCCGGCTTTTGTCTTGGTAGATCTTGTTCTGTACCGCACAATACCACTACAAATTCAAATGAAATTGGATTTGAAGAAATTAAATTAGAATCACACAAATCTGAAAAGTTAAATTAAATATATGTCATCGTTTCAAGAATTAATACAGCAGGAAAAACCTCTATTAGTAGATTTTTCGGCACAATGGTGTGGCCCGTGTAAAGCAATGAGCCCAATATTAAATCAGGTTAAAGAAATGTTGGGCAACTCGGCAACTATTATAAAGATAGATGTTGATGCAAACCCATCTGCTGCAAGTGCATACAACATTCAAAGCGTACCAACATTATTATTGTTTAAAAAAGGAAAAGTTCTTTGGCGGCAATCAGGGGTTGTACCTGCAAATCACTTAAAAGACGTCATTTTACAACATGTATAATTTTGCCGTAATACTTTTTAATTGTTTTAGTGAGTAGTAACCCTATTATATCTGGTAAACGAAATGGTATAAGCAATTGGCTTAGGCAATTTAGCACCGTAGTTGATTGCGAGCACAAAACATACAAACTGCAAGAGAGCTTATTGGGGTTTATAAAATGGGGTACTTTTAAGCCATTACCTGAAATTAAATACATATTAATTTTTAAGCAGTTTTTTGTAAAATGCGAATCGTGTTCTGTTGAAGATTTTGAAAATCAAGATTTGTTTTATTATCAAACTAGCTTAGTGCATGGCAATAACAGACGCATAATTATTCATGAAACTAAAGTGAAAACAAGTGCTTTTGAGACTGCGCGTAACTTAGCTCAAGCTCTAAATTTAAAAATAAAAGATGCTGCAAGTATTAAAGGACAAGGGGTTTGGTTATAATTACAAAAACGCTATTTAATTTTTAACTAAACGGGTTAATTGAACGAAGCTAAGAAGAAAGTCCCTCTCTCAAATTGCTCAGTATAAAAGAATAATTGGGAAAATAATTATTCATTCCAGCAAAAATTCTAAAATAGAAAGTGGAATAATATCAGTTTTTGGAAATGAATTAGCTAATACCACTATTCCAGTTTTTTTTTCGGGATAAAACCCAATAAAGCTATAAAAACCGCCCGTGCCGCCATTGTGCCATATTAATTGATTTTGATTTTGCCGTTTGATTATTTGCCAAGCCATTCCCATTTTTTCTTTTAAAGCAAATAAAACAGTGTGTGTTTCATATAAAGCCGATTGATTTTGCGATAAATTAAGCTTCAAATAAAGTAACATATCGTTTAGTGATGAGTACAAAGCACCACAACCTTGCATAGCTCCAAATTGCCATGTACACGTATTTTTACCTGCTTCGTTAATGCCTATTGCAAGTTTAAGACTATCGGTCTTAGTTAATGTTATTTTAGTGGTGTTTAAATTATTTGGCAACAAGAGCTTTTCTTTTAAAATATTTTCAAAATCTGCGGCATAAATATTTTGAAGTATGTAACCTAATAGTCCCATTCCGTAATTAGAATATGCGCAGTGGGTGCCAGGCTCTTCGTGTAAAACAATGGTTTTTAAATCGGCTAAAAGCAATTCGTTTGTGTAATTTTTGTATGGATTATTATAATCAAAAAAAGTTTGATTTTGTAAATTACTTGGTATTTCCGGCAAACCTGAGGTGTGTGTAACCAAATGCCGGATTAGTATAGGAATGTTTTTATAATTTAAATGTTGGTAATTGTGTTTAGGCAAGTACTTTTTAATATCATCATCAAGCGAAATTTTATTTTCTTTAATCGCTTTAGATAACAACCAAGCCGTAAAAGTGTTACTAATAGAGCCTATTTGATAAACAGTTTCGTTATTTGGTAATTGGCCAGATAGTCGCCGATATTCGCCATAATGATAAATAAAAGAACTGTCGTTATTAATAATACCAATACTTAGTCCACAATTTCTACTGTCGCTCATATAATTTTTTACGGCAATATCAATAAACGAATCAAGTTTTGTTTTTAAAGGATTATTCTTTAAATAATTATCAAGTTTTGTATTAGGAAATTCATTATAAACTTTATGAGTATTTTGCGTGTAAAAACACAACGGCACAATAATAACAAGCATTTGAAGCATCTTATTCATTTGCCAGCAGAATTAAGTATTTATTAAAAAAGCAGAAATGTATTTATTTACCATTTTTGATTTTCGAAACAATACATCGTGTTTAATGTTTTTTAAAATAATTAATTGCGTTTGTAAAGGAAAAGCATTGTGAATGCTATTGCCTGTAAATAAAGGCACAACACCATCTCTATTCCCCCATATTAAAAGTGTTTTTGTGTTTTGTAAATTATAATTTAATGTTTGATATTTTTTTTCGTTGTTAAGTAAAGCATCTATTATTTTATGTCGGTCTGCTTTTTGTTTCATAAAGTGCTCTGTAATAATTTTTCTTTTTATAAAACGAGGAATAAACATTTTTTTTGAAAGCATTGCTTTGCGCATAGCATCAAATTCTTTAATGTTTTCGGGCACCAGAATATGATATATATTTGGCGAGCCAACACTTTTTGCTAAACTATCTGCCAAAAGAGAAGAATAGAATTTAACCGGGCCTGCAATAATAATAAGTTTTTCAACTTTTTCATGAAAAATTTGGTTAAACATTGCTGCTGTTAAACCACCGTAACTATAGCCAGCTACGTACATTTTTTTAAAAAAATTTAATTGTGTAAGGGCTTCATTTATTTGTTGGGCTTGAAACTCAACAGTATAATTTTGGCTGAACGATTTGCTTTTCCCAAAATAAATTAAATCGGGAATTATTAAGTTATAGCTTTCCGATAAAATTTTCACCTGTCGTTTCCACGTGCTTAATCCATTTAAACCTAAGCCATGCAGTAAAAGCAGATCTGGCTTATTTGGGTTTTGGTTATAGGTGATGTGAATGGTTGCGCTTGATGTTGATATTAAAGTATCGTGTTTTAAATAATTTAAACAATAATGTGCTGCTTTATTTTTTCGGTGATAAATTATTTTTGATTCATTATTTTGAGCAAAAACAGAAGCAGAAAAGCAAATTATAAAAATATATTTATGAATTAAGTGCATTATTTAAGGTAAACAACTTCCTTCCCTTTTTTAGAAAAATCAACTTCGATATGTTCTTGAAGCGTGGTGCTAAGGCTAAGCCCCGTAAAATCAGCTTTTATAGGAAAACAGGTGTGCCCTCTATCCACTAAAACCAAAGTATGTATTTTTTTTGTGGGAATATTTAAAAATGGTTTAACAGCGTACATTAAGGTTTTGCCGCTATTTAACACATCATCAACTAATAAAACATTTTTGTTCTTATAATCATTTTCTTTAAAATCAAATATCGCATCTTCTTTCCAAGGTTCACCTTTATTAATGATAATTTTACCTGCTTTTGTTTTTAATTTTGATAAGCTATTTAAACGGGTAATGATATTTTGTGCTAATAGATAGCCGTTTCCGGCAATGCCAACAATTAAAATTTCTTTTTCATGAAAATTATTTTCATAAACTTCATAAGCCAAACGATTTAATTTTTGATTTATTTGCTGAGCATTAAGTATTTGTATTTTTTTCATTTCTTTTTACTAAGAAAAACATCTAATTGATTTTTTTGTTTTAAATGATGGTTAAAATGTAGAATAGAAAAATCCATCCATTGCTCAGCATTAAACATACCCAAATTTGGGTTTGGGTGTGGTAGCTTTCCGCCCTTATTAAATTGTTTTGATTTAGCAACTAAAGCAGAAAAATCATGTGATAATTTTTTTAACGCATCAGAAATAAACTCTTTATTTACAGGCTGCTCAGGCGGATTTGTAACGTGTGTTGGCGCTTTAATTTTTTGTTCGGAAATAATTCCGGTATTAAATATTTTTTCAGCAGAGGAATTTATAGCAACGGCGCTATTTTCATTACTATTTAAGCAATTTTCTGCTCTTTTTATCATTCTGTCACTCGATTCAATTAAATGCATATACAATTGCCC
Organism: Bacteroidota bacterium; assembly: GCA_018267655.1. Classification (GTDB taxonomy): domain Bacteria; phylum Bacteroidota; class Bacteroidia; order B-17B0; family Aurantibacillaceae; genus Aurantibacillus. The sequence continues at coordinate 51,769 of JAFDYB010000034.1, forward strand.
CATTGACCAAGTCCCTTGCTCAGGCGATTGTTTTAATTCCTCTAAAGTATAATCAGATAAATAATTATCCCAATCATTTATACATACTTTAAACCTTGCCTCATAGTTATTTGCCATATTATATTAATTTTAATAAAGATGCAATTTTTGTTTTTACTTCAGTTTTAGGCTCACACAGGGGTAGGCGAACCATTGATTCGCAAATTGACAGTTGTTTTAATGCCTGCTTTATTCCACCGGGGTTTCCATCGGCAAATAATTGATCTGTAAAGTCTAATAACTTATAGTGTAAATTCTGGGCACCTTTAAAATCTCCGCTTAAAGCTTTTCTTACTAGTTCAGACATTTGCAAAGGAAAGGCATTTGCAACAACAGATATTACACCAAGTCCGCCACAAGCAATTAAAGGAAGGGTTAAATTATCATCGCCACTTAAAACCATAAAATCTTTAGGTTTATGTTTTAGTATTTTCATCATTTGTTCAATATTACCGCTGGCTTCTTTTGTTGCAGCAATATTTTTAAAATCCTTAGCAATTTTTATTTGTGTTTCCCAAGTGATATTGCTGCCGGTTCGCCCCGGAATATTATATAAAATAATAGATTTTTTTGTAGCTTCTGAAATTGATTTATAATGCTCGTAATACCCTTGCTGATTAGGCTTATTATAATATGGTGCAACCGACAGTATGGCTTCAAACGGCTTTAAATCACTTGCTTTTAAAGCCTTTACTACTTCGGCCGTATTATTACCTCCAAGGCCTAACACTAATGGAATTTTATTAGCATTAGCTTTTATTACAGTTTCAATAACAAGTTGTTTTTCGCTCTGTGAAAGAGTTACACTTTCTCCTGTAGTACCCATTACCACAATGTATTCAACCTTACCTTTATGTAAATGTTTTATTAATTTAGTTAATGCGTTTGTGTCCACTTCGCCTAACTTATTAAATGGTGTAACAATTGCAACACCTGTGCCTATTAAATTTCTATTTCTCATTTATAAAATACAGTCAAATGTAATAAAAATTCTATGGTTTAATTGCGGTTGCTATTTTATAATTTATAGAATTGTTTGTATGCGCATTAACATTATTTCACATCGAACTTAAATATTTGGCAAAGCTATTGTTTACCTTAGTGTAAGCTAACTTCTTTTTTCCTCATGTTTGGTATAAATTCTAAAATAATTAATTAAAAAATTAGATATGAAAACGCTAAAAAAAATACTGTTGCTGATGTTTGTTTTGTTTTTTTCTACTACATTTTATTCGCAAAATAATCCTTATCTAAAAAGCGACTCCTTAGGTTTACCGGGTGATAATTTAAATTTAAATGCAGTGTTAGACTTATTTAAAAACTCTGAGTCAATTCAAGATTTTGAAAAACAACTCAACACGTCCAACAACAAGGTTAATAATTTAGATTTAAATAACGATGGTAAAACCGATTATATAAAAGTGCAAGAATACGGTAAAAGCGATAATCACACACTCGTTCTTCAAGACATACTTGATAGTAACGAAATACAAGATGTGGCTGTAATTAATGTTTCAAAAAAAGACGATGGTAATGTAAAGGTGCAAATAATAGGTGATAAACAATTATATGGCAATAATTATATTATTGAACCTAACACTCAATTTAACGTTGCCGACTCACCTACAATTACGCCACAACAACAGGACACTCTACAGAAAAAAACAAACGTAATTGTAAATAACACAAATCAAAATAACACACCTATAGTGAATAATAATTATGTAACTAATAATTATTATTCAGGGGGCAATTATTATCGGCCATCGGCATGGTCAATTATACGCTTAATGTTTATGCCTAATTATACTTATTGGATTTCGCCATATTATTGGGGTTATTATCCTTATTGGTGGTCGCCATGGGCACCTGTATATTACCCAACTTATTGCTCTTATTGGGTTGGAAATTCATGGGGAACTTATTATAATCGTACTACTGTATTTTATAATTCTTGGGGATACAGGCGTTATTCATGGTTTAATCGCACAAGCTCTCCAATGGTTCAGCGCAATATCAGGCAAAATATTTATAGAGCCAATAGCTATAATGCGGTAGCTGCTAATAATCATAAAATATATACCGGCACGCGCTCTAATTGGGGAGGTTTTTCAAATACTTCCATTATGCAAAAAACTAATTATGATAAACCTCGTAGGGCTTCGTGGGGTGGGTTTGTTAGTGGCAATAGCACCAATAACTCAACACCTCGTAACTTTAATAACAACAGTTTTTCGCTTCCACATAGAAGTTATAGTAACGGCGGCTTTGAAAAACCTCATAATACTTTTCAGTTCACCCCTCGAGGTAGTAGTTTTCAAGGAGGTTTCTCAAGCCCAAGGAGTTTTAATCACTCCTATTTTTCAATACATCAACAATCATTTTCTATGCCGGCTAGGTCAAATTTTGGTGGGTCAAGTTTTCATGGTGGGGGCGGTTTTCATGGAGGTGGTTTTCATAGGTAATCCAGTGGATAAACCTAATATAATTATCTGCACTTGATATTAAAATCAAACTTTGAATAAAATTATAAAGAAGTAAAGAAATTTTAATTTGCGCCCTCTACCACAATTGAGTCTGTATATAATTTAGCTAAAATATCTTTTTGTTTTATCAGTTGTTTTACATTTTTCTCAATTACAATACAGCCTTCGTTAAACGTTTTGTAATCGTAGCTACAAAATGTTGAATCGGTTTTATAGTATAAAACATTACCATTAACTTGAAAATTTTTTAGGTTTTTTATAGATACAATTCTGCTAAATGCGGCAAAAATATCGAAAACATAAATACCAATATTAGGACTGTTAACATATAAATAGCCGTTATGTTCGAGCATAAAATTGGGACTAATATCTGACCTTAATACTTGTTTTAAGTTGCCTGTTTGCGATATTTTATTTGAATTTTCATCAAACCTAATTAACTCGTTATTTTGTTTGTCATATATCCAAAAACTATTGTTCATACTGGCACAAACCAAGTCAGTTTGTTGATAGCCCAAAAGTTCCAAACTAATATTATCACTATTTACAGAAAGTTGGTCATCTAAAAAAACAATTTGTTGATAATCGCGATAGTACACTAATATTTTAAGCGGATTCATTACATCAACCGAAGTAACATTGCCTAATTGAAGATTGCTGTATCGCGTAAAGTATTTTCCGCTAGCTAAATATTTTACAATTTCATTATTACGAATCAGTAAGGCGTTGCCCAAATTATCAATGGCAAATGAATCTGCTTTTGCAAGAATTACTTTTTTTGAATCAGATAAAGGCGTAAACGACAACAAAAGAAAAACAGCTATTAAAATAAAATTTCTCAATTAACAATATTAAATGCAAAGAATTTTATTTAAAGATACAAAATTATACCAAGTACAAATATGTTTTAGTCTAAAGATGCGAAATTATTTCTTGCTTAGGCAATGAAAAAACCTTTGCACAGCAATAGCTACGGAAATGTCTTTTGAGGAAGTATAAACGAAAAATAACAAGTAGATTGGGCTACAATATATTTGTACTTGGCATAAATACAGTTAATTTATTGCATTATACACATGCTTAAAAAATGAAAAAGAGAAAATTTACAACTGAGGAAACCTTGAATTAATTTGATGTCATCAGCGTTCAGTTTTAATTTCCCCCTCAATCCACTTTCTTGCATTAATAAAAGCTTCTATCCAAGGCGATACAGTGTCATTTTTTCTATCGGCATAGTGAGCCCAATTCCAAGGGAAGGTAGAACGCTCGATATGTGGCATCGTTACTAAATGTCTGCCGCTAATATCGCACATCATGGCTGTATTAAAATCAGAACCATTAGGATTTGCAGGATAATTAGCGTAAGCATATTTTGCAATAATGTTGTATTTATCTTCGCTGTATGGTAATTTGAATTTCCCTTCGCCGTGCGATACCCAAACACCTAATGTGCAACCTTCAAGTGTAGATAACATCACCGAATTATTTTTCTGAATTTTTACAGAGGTAAAAATACTTTCGTGTTTGCCTGAAGTATTATGCTGCATTTTACCGTGTACTTCATGTTCTGGATTAATTAAATCCAATTCCATAAATAATTGGCAGCCGTTACAAATACCAATCGATAAAGTGTCTTTGCGCTTAAAGAAATTATTTAAAGCTGTTTTTGCTTTTTCGTTATATAAAAATGCACCTGCCCAACCTTTTGCAGAGCCTAATACATCGGAGTTAGAAAAACCTCCCACAGCTCCAATAAATTGAATATCTTCTAAGGTTTCTCTTCCAGAAATTAAATCCGTCATGTGAACATCTTTCACATCAAAACCTGCTAAATACATGGCGTTTGCCATTTCGCGCTCAGAGTTAGAGCCTTTTTCACGAATGATGGCTGCTTTGGGGCGTTTTGTGTTTGCATCGAGCGAAGTCGAGATGCCGGTAAAATGTTTTGGAAACGTAAATTGCAATGGTTGATTTTTATAATTGTTATAACGCTCTTGTGCCATCCCGTTTTTAGATTGTTTAGAGTCCAGTAGGAATGAGGTTTTGTACCAAGTATCACGAATTTCATTTACGTTAAATGTAAAATTATCTTGATGATTTTTGATACTAATAGTGTTACCTTCTACAACTGTTCCAATTTTAAAAATTTCAATTTGCTGTTTAATAAATTCTGCTTCTACGCTTTCATCAGCTTGAAAAACAACGGCATTATTTTCATTAAAGAAGGCTTTAACGCTATCATTTTCTTTTAAAGAAGTTAAATCATAATTAGCAGCAGTGTTAGTATTAGCAAAGCATAACTCTAATAAAGTGGTAATTAATCCGCCGCTGCCAACATCATGTCCGGCAATAATTTTTCCGGCTTTAATTAATTCTTGTAATGTATTAAATGCTTTTTTAAAGTAAGCGGCATTTGTTATGTTTGGCACTTCGTTACCAATTTTATTGAGTATTTGTGCAAATGAAGAACCGCCTAATTTAAAAGTATCTTGTGATAAGTTAATGTAATAAATAGCTCCGCCTTTATGTTGTAAAACAGGTTCAACAATTTTATTAATATCACTACAATTACCAATAGCAGAAATAATCACAGTTCCTGGAGCAATCACTTCTTCGTTAGGATATTTTTGCTTCATAGATAGAGAGTCTTTTCCGGTTGGAATATTAATTCCTAACTCAATAGCAAAATCTGAACAAGCCTTTACAGCTTCATATAAACGAGCATCTTCGCCCTCGTTTTTACAAGCCCACATCCAGTTAGCTGATAAAGACACCGAACTTAAATTATTAGCCAATGGCGCCCACACAATATTAGTTAGGGCTTCAGCAATAGAATTTTTAGAACCCGCAGCAGCATCTACCAACGCTGAAATAGGCGAATGACCAATACTTGTTGCTATACCATTTTTACCTTTGTAATCTAAAGCCATTACACCTACGTTGTTTAATGGTAGCTGTAATTGCCCGGCGCATTGTTGTTTTGCAACTCGTCCGCCAACGCATCTATCTACTTTATTTGTTAACCAATCTTTACAAGCTACAGCTTCTAATTGCAATACTTGATTTAAGTAGTGAGGAATTTCTTTTGATGAATAATTTAATGATTCATAATTTATTTGAATATGTTTATCTGTCATAATTGTTTTTGGAGAGCTCCCAAAAAAATCAGATAAAGCATAATCCATCGGTTTTTTGCCGGTAGTTTTAGATTGAAATGTAAAACGATGATCGTTTGTTACATCACCAACAGTGTACATTGGAGCACGTTCACGTTCCGAAATTTCTTGTAAGGTATGAATGTCTTTTTCTCCAATCACTAATCCCATACGCTCTTGCGACTCATTACCAATAATTTCTTTAGCTGATAAAGTAGGATCTCCAACTGGTAATTTATCCATATCAATTAAACCACCGGTACTTTCTACTAATTCTGATAAACAGTTCAAATGTCCGCCGGCACCATGATCGTGAATAGATACAATAGGATTATTATCACTTTCAACCATAGCTCTAATTGCATTAGCAGCACGTTTTTGCATTTCGGGGTTAGAACGCTGAATAGCATTTAATTCGATACCTGTTCCAAAAGCGCCTGTATCGGCAGAGGAAACTGCTGCTCCGCCCATACCAATACGATAATTTTCTCCACCTAAAATCACAATTTTATCACCAGCTTTAGGCGATTTTTTAATCGCTTGATTTTGTTTGCCATAACCAACGCCACCGGCCAACATAATTACTTTATCAAAACCTAATTTGCGAGTATTTTCAATTTCATTTCCACTAGTATTTTTTTCCTCGTGCTCAAACGTAAGCACAGAGCCAGTTATAAGCGGTTGTCCAAATTTATTTCCAAAATCAGATGCACCGTTTGAGGCTTTAATTAAAATATCAATAGGTGTTTGGTATAGCCATTGGCGTTCTTTCATGCCATTTTCCCAATTTCTATTTTTCTCTAAACGAGAATAGGCAGTCATGTAAACGGCAGTGCCAGCCAAAGGTAAAGAACCTTGTCCGCCGGCTAAACGATCTCTAATTTCTCCACCCGAACCTGTTGCGGCACCATTAAAAGGTTCAACGGTAGTTGGAAAATTATGTGTTTCTGCTTTTAAAGAAATAACTGAATCAAATTCTTTTTCTTCGTAAAAATCGGGTTTGTTATTTGATTTAGGTGCAAACTGAACGGCTTTTGGTCCCTTTAAAAAAGCAACATTGTCTTTATAAGCAGAAACTATTTCGTTAGGATTGGTTTCAGAAGTTTTTTTAATTAACTTAAATAACGAACTTGGTTTTTCTTCACCATCAATAATAAAAGTACCATTAAAAATTTTATGACGACAGTGTTCGGAATTAGCCTGAGAAAAAGCAAATACTTCTGAATCGGTTAATTTTCGATTTAATTTTTCGGATAAATTATTAAGGTATTCAACCTCTTCTGCACTAAGTGCTAAACCTTCTTGTTTATTGTAAGCAGCAATATCAGATATTTCTAAAATAGGTTCAGGTTTAATATTGATAGCGTAAATAGTTTGGTTTAACTCATTATACTTTTGCGAAATCATTGGATCAAATGCAGAAGATTCAGTAGCTCTCTCAAACTCTTCAATACGAATAATGCCTTCAATTCCCATGTTTTGAGTAATCTCAACGGCATTGGTACTCCATGGTGTTACCATAGCAGCACGCGGACCAATAAAAGTATCAGCAATAACTGTTTGGTTAATTTTTTGGGTATTGCCAAACAACCAATTTAATTTTTGAATATCGTTAGGTGAAATTTCATTTTGAGCTTGAACAGCGTAAATTTTATGAGTTGGATTACCAAAAAAATGAATCATAATTAGCCTTTTTAGGTTGATTTTATAAGAAAATGCAAAGTTAAGCTACTTAACAAATAAAGCCAATTAGTTTGGGCATGTTTTTATCCTCAAAAATTAACAATTACCATAAAACTGAAAAAATACGCAGAATAGCGCGAATAAATTTGTATTAAGATTTGTTTTTACAATCTGTATTAAACAAAATTATAACTTGAGTATAATTATTTAAAACACTTTTATATTCTATCTCAGCACCAATATTTTTTGCCCGTGCAGCAATATTAGTTAAGCCATATCCATTTTTTGAATTTTTATAATCAAATCCAATGCCATCGTCTTTAAGAAGGATAGTGATGTTGTTATTGTTATAGAGCTCAATATAAAAGTTTTTTGCCTTAGCGTGCTTTACGGAATTATTAATGGTTTCTTGAGCAATTCTATATAAATTTAAGGCACTTTCAGGACTTAAAACAAAGTCGCATGATGTGTTTTTAAAGTGAAGTTTTACTTTGGAGTTTTCAAAGGCCCTGGTGGCAAAATCACGAATTTTAATTCCAAACTGAGTTATTGAAATAGCGTCTTCGCTAATAGTCCAAATAGTGTCGCGCATAAGCGCTGAGGCTTTTCGCAATTGATCTGAAATTTTTTCTAAATCTTGTTTGTCGTTTATTTTTTCAATATGATATGTTTTAATGTCGATGGCAGAGCTGATAATTGTTAACTCTGCACCTAAATTATCGTGCAAATCTTTTGAAATTCGCCACCGTTCGTTTTGAATTTTTTTTTGAAACACTATTTCATTTTTTTTGAAAGCAATTTTATTTCGTTGTATCACAAATACAATTAATAAAAGTAAAATTACAAAGGCAAAAACAAAACGTATTAAATAGGCATTACGTTTATTTATGATTAACTGATTTTGAACAATGATGTTTTTTTGTGAGAGAATAGTGTTTTCTTTTTCTTGCAGCCTGTATTGCGCTTGTAATTTACTAATTTTATTTTGGCCATCTTCATTATATAAACTATCGCTTATTTTTTGATGTTTTTCTAAATAAAAATTAGCAAGTTTATAGTTTCCCTTATTGTGTTCAAGGGTGTATAGGCCTATATATGCTTTTTTTTGCCAAAGCAAACTTTTAATTTCTATGGCTTGCTTTAGTCCTTTTTCTAAAAAAACAGTTGCTTCTTTATATTTGCTTAAGTCGGTATAACACAAGCCTATATTAACATTAATAATTGACATGCCGCTTAACGATCCTATACGATCGTAAATTTCTTTTGCTTTTAAATAATTTTCTAGCCCCTTTTGTGTGTTATTTAAAAGACGTTGGCTTACGCCTAACGATTGGTATATTTGAGACAAATACTCTTCGCGGCAATATTGTTTACAAACAGGGATTAACTCATTAAAAATAATAATTGCGTTTTTTACATTTCCTAATTGTTGTAAATTTTGTGCGTAATTGCTTTTTGCAATTACATAACTTTCGTAATCTTTAAATTTTAAGGCCCCTTCAGCAGAGGCTAAATGCATATTTTTAGCTTCAACTAATTGATTGTTTCTTTCATAAATGCTTGCTATATTATTTTGTAATCTATAAACTTCTTTAAATGCTTTTGCTTTTTCAAATAAGGCTAATGCCGTTAAGTTTGTTTCCAAGCTAATTCCGTAAGCGCCTTTTTCATAGTGCCCTAAAGCTTCTTTGCTGAGGCTTGCAGCCGCATCTCGCCATTGCTTTTTTTGAACACGTATATTGTATGCGTTTCGGGCGAGTATAATACAACTATCAAAGTTGCCTTTATAATAATAACTTATACTTAAATCATTCATGCAAGATGCTAATAATAAAGAATCTTTTGTGGCTTTTGCTAATTCGCAAGATTTGTTTCCAAATAAAATGGATTGATCAATATTAGTAGTAGATGTATAATAACACAAATCATTAAGTGCTTTTATTTTTTCAACGCCATGTAAAGTGTTTAATCGCTTTTCTATAGAATCTATATTTTGTGAAAAACAAAAAACGTTTAAAAGCAGTAAAAAACGTATTAAGAACCAATATGATTTATGTTTAAAAGAACCCACTTTTTTTAGCTTTATTTACAGCCTCTAATTTACTATGAACATTTAATTTTTTATAAATATTTTCAAGATGTTTTCTAACAGTGCCATAGCTGATGCCGGTATTGCTTGCAACCTCTTCGTAACTCATGCCTTGAGAAATTAATTCTATTATTTCCACTTCGCGCTTAGTTAATTGATTTTCTGCTTGAATTTCGCTGTTTTTTTCAGCAATAGGGTTTTTAATTAAATTAAGTGCTTTTAATGCAATACTTGGGCTCATAGCGCTTCCACCTTCTACAATTTCGAAAATTGCGCGATGAATTTTTTCCGGTTTTTCGTCTTTTAATAAATAGCCTTTTGCTCCGGCGCAAATGGCTTTAAATAGATTAGTGTCGTCGTTAAAAACCGTACACATTAAAATTTTTGGTTTCGAAAATTTTGCGGTTATCTTTTCGGTAGCTTCAATGCCATTCATTTCTGGCATTTCAATATCCATAATAATTACATCTGGCGAAAGCCCTTTTAATAGTGCGTGATAAATTTCTTTTCCGGAGCTGTACTCTCCTATAATTTCAAAATCTTTTGAAAGAGCTAATTTGTCAATAATAATTCGTCTTACTATTTTATTATCATCTACTACAGCTATGCGTATCATGTTAATTAAATGCGATAATTTTTTTACAAAGAACAACTACATTATAGTTGTTCTTTATTTTAAAAGTATAAAAATTTATTGAATTATTATTTTTCCCGATTTAATTAACGATTGCCCATTTTTTACATGATATAAATAAATGCCTGCACTTATGTTGGGTAATTCTATGGTTTGTTTACCGGAATAAATATTTGCTTCATAAACCATTTGCCCAATTGAATTATAAATGCTCATGGTTAATTTGGTTTTAAGTGAATAAGGATTAATATCTACATTTAAATTAGTATTGCAAGGATTTGGATATAACGAAAATTCGAAATTATTTTCTTGTTCTTTTAGTCCTGTAAGCACTCCTATTTTTGCAATAAAAAGATCGGAGTAATATCCTGCCCCGCCACAAGTTAGTGTAGTTGTTCCAAAGGCTGCATTAGCAGTAATTTTTCCGGTTATTCCAATTTCTCCTGTAGTGTTTACGCTTATTCCCATACTTTCATCGGCGTAAATACTTCCAACATTTTTTACCCAACTAAGCAAACCTGTTGAAGTATATTTTCCAAGAAATATATCGTAATTATTGCCTCCTGAATTCGTATTTGTTACCGTATAGGTAACAAAATTGCATATAGTTCCATTAAATATACCGGTAAAAAAAACATTACCGCTACCGTCGCATGAAACGCCTCTACCCATTGACCCTCCTGCATTATACCCTGCATTTTTTGCCCATAAAGCAGTTCCCGATGGGTCTAATTTTGCAATAAAAAAGTTAGTATTATTCCCAATGTTATTTAAAGTTACTGTACCAATAGATAATGTGTTAGCATTGGTATATCCTGTAAAAAAAATATTTCCGTTACCGTCGCTGCACAAGGCATTGGCTTGGTGATTGCCTCCGTTTGCTATAGCAGATTTTGCCCATTGCTCGTTCCCATTATTATCATATTTTGCAATAAAAATATTGTTGTTAGCTGATGCAGATAGTGTGGTAGAACCAAAAGCAATAGTTGAGCCTAATCCTGAAAAAAAGCCGCTAATAATCACATTATTTGATGGATCAACAGTAATTCCGTTTCCGGTATCACCGCTTGAAGTAGAGCTAGAGCCTAATGTTTTTGCCCAACTTAAAGTACCCGAAGAGGAATATTTAGCAACAAAAATATCAGTTCCCAAAAAATAGGTTCCAGGCGCGCCGTTATTGGGGCTTGTTAATGTTGTGCTGCCAAGCGACATTGATTTACTGCGATAAATACCTGTAACAAAAACATTACCCGAATTATCAACCGCAATAGCTTTAGCTAAGTCGGGCATATTTCCGCCCGCGCTATTAGCCCATAAAACATTGCCAGAGGGGTCTAATTTTGCAACAAACATATCGCCCGGCGTGCTGGCGCTTGTGTCTTTTGCGGTTAAAGTGTACGTTCCAAAAACGATTCGATTCATAAAGAAACCGGCTATATATACATTTTTTGATGCGTCTGTTGTTATTGCATATCCAATTCCTCCGCCACCGTCTAAACCTAAAGTATTTACAGGCGATGCAAATGCTTTTGCCCATAATACATTACCGGAAGGGTCTTGTTTTGAAACGTAAACGTTTGCAAACCATGGGGTAATAGTATTTAATGTAGTGCTTCCAATGGTTAATGATGCAGGAAAAGTTCCGGTTGTATAAACATTTGCATCTGCATCTAAGGCGATAGCGTTACTTACTTCGTCGTTTGCGGCATTGCCGGCACTTAACGCCCATTGCCACGAAGGCGCTTGAGCGTTAATAAAAAGACATTTTAAACTAAGTGTGATAGATAGTAATAAGATTTTTTTCATAAGATTTTTTTTCAAAAGTAGGCACTTGATGTGAGGTGTGAAATACGAAGAATTACGTATTTAGCATAAAGCTAAATTATTTATGCTTGCTCTAAATTTATTACAATAATTTTTTTGTCTTTAAATGCAGATTAAATCCAACGTTTGCGACGAAAATAATAGAGCATAGCCATAATAATGCCAATCATTACAAGCCATACACTCGCATACCCGTATTTTGATTTTAGTTCGGGCATGTATTCAAAATTCATTCCATAAACACCAACAATAAACGTAATGGGTATAAAAATGCTACTCATTATAGTTAACACCTTCATTATTTCGTTCATTTTATTGGCATTTGTACTTAAATATACATCCATAATGCCGCTCAACAAATCACGGTAAGTTTCAACGGTGTCAATAATTCTTGAGCTATGATCTTGAACGTCTCTCAAAAACAAAACAATATTGTCGGTAATAAAACTCGACTCAGAGCGAATTAAATTTCCAATTAAATCGCGTAAGGGCCAAACTTGTTTTCGTAAATAAATAACCTCTCGTTTTAATGCGTATAGCTGAAATAATGTTTCCTTTTTTGGGTCGTTAATAATTTCTTCTTCAATACTTTCAATTTTGTCACCAATTTTTTCAAGTGTGTGAAAGTAGCAGTCAACAACAGCATCCATTAATGAGTAAAACAAATAATCTGCTCCCATTTTTCTAATTCTTCCTTTACTTGTGCGCAGGCGACTTCTAATAATATCAAAAACATCGCCTCCTTCGGGTTCTTGAAAAGAAATTACGGTATTTTCGAGTAAAATAATAGATAATTGTTCTGCAGTTACTTCATTTGAATAGTCAATCATTTTAAGTATGGCTAATAAATAATTGTCGTATTCTTCAAATTTTGGCCTTTGGTCAACATGCACAATGTCTTCTAGGGTGAGTGGATGTATGTTATAAAATTTTCCAATACTGTCAATTAAATCAATGTTGTGAATACCCTCAACATTTATCCACTTAACATGATTAGGTTTTAGTTGTTTTAAACATTCAGATAAATCAAAATACTCATTTTCAAAAAAATCAATTTCATTAAATTCAATTAAATTAATTTTTATTCTGTCGGATTTTTGATTTCCGGTGTATAACAATGTTCCCGGAGGGGCACCAATTTTATGTAGTTTGCTCATTTGATGTATCTATTGGTTCGTTATTTAAGGTATCAACTACTATTACAAATTCGCCTTTTGGGGCTTTTAATTTAAACGCTTGGATTAATTCGGCTGCCGTTCCTCTGCTAATTTCTTCAAATTTTTTGCTTATTTCTCTGCAAACACAAAGTTTACGGGTGTCTCCTAAAACAGCATAAACATCATTTAAAAATTTTTCTATTCTAAACGGTGATTCGTAAAACACAAGTGTTTTGGTGTCTGCCAAAGCTTCTTTTAATTTTGACTGCCTGCCTTTTTTTTGTGGCAAAAAACCGTAAAAGCTAAATTGATTAATTGCAAAACCGCTGTTTACAAGAGCCGGAGTAAAAGCAGTAGCTCCCGGTAAAGTTTGAACAACTATATTGTTTTTAACGGCTTCACGTACAATTAAAAAACCCGGGTCTGAAATTCCAGGTGTGCCGGCATCGCTAATGAGTGCAATGTTTGAACCATTAATTAAATCATTAATTAGCGTGTTTAATATTTTATGCTCGTTGTGCTGGTGATATGATTTTAAGGTTTTTTGAATATCAAAATGTTTTAACAATACACTGCTTGTGCGTGTATCTTCTGCTAAAACATAATCAACATTTTTTAGAGTGTTTATGGCTCTAAAAGTCATGTCTTCTAAATTACCAATAGGTGTAGGAACTACAAATAATATACCCGGCATAAAGTTAAAGATACGTATGGTTTTGCAATAATTTTAGGGTTAATAAAAGAGTTATTCAACACGAAGTGTTAGTGCTAAAAAGCCGTATTTTTACGTTGAATAAAATATTGATATTTTACAATGGCATTAAAGAATAATAACATTCAAAAAACAATTTTAATTTTTAGTTTTTTTGGCGCTTTATTTTATTTTATTTTTTCAATTATAGTTCATTATTTTTTTATATCGTTAAATTTTTATGCAACGCTGCTTCTTACAATGTTTGCAGTATTTTTAAGCACTTTTGTTATATTGTACTATTTGTACTTTGTAAAAATTTCAGGCTTAATAAATATTCTTAATGAAAAAATAAGAATGCGGTTTTTGTCGAAGCAAATACCAGATTCACAAAATGTGTTGGACGAAGAAGACAGCATTAGCAATCTTGAAAAAAAAATTGAACAGTTAATTGAAGAGCGCGAAAAAGAACTTACGCATTTTCAAAATTTAGACAGTTATCGCAAAGAATATTTAGGTAATGTGTCGCATGAGTTAAAAACGCCTGTATTTAATATTCAGGGTTATATTGATACATTGCTTAACGGGGGCTTAGAAGACGAAAAAATCAACGTAAATTATTTAACCCGAGCAGAAAAAAGTGTAGATAGGTTGATTCATATTTTAGATGACTTAGAAACAATTTCGCAGCTTGAAATTGGAGGCTTGAAATTAGATGTTGAGCCATTTGACCTGGCGCTACTGGTAAAGGATATTTTTATTTCGCTTGAAATGATAGCTGGCAAACAGCACATACAATTATTGCTTGCAAAAAAATATGAAAAACCGGTAATGGTAATTGCAGATAAGTTTCGAATTAGACAAGTGTTGGTAAATTTAATTAACAACAGCATTAAATATGGTAAACAAAACGGAACAACGCTAATAACATTAACGCCATTAAATAACGATATTGTGGTTGAGGTAAAAGACGATGGACAAGGCATTGAAAAAGAACATTTGCTTAGAATATTTGAGCGTTTTTATAGAGTTGACAAAGGTAGGAGCAGAGAGCAAGGCGGTACAGGCTTAGGCCTTTCAATTGTAAAACATATTTTAGATGCGCATCATAAAACAATAGTTGCAGAAAGCGCTCTTAATAAAGGAACTAAATTTACATTTTCGCTACAAGCACAATAAAAAACTTTAAAAAGAACAATCATCAACATTAAATCGCCTCGTTACAGTTGATAATTCGCCACCAAATAATGGAGAAAAACTAAGCATTATTTCAAAAGTATGTGGGGCAGCAAATAACATTCGGTTAATAGATAAATCATAAGCCATGCCAACACTCACATTAGGGAGTACTCTCATTTGAAAAATAAAACAAGTAAAATCAATATTTCGTAAACTAGCGCCAAATGCAATTTTTTTATCATAATAATTCATAATATTAACTTCGACGCTTGGCAATGACATGAGCGACCCCCGAATATTGGTTGCTATTACAATATTATTAAAGTCATTAAATTTTACTTTTTTACCAAGACTTAAATTATAATTAAAGCGCACTTTTGACGGGGTCCCAATTTCGCCACCAATTCCTTTTTGATTCCATATAGCAGCATGTTGAACCGCCAGATCAATAAAAAATTTTCGATTTGTAAGACGTATTCCGGGAATAATATCGGGCCAGGCAATAAGGCTTGATGCGCTTGCTATAACTGCGGGATCATTAGGATCTAATAAAGAGCGTTGAAGTTTATATTGTTTTATGCCTGCAAAAATTCCAGATGAAAGCAACCAGCCTTTTGCAATAAATAAATGAAAAGTGTAGGATAGCCACACATCGTTATGAATAAAAGAACCGTTTTGATCTTGTGCAATATATGCCCCAACATTATGCCATTTTTTAATGCTTCGGGCAGGTAAAATATTATAGTTAAATGATGCAAACGCACTTTTAGGGTTATTGCTTAATCCAACCCATTGTGTTCGCCCCCCAAAAATTAATTCGTATTTACTGTTGGGCGATGTGCCGCTTGCCGCCGGGCTGTAGCCTATCTTATTAAAAATAAATTGTGTGTATTGAGGAAATTGTTGCGCTTTTAAAATACCAAACGTACCAATAAAAACAAATATGTAGTTAACTACCCTCACCTTAATATTGTTACATCGCCTTTTAATAGCTCTTTTTTATTACCCTTATCAAAAAAGAAAACATAATAATATGTTCCATCAGCAACATCAATACCCAACCATTTACCGTTCCATGGGGTATAGTTGTCTTTTTCGTTAAACACTAACTGCCCCCATTTATTATATACACATAATTCAAAATTTGGATAGTTATTTATATTACTAATTTGCCAAGTATCGTTATAATTGTCGCCATTTGGTGTAAAGTGATTAGAAATAATTACCGGACAAACAACAGTTGAAATGGAAAAATTAAGCGTAGTATCTATTTTATTTTTTACAGTTACGTGCACAGAATAATTTCCTTCATCTAAGGGGGCAATACTATTTACGGCGGTTTGCCCATTACTCCATACAATTGAAGTAGTGTCAGAAGTTTTTAAGCTATCTATAACAATACCCGCTGCACCTTTAGTGCAATCAACATTTTTTTGAGTTAAAGTAACTTTAATATTATTTTGGCCAAAGCAAATAAAAGTTAAAAAACCATTAATAATAAATAAAACTATTTTGAGTTTAAATTGTTTACGCATTTAAACATTGTTTTTAAACTATAAACCTAATCAGAAGCCTTTAAATTCGCAAATAAATATCATATTATTTCACAAAATTAATACATATATTTACCCACTAAGTATGCAAGAAATTATTGAAAAAGTTAGCCGTAATGCCTTGTTAGATGAACTCAACAATAAAACATTTGTTCGTAAAACAAACAATGGCAATAATGAAATATACATTATTACAGCTCATAACTCTCCAAACGTTATGCGCGAAATTGCCCGCTTGCGAGAGTTAACCTTTAGGCACGCCGGCGGCGGAACGGGTAATGAATTAGATATTGATGCTTTTGACACATCTTCGAAACCATACCAACAATTACTGGTTTGGAATCCGGAAGATAAAGAAATTGTAGGCGCTTATCGTTTTATTTTATGTAAAGATGCTGAATATTTAAACGGAAAGGTACTGTTAGCTACTACCGAACTATTTTCGTTTAACACTACTTTTTACGAAAAATATTTACCCTACACTATTGAACTCGGACGATCGTTCATACAACCCGCTTATCAACCCAGCGAACAGTTTAGAAAAGGATTGTTTAGTCTTGATAATTTATGGGATGGTCTGGGGGCTATTATAGTGGACAATCCCTCGCAATATTATTTTTTTGGAAAAGTAACAATGTACACTCATTTTAACGTAAAAGCGCGCGATTATATTTTAAGCTTTATGCAACACTATTTTCCAGATAATGAAAAACTAGTTCAGCCATTGCATCCACTTAGAATTAAAACTGATGTAACCTCCTTTTTAAATCAAATAAAAGAGCTGCCGTATAAAGAAGGGCACGCCGTTTTAAATAAACATGTGAGGGCGCTAAACGAAAATATACCACCATTAATTAATTCGTATATGAATTTAAGTCCAAGCATGAAAAGCTTTGGTACATCAGTTAATACTCATTTTGGCGAAGTAGAAGAAACAGGTATATTAGTTACAATTAACGATATTTATAAATCAAAAAAAGAACGTCACGTAGATTCGTATATTCTTCAAAAAATAAAAGCCTAAGCACATGCTCGTTAAAACAGCTAATTTCTTGTTAAGCGCATCTGATTTTAAACAGTGTAAACCATCAACTATTCCTGAGTACGCATTCATTGGGCGCAGTAATGTTGGTAAAAGCACATTAATTAATATGCTTTGCAATAATTCAAAATTAGCACACACTTCGGCAACGCCCGGTAAAACAAGGCTCATAAACTTTTTCTTAATAAATAATAATTGGCATTTAATTGATTTGCCTGGATATGGCTTTGCTAAAATCGGTAAAAAATTACGCGAAGGATTCTCAACACTAATAGTTGATTATTGCACGGGCAGAAAAAATTTAAAATGTTTATTTGTATTAATAGATAGCCGCTTAGAATTACAAAGCATTGATAAAGAGTTTATGGAATGGTGTAGCGAACATAATATTCCATTTTCGGTTGTGCTTACTAAAAGCGACAAGCTTTCAAAAAGTGAGTTAGCTAAAAACAAAAAACAGATTGAAAGCAGCCTTTCTGAATTATGGGAAGAGTTGCCTAATATTTTTATTACATCGGGCGATAAAAAAACAGGTAAAGAAGAACTTTTGGATTTTATAGAATATTTAAATCAAAAATAATTTTTCTTTCGATAATTTCAGTTTTATTTAATCGCCTTTAGCCTTGCTATTAAATAAAAATAACAAATTATTATTGTAAGAAAATTTAAAACTTTGCTTGGTAAATATTATATTTGAAACTCAAGCCTTGAGCAAGATAAAATATAGATTTAATACAAAGTCTTTAACTTTTGAAAAAGCACGCATAACTGTAAAAGAAGTTGTGTGGCGTGTATTATCTTATTTAATTACAGGCATTGTATTTGCCGTTGTTACTATATTTATTGCGCGCCAGCTATTACCCTCACCGGGCGAAAAGCGTAAAACCCGAGAAATAGAATCGTTAACACTTCAGTACGATTTATTAAATAAAAAAATGTATCAAGTTGAAGAGGTGCTTAAAGATATTGAAGATAGAGATGACAATATTTATAGAACAATATTTGAAGCAGAGCCTGTGCCAAAAAACATACGCTACGGCGTAAATGAAAATAATAAGTACAGTATTTTTGATAATTATGATAATGCCGAATTATTAAAACACACTTCTGAACGTTTAGATAAAATTTCAAAACAATTATACGTACAAACAAAATCATTTGATGAGGTTGTTAAACTTGCAAAAAGTAAAGAAAAATTATTAGCATCAATTCCGGCAATAATGCCATTAAACAATAAAGATTTAAAACACTTACCAAGCGGTTATGGTTGGCGAACTCACCCAATTTATAAAACACAAGAGTTTCATCCGGGTATGGATTTTACCGCAGAGCAAGGCACTCCAATATACGCTACCGGCGATGGCGTTATAGAAACGGCTGATGCATCGGCACAAGGATACGGAAATCATGTTGTTATCGATCATGGTTTTGGCTACAAAACACTGTACGGCCACATGAGCCGAGTAGCAACAAAACCCGGAAAAAAAGTAAAACGAGGCGAATTAATTGGCTATGTTGGCAGCACCGGATTAAGTACGGGCCCACACGTGCATTATGAAGTAATTAAAAATGGCGAAAAAATTAATCCAATAAATTTTTACTATAATGATTTAACGCCACAGCAATACCAAACACTGGTTGAGCTGTCACAAAAGTCAACGCAATCATACGATTAATGAGCAATAAACACAAAATACAACTAAATACTGCTGCGGCTATTGTTATTGCCAATATGATAGGTACAGGCGTTTTTACCAGTTTAGGGTTTCAAGTAATTGGAATTAACAGCCCTTTTGCCATATTAATGTTGTGGGTTGTGGGCGGTTTGCTTTCGCTTTGTGGCGCATTAACTTATGGCGAAATTGGGGCTGCATTTCCGGCAAGTGGCGGTGAGTATAATTATCTTTCAAAACTATACCATCCATCGGTAGGTTTTTTGAGTGGCTGGGTTAGTGTTACTGTTGGCTTTGCTGCGCCAATAGCTGCAGCTTCAGTTGCGCTAGGCATGTATGTATCAAAAATTTATCCCGAAGTAAATGCTACTTTATTAGCCCTAAGCGTAATTATAATTATTACAACTATACATTCAATTACATTAAAGGCCGGGGCAGCTTTTCAAAGAGTGTTTACATTAATTAAAATTATTTGCATTGTTATGTTTGTTGGCTTTGGTTTATTCCACAAACCCCAACACCACATTTCGCTTTTAAATACGCAGGGTGCTTTTACTAACATTTTTTCATCGGCCTTTGCCGGCGCTTTAATATATGTAACATACGCATACAGCGGCTGGAATGCTGCGGCATACATTACCGGTGAAATGGAAAACCCAAAGCGCAATCTTCCAAGGGCTTTATTATTAGGAACAATTACAGTCATGATTATTTACACGGTTTTAAACGCTATATTTTTATACTCGGTTCCAATTGATGAATTAAAAGGCGTAGTTGAAGTAGGTTATTTAAGCGCTAATAAAATTTTTGGAGTTCAGTTAGGAAAATTTATGAGCTTAGTAATTGCTGTATTATTAATTTCAACTATTTCAGCGATGATACTTACCGGACCAAGGGTAATGCAAAGTATGGGTAATGATATTAGAGGATTAAAGTTTTTTTCGATTACCAATAAAAGTAAAGTGCCTTATGTAGCTATCATTTTTCAATCGTTAATTTCAATTATATTGGTGCTTACCTCTTCGTTTGACTCGCTCATTACCTATGTGGGCTTTACATTAAATTTATTTACTTTACTTACCGTTGCCGGTATTTTTATAGTTCGTACAAAGTTTAAACACATTAAAACGGGCTACCGCACATTTCTATATCCAATTACACCTTTATTTTTCATTTCTATTTTATTGTGGATAATGTTTGATATAATTTCAACTCGAACTAAAGAATCTATGTTGGGTTTTGCAACGGTATTAATTGGCCTTGTGTTTTATTTTTTAACGCGAAAAAAAAATGAAAATATCTAAAATAGCAGTACTTACCAGCGGTGGCGATTCACCTGGCATGAACGCCTGTTTACGTGCAGTTGTGCGAACAGCGTCTTACCACAACATACAAGTAATTGGGTTTATAAGAGGTTATGAGGGTTTAGTAGATAATAATTTTATAGAACTAAAGCGCGAGAGTGTTTCGGGTATTATTCAAAAGGGGGGCACTATTCTAAAAACAGCCCGCAGCGAACGATTTAGAACCACCGAAGGATTAAACAGCGCAAGCGAAACAATAAAAAAAAACGCTGTAGATGGATTAATTGTGATTGGTGGCGATGGCACATTTAAAGGAGCAATTGCTTTAAATAAGGTGTGCACTATTCCAATTATAGGTTGTGCAGGTACAATTGATAATGATTTGGTTGGAACAGATTTTACTATTGGGTACGACACAGCCATTAATACAGTTGTTGAAGCCGTTGATAAAATTAGAGATACTGCCGAAAGTCATGATAGGGTATTTGTTGTTGAAGTAATGGGGCGCGACGCCGGCTTAATTGCATTACGAAGTGCAATCGCTTCTGGCGCTGAGGGCTTGCTGGTTCCTGAAATTAAAAACGATGCCAATCAATTAATTGATAAAATTAAAAAATGGCGCTCGTCTAAAAGCAGTAAAATAATTATAGTAGCAGAGGGCAATGAAAGTGGGGGGGCTTACAAAATAGCTGAATTAATAAAACAACATTGCCCCGAATTTGATGTTAGAGTAAGTGTTTTAGGACACATTCAACGTGGCGGAAACCCTACGTGCATGGAGCGTGTTAATGCTAGTTTAATAGGATACAATGCTGTAAACGCATTAATAGAAGAGAAAAAAGCAGTAATGGTAGGAATTATAAATAAAAAAATTGTATTTACACCATTTGAAAAAGCAGTTAAGCATCATCAAGCATTAAATCAAGATATGGTTAATTTAATAGAAATTTTAAGTAGTTAAAAATGCAAAAAACACACTTAATTTTAGTGCACTATATTCTGTGTATTTTTCTTAATTTTTACAAGGCACAAAACTCGCACTTTTCGGTAATAGATTCTGCCGTTTTTATACGTAATTTTTCTAATAAACATTTTTCCTTAGGTAAAATTGATGTGAAGCCAGATTCTACAGTTTGTGCAGTATTAGACTCAGCTTTTGTTTACGGGTTAAACTATGTACTAAATCCAAACGACTTTAAACAATCAGGAAATTATGAACTTGTTATCACATCGTTATTTCAGTCGCAAGCAGATAATATTTCTGATTTAATTTTTTGTTATCAAATAGATAAAGAAAACAAAAATGTTTATTGGCAAGGCATAGATGTAAATAAAAAAAGTATAAAATTAGGCAGTACGTTTAAATTTGCGGACACATTAAAAATTCCTAAAAAATTTATTTCAAAAAATTATACAGTAAAATTTTACTTTTGGCTAAACACGAAACGTAATGTTATTCATTTTTTAAAATACAAACTCAATTTTAATAAAATATCCGTACAGAAAGAATTTTTATTACCCGAGTTTGATAGTACATCTTTTCAATCTATATCTTACAGCAATGGCTTAAACTACGACTCTATACAAAAAACACTATTTATTGCAAATGATAAAAAGAAATGTATAACTAAATCAATATTTTTACTTTTAGAAGCCGAAAACGTAAATCAAAAAAACATTGTTTCTAAAACACTTCAATTTAACGAACAAAATAAATATGGACAAAAATATTACGAGGCCGAAAATGAATACTTTAAAGCATTAGTTTTTCATACGAGTAATAGTTTAAAAAAGGGAAAATTTAATATTAAAATTAAATTTAATCGTAAACTAAAAATTAAGCGACTTGCACTAGTTATGGAAATGAGTAATAAGCCTAAAACACTCTGCAATCAAAACCGAAAACTTAGCAATGATTTTTCCGATGATTTATATAGTTTAAATAAACAAGGTTTTTTGTTTGGCAATAATGGCGATTTTATAGTATATCACACACCTCAACTTTCTTCAATGCAATATTTTTCAAAAAAAAATTATATAGTGTATAATTTAGATTATTATTTAGATCACCTAATGCTTAATTTCCCGCTTAAAGAAAATGCAAATAATTTTAAAATTGATAAATCAAAAACCGAAGTGGATATTAACGACACAATAAATGGAGCGTTTGATTATTTTATTAATACGCAAACAACTACCATTCCACGCTTTATGAAAAATCCTTATGGGTTTTTGAGTACATTTGTTTTTACCGAACACGCCGATTTTTCTGATATTCGTTTGCATAGGGCAACCTATTTTGGCAACGAAAAAATTACAGAAGCCGCTAAAGCTACCGGCGGTTTTGTGAAATGGGAAATACCCGTTACAAAAAGTATATTTTATAATAATCCTGAAAAGATAAATAACAATCAGTTTAATGGAGCCTTTAAATCAGAAATCGCTAATATGTCATTACCCGAATTTAAGTATTTTATTAATCAACTGCATCAATTAAACTATGATATATGTTTACACACTCCTGAGGAAAATACTACTACCACACAAAACATAAACGAAGCATTGACCTATTTTAAAACCAATTTCAATTCAAAATGCTGGATAGACCATGGGTATAATAATAAGCTAAAAAACAATCGTGAAGATATTGTGTGTGACGGAGCCAATAAAAATTCGGAATTTTTTATGCTTAATAAATGGGAGCAGCATGGGGTTAAGTATTTTTGGAATTGTTTTTTTGAAGATACCGACATTTTTATTCCGTATAATTTTAATTTATTTAAAAACCCATATTTGGGTTATGCTAACCTTTTGCCCACGCCTGATTTTTGGCAACACAAAAATATTTCAGATAAAATTTGGCTTTGGCCTACAAATCAATTATTATTTATATATAATCCAACTATGTGGGCCTACACATTTAGCGAAACTAATTTAAATGATTTTTATGATAATTGGGACGTTTTAATAAGCCATTGTTATACCGCAAGAGTTGACTCTAACTCATGCTTTTATACTTATGATTCTATTAAACAAGCATATATTGTGCACCCTGAGTTAGATAAGGTTTTAAAAAAACTATCAGAGTATAAAAACAAAAAATTAATTAATGTTACTACCATAAATGATTTTTTAGAATATAACATAAATCTTCAAAATATTAAATACACTGTTGTAGGAAAAAATTATATTCAGCTAAAAAACAACAATAACACCACAATTAAAGGATTAAGCATGGCACTTCATACTCAGCGCCCTCCCATTGTTTTAAATAAAAATATAAAGTTTAAAAAAGTAGAGGGAGGTGATGTTATTTTTTGGTTTGATTTATTACCCAATGAAAGCGTAGAAATTAAATGGTAAAACAGATTAAAATATTTTTTTTTATTTTAACTGTTTTTTTACTGTACACAGCTTGTAGTAATCCTAAAACGAATAATGCAAATCAATTTGTGAATTTAATTGCTTCAAAAAAGTTTGACGAGGCCTATGATTTTTGCTTTGATAAGGACTCAAACATATATGTTGTAGGTATTACAAATGGTGATTTAAATTATAAAGTCGGCACAAAAATTATTAACGTTCCTTTAATAGGAGGAACAGATATTTTTGTATTAAAAACTGATAAAAACGGTAATTATCAATGGTTAAAAACGTTTGGGGGCAAACACAACGATGAGGCGTTTTCAATTATTTATTGCAATAATTCTATTTATGTAGGGGGCTATAAAAGTGAACCGGTAAAACAATCATTTTTGTTAAAGTTAAGTTTGTCGGGTGACATTTTAAAAGAACAATTAGTTAACTCATTGTACGATGGAGAGATTTTAGCACTTTGTACTAAAAACGATAGTTTAATTTTATTTTGCGGGTATGAACTTACTCAAAATACAATGAAAGAAAATCCTGAAACGCTTGTAAGTAAAGGGTTTGTAAAGCAAATAAATTTTAATTTAGATTCGACATCAATCAAAAACATAAAAGGACACAACTTTAACGAAATCACTTCATTAGCTACATTTCGCAATAAAATTTATATTGCCGGCGCATTAAATTATAAACCGGCTTTTGGCGTATTTGAAAATAATATCTTTTCAAATCTAACCAATGTTATAAACAATAAAGGAAGGGCCCTACACATTTGCGCTACAAACAAGGGCATTGTTGTAAGCGGTGAGTTTTTTCAAAATAATTTAGAAAGTATAAACGACGGCTTTATAGCCTGTGCAGACACTGCATATAAAATTAAATGGGTTGATTCTATTAAAAGTAATGGAAATAATTGGTCGAAATACACGTATATTTTTAATAATAGCATTATTACATCGCATGTTGTGAATGAGCAAACCAAAGTTTCAAACTATAGCGGTATTATTAAGGGTGAGGGAGCAAACGATGCTTTAATTACTAATATTAGCTTTAGCAATAACTTTAATTCTTTTTACCAAATTACAGGCAAGGGCGAACAAGGCATTAATAAAATTATTCCTATATCAAAAAACACTTATATAATGTGCGGCTGGAGTTTTGATACTTTAAAAATAAAATCTATTAAAGGGGCCTTTTTGTGTAATAATGGCGATGCTTTTATCGCAAAAATAAATACTGATGTATTAATGCATCATAATTAATTGTAATTACACTAAAATAAAAAACGGATAAATTGAATTGCAACAATTTGCAGCGATTTTATTATCGAACCACTGTAAATTTTTTACTCAAACTTATATTTGTACCACTTAATTGCAAAATATATAAACCGGTATCAAAACTACTTAAATCAACTTTTGTTTTAGTGCTTGCTGTACCGGTAGTAATTAATTTTCCATTAATATCATATATGGCCATATTGAGCATTCCTAAGCTTTCATCAAATACAATGTTTAATTCATTACTTGCCGGATTTGGAAAAATCACAAAATCACGCATTATTTTTTGTTCACTTGGTAAGTTTGTTACCACACAACCCATGAGTGTTTTTAAATTATTAAGCGTTCCGTTATAAACATCTAAATCAACGTTTGATGAGCCTGAAATCCCATTCACTGTTCCCGTCCAACTGTATTGTTTAAAATTCCAACTTGGCCATACACCCGTACTTGCAGGAGGTGCAGTGTAACTCCCATCTGGGTCAGCCATCCATAAACCGTAACTAGTTACGGTATTATTTAAATAGCCTGCAATTGAGCCACTGGTATATACAACAGGTTTTATACCGGTTGCTACATACACAGCGTTGCACCAAGTTGTAACCCACGTTGATAGTTGTGATGCTGTAAAATAACTTGTTAAGGCTGTTCCACTTGGAGGATCTTCAAGATCAAGTGCAGGCGGAAGTTCACAAGATGTTATATGTGACGCAGCAATGCTTAAAAAATGATTGGCTTCGTTCGAGGCCGTATTATTTTCAGGACGAGCAAAATGATAAGCCCCCATATAAACACCGGCACTAACGCCATTACTTGCATTGTTTAAATATTGTGCGTCATTAACCGTTACACCTTCGGTAGCTTTTGCCCAAGCAAATGTAATTCCGGTAGCCTTTACTTGAGTCCAATTTATTGTACCTTGATAGTCTGAAACATCAAGTCCCATTATATTAGATGGAGCTGTTCCGTTTAAATCGCGCCAAATTAACGTAGAATATGGTGAGCCTGTATTTACACTACAACCCGAAACAGTAGTAAGTAACCTTACCACGCCGGTATAGGTTGCGGTCCATTGTATATACGGAGCCGTTGTGCAACCTGGTAGCCCACAGTTATTTGCGTAGCATAACGTAGCGTAAGTGCTGTTATTAAACAATGTGAGTTCTGCGTCCCAAGCTTGACTTCCTCCAAAATTACTGCAATATGTCCACTCATAAACATGCCCGCTTTGTACATAAAACAATGTCCAATTCCCCGCGTTCATATACGCACTAACTGTTGTCCAGCCTGAAGATGTTGTTGAAAAAGTTGCTGTTGGGTATTGCCCCGTTGAATTTGTTGTTGAAATAGCGCAACCACCCGTACCGCAGGTTTGTGCATTAACGTTTACAGAAATTAAAAATACTAAACTAAAAAATAGCTGTTTAACCATGGTTGTTTTTTAATGATAATTATACAAATATAACAGTGTCTTTTTTAAAATAAACAAGCAGCTTTTTCTAAAAGCGTTTAAGTAAAAATAAAATTATAATTAGTTGTTTTCGACATAAAATTCTTAGCTCATTTCGATTTTTTTCTGAATAATTTTCGCTTTATTAGAAAATTAATTGCTGATTTTTGTAAATAGTAATTTGCTTTTTAGCTCAATTGTTTTTTTTTAACGCCGAATGGCAAATTTTAGTGTTTTTTTTATTAAATAATAAAGCTACCTTAGTAAGCTGCTTAGTATTTTAATGAGATGGAGTTAGAACCACTTTTAGAAGTAAAAAATTTAGTTACTCAATTTAAAACAGAAACAGAATACGTTAAAGCCGTAAACGATGTTAGCTTTACCTTGTATAAAGGCCAAACTATTGGCATTGTTGGTGAAAGCGGATCGGGTAAATCGGTTACTTCTTTATCTATAATGCAACTCATTCCAAACCCACCGGGTAAAATCACAAATGGCGAAATACTTTACCATACAAAAAACGGAGGTAAGGTTGATTTAGTGAAAACACGCTCTGATGAAATGCGCAGATACCGTGGTAACGAAGTTGCCATGATTTTTCAAGAACCCATGACCTCTCTTAACCCCGTTATTAAATGTGGTAATCAAGTTATGGAAGCAATACTGCTTCATAAAAAAATTAATAAACCAGAAGCAACAAAACTAGTACTTGATTTATTTAAGGAAGTTCAACTGCCTGAACCCGAACGTATTTTTAACTCATACCCTCATCAACTTTCCGGCGGGCAAAAGCAACGCGTTATGATTGCAATGGCAATGAGTTGTAACCCTAGTATTTTAATTGCCGATGAGCCAACTACCGCATTAGATGTTACTGTGCAAAAAACAATTCTTGATTTAATGCAAAAACTACAGCGTCAACACAATATGGGTATTTTGTTTATTACACACGATTTGGGTGTAATAGCTGAATTAGCCGATGCAGTTGTTGTAATGTATAAAGGAAAAATTGTGGAGCAAGGCTCCGTACTGCAAATTTTCTCAAACCCCCAACATCCATACACGAAAAGTCTTTTAGCTTGCCGGCCTCCGCTCGATATTCGTTTAAAACGCTTGCCTGTTGTAAGCGATTTTATGCATAGAAACGAAAACGGCGAAATTATTGAAACCAATAAAAATGTTCGCGATGCCATACAAAGCGTTAGAATTAGCGCTGAAGAACGAAAACAACAACACCTCGAATTATACAATAGAAATAAAATTTTAGAACTAAAAAATGTAAAAACCTGGTTTCCGGCAAAAAAAACATTTTTAGGAAAAACACTAAGTTACACAAAAGCAGTTGACGATGTAAGTTTTGATGTTTATGAAGGCGAAACGCTAGGTTTGGTTGGCGAAAGCGGCTGTGGTAAAACCACCTTAGGCAGAACAATATTAAAATTAACCAAGGCTCACTCCGGAAAAATTATTTACAAAGGGCAAGAATTACTAAGCATGGGCGAAAGCAATTTTAGAGAACATCGAAAAAACATGCAAATTATTTTTCAAGACCCATATAGCTCACTTAACCCTAGGCTCACTATTGGTAACGCCATAATTGAACCCATGCGGGTACATAACTTATACAACTCCAACAAAGAGCGCAAGGATAAAGTTTTTGACCTATTATCTAAGGTAGGCCTAGAAGAAAAACATTTTAACCGCTATGCACACGAGTTTAGCGGCGGACAACGCCAGCGTATATGTATAGCAAGAGCTTTAGCACTTAACCCGCAATTTATAATTTGCGACGAGAGTGTTAGCGCACTTGATGTAAGCGTACAAGCGCAAGTGCTTAACTTATTAAACGAATTAAAAAAAGAGTTCAAATTCACCTACATTTTTATCAGTCATGATTTAAGCGTTGTTAAATTTATGAGTGATAGAATGGTAGTTATGCAAAAAGGGAAAATAGAAGAAATTGGCGATGCTGACGATATTTGCAATTATCCAAAAAGCT
Organism: Bacteroidota bacterium; assembly: GCA_018267655.1. Classification (GTDB taxonomy): domain Bacteria; phylum Bacteroidota; class Bacteroidia; order B-17B0; family Aurantibacillaceae; genus Aurantibacillus. The sequence goes on from JAFDYB010000034.1 coordinate 80,376, forward strand.
CATATACACAAAAATTAATTGACTCTATTCCAAAAGGAACAATTGAGGATATTAATAAGAGTTTGGTAAAAAAAGAAGCTCTACGAACTGAAAACCATCACCTTTAATAAAACATACTAATACTACTATAAATCATAAAACTTGATAAAAACATATACAACACATCAATTGGTACTACATTTGCAAACATCTTTTTAATTATCTGTTTTTACACTAAATAATTCATACCGTATGCTACTTTCTAAACTAATACACAATAAGCAAACACGTAATTTTTTTATCCCTATTACTTTTTGCCTTTCTATCAGCAGTATTTTTGCGCAAGACCAAGACCCAAAAGCAAAGCAAATATTAGACGATTTAAGTAAAATTACTAAATCATACAAAACAATCACAAGCGATTACAGCTTGGTTTTAATGAATAAAGAGGGGAAAGTAGTTGAAAAACAAATTGGAAAAGTTCAAATAAAGGGCGAAAAATTTAAACTCGATATCCCCGGCAACACCATTGTGTGCGATGGAAAAACTATTTGGAATTATAATAAAGATGCGAAAGAACTAACTATAAAAAACTTTGATGCCAGTAACGAAGATCAATTAAATCCCTCAAAACTTTTTACCATCTATGAAAAAGGATATAAATTTAAATTTGACAAAGAAGAAAAACTAGGAGGAACCCAATGTTCAATTATAGATTTATATCCCGCAATTAAGCCCGAAAAGAAAAAATTTCATACAATCAAACTTTACGTTGATAAGATTAAAAAACAAATTGCACAAATGAAATTACTAATGAAAGACGGTACAAAACAAGTATATGAAATAAAAATGTTTAAAACCAATAGCGAAATACAAGACGCTCTTTTTACGTATGATGCAAAAAGCCTAAAACCCGACCAAATAAACGACGAAAGAGATTAAAACAATTTTAACACAATAACTTTTATTACCAAACCAACTAAACTAAATTTTGTACTTTTGCAATAGCTTTTTATTATGTTTAAAAAAAATATTATATACCTTACGGTAACTTTTATTTTTGTTTTACTTTACAATCAAGGTTTTTCACAATGCGCTATGTGCAAAGCCACTGCTGAAAGCACTTTAAAGTCAGACCCCACATCTATGGTAAGAAGCTTAAACTCAGGCATTTTATACCTAATGTCGGTGCCGTATATTTTATTAGCAATTGTATTTCGCAAGCAGTTAGCAAGCGTTTGGCGCAAACTAGTTGTAAGCAAATTTACCCGCAAAAAAACTATTTAAACCAAAAGATTTTAAAATTTATTTGCTTTTGAAAAAACACTCTAATTATTTTTTAATTCTTTCAACGTAAGCACCGGTGCGGGTATCAACTTTAACCCACTCGCCTTCGTTTACAAAAAGTGGCACCATTATTTCAACTTCGCCTACATCTATTTTTGCTGGCTTTAATGTGTTAGTTGCTGTGTCGCCTTTTACACCTGGCTCGGTATATGTAATTTGACTTTCAATAAATGTTGGGGGCTCGGCAAGTATTGCGGTTTCACCTTCTTCAAATGTAACTTTTACTTCCATACCTTCTTTTAAAAATTTTGCAGCATCGCCAAACATAATCATTGGCACATGAATTTGCTCGTAATTTTCAGTATCCATTACCACAGCAAAATCGCCTTCTACATAAATAAACTGCATTACTTTATATTCTACTCGTACCAGCTCAACCGATTCTCCGCTGCGAAAGCGATTTTCAGTTTGTTTACCACTTTTTAAATTGCGCATTTTTACTTGATAAAAAGCACGTAAATTACCTGGTGTACGATGTATGTACTCGGTTACCTGAACTAATTCACCGTTATAACGAATAACTGAACCAACGTTTATATCGCTTGTATCTGCCATAAATTTAATTTTAAGTTCGCAAATTTAATATTTCTGTCTTAATCAAATTGTTTTTTTATTTTTTTTCTTTTGCAACCACAACATACACTGGAAAATGGTCGCTGTAACCACCCGTATATGAGCCACCACTATAAGTTCTAAATGGATAGCCTTTAAAATTTCCAAAATCGCTTTTTAAAAATGTTTTATTAAAAATTCTAACTGCATAAAATTCCCAGCCCTTATAATCACCTGTTACCCAGTGTTTATTTAAAATAATTTGATCAAATAAATTCCAACTATCCTGCCAAGCTAAAGTTCCTGTTCCTTCTTTATATAAATTTTCCATTGGGTTAAAAAACTTCCCTTCCTCAGGTTTTGCATAGTCGGCATAAGTTTTAATTACCTCTTTTACGCAAAAATTGGTGGGGTCATCGTTTAAATCTCCCATAATTACAATACGTGCATTTGGGTTTATGGCTACAACACTATCTGCAATATGTCTTGCTACTTTTGCTGCTGCGTTTCTATTAGGCCGGCTAGCAAGCTCTCCGCCTCTTCTACTTGGCCAATGGTTTACTAAAACAGTAACCTGATCGCCATATAAATTTCCGCTAACAACAAGTATATCGCGTGTTTTATATGCAGAATCGGTAACAAGCGTAACGTGATATGCAAGCGATTTTGTAACTTTAAAATAATTAGGGTTATAAATAAAAGATGGATCAACACCTCTGGCATCAGGGCCTTCTATATGTACAATTTTATAATTTCTACTTTTTAGTTTCTTATTAGCTACAATATCTTTAACAACGTTTATATTTTCTACTTCGCATAAACCCATAATTGCCAAGCCATCTGGCGTAACGTCGGTTGCCATTTTACTAATTACATCGGCTAAATGGTCTATTTTTGTCCAATACCGCGGGCCATTCCAGGCATTTTTACCGGCAGGCGTAAACTCTTCATCGTTTTTCCATTGATCATTGAGTGTATCATATAAATTTTCAACGTTCCAAAAACCAATAACGCTCATAAAGTATTGCTTGTTTTTGTTTAGTTTTTGTGCTTTTATACTAAAAAAAGATAAAAAAAAGCAAATTATTAGTAGTTTCTTCATTCTTTAATTCGAAAAAGCGAAATTAACCAAATAATATTTATTTTGAAATATTATATTTTTGTTAACATTTTTAACGAAATTTGTATAAATTAAGCAAAATAAGTTATTTTAGCAATCCAATTTTAAAACAAAAATGAAAAAATATTTATTATTCTTTTTTTTCTTTTCAATTACCATAACTCATTCTCAAATTAATCAAATAGATACTTCACAAGTAATTGATACCGAAAAAGACACTTTACAATCGCAATTCAATGTACCTATTTATAGTACTAGTGGTGCTGATGCCGAATCTGGGTTAGATAATCAAGATGCCTCGGGTTTATTGCAATCGAGTAAAGATGTGTTTACTCAATTTGCAAGCTTTCAGTTTAGTCAATCGCGTTACCGTATGCGTGGCTACACACAAGAAAATCAGCAAATATTAATGAACGGTGTAAATATTAAAAGCTTTGAAAATGGCACAAGCAATTGGAGCAGTTGGGGCGGATTAAATGACGTAACTCGCTATACCGAAGTCCGCTTTGGCAATCAGCCCAGCAGAGTTTCATTTTCGGGGCCAGGAGGTTATACTAACATTGATTCAAGAGCCTCTTCATTCAGAAAAGGTACGCGTATTTCTTACGCAAGCGCTAACCGTATCTTTTCGAACCGCTTAATGGCAACATACAGTAGCGGCTTAATGCAAAACGGCTGGGCTTTTACTATTAGTGCAAGCACCCGCCAGGGTGACCAAGTTTATGTTCCTGGCACTTATATAAATGCCAATTCTTTTTACGCCGCTGTTGATAAGCGCTGGAGCGATAAACACATTACATCATTAGTTGCTTTTTTTGCTCCCACCGAACAAGGTAGAGCAACAGCAGCAGTTGCTGAAACATTTAGCTTAACAGGGAATAATTATTACAATCCTCTTTGGGGCTATCAAAACGGGCAGGTAAAAAGCGCTTCAGTTGCAAAGCGCCAACGCCCTAATGTTATTTTATCTCATATTATTAATATTAGTCACGATGAAAAGCTTACTGTTTCAGGTTTTTTTAATTGGGGCATCAACAGTGTTTCTAACCTTAATTGGAATAATTCACAAAATCCTCGTCCCGATTACTATCGCTATTTACCTAGTTATTACAACAGTATTGGCGATTATGCAAATGCCTCATATTACACCAACCAGTGGCAAAACACAAGCGCAAACCAAAATGAAGTGATGACACCGCAAATTAATTTTGATTATATGGTGCAACAAAATAGAGCTAACTTATATACCGATCCCATTACAGGCCTTACCGGCAACCGATCGCGATACATCATCGAAAATCGTGTTGAAGATTTAAAAAATGGCGGCTTAACTCTAATTTATAACAAGCGCATTAAAAACTCTTTTATTAGCGGCGGCTTAAATGCAAATAATTACGTTACTAGGCGCTATAAAATTTTAAACGACTTGCTTGGCGGCGATTTTTGGATAGATGTTGATCAATTTGCACAAAACTTAGGTGTTGACCCTAGCTATCAACAAAACGACATTTCTAAACCTTATAATCAAATTAGAGTTGGCGACAAATTTGGCTACGACTATTCCACAACTATTAGACACGGCGAGCTATGGGGGCAATATGAATACAGTATTTCAAAATTTGATGCCTATGCCGGATTTTCATTTTCACAAACCCAAATTTTTAGAACCGGATATGTTGCTAACGGAAAATTTCCAACCGATAGTAAAGGTGATGGCACCGCAATGAATTATAGTAATTACGGCTTAAAAGGAGGTTTAACCTACAAACTAAATGGACGAAATTTTTTTGTGGCCAACGGCTCTTTTATAACTCGCCCACCTGATGTTTCAAATATATACGTATCGCCACGAACACGCCAAGATATTGTTAACGGAGGTGTGCCAAGTGTAAACATATTAAGCGGCGACATTAGTTATTTAGCAAAATTTCCAACATTTAAAGCGCGTGTAACGTATTATAATACACAAACTAATAATCAAGTATGGTACCGTATGTTTTGGAGCGATCAATACAACAATAATGTAAATTATATTATGACAGGTGTTAACCAAAACAATCAAGGAATTGAAATTGGCTTAGAAAAAACATTATTTGTTTCGCATGTTATACAAGCGTGTTTTGGTGCTGGTAATTACGTGTACACAGATAGGCCTATTGCACAAGCCTGGCAAGACAACAACAACACACAACTTTTTACCAACCGAACCGTATATATAAAAAATTATAAAATTGGAGGAACTCCTCAAACCGTTGCCGGACTAAGTTACCGCTACAACGATAAACGTCGCTGGTTTGTTGGTATTGCCGGTAGTTTTTTTGCCAATAATTATATTGAACCAAACCCCGACAGAAGAACCGCCGAAGGAACTGCAAAATACGCCTCATCTGACCCTGAGTATGCTACAATTGTAAATCAAACTAAACTGGGCGATTATTTCTTATTGAATGGAAATGCGGGTTACAGTTTTAGAATATTAAAAAAATATTCTGTAGGAATTAACTTAACCGTTAATAATTTATTAAATAATAAAAATATTCGCATTTGGGGCTTTGAGCAAATGCGATGGGACCAAGGAAACATTAATCAATTTGCCAATAAATACATGTATATGCCCGGAACTACTTATATGGCCAGCATTAACTTAACATTTTAATACCATGAAAAATTTATTATTATATACATTAGTTGTTTTAACGCTTGTGTTTTCTTGTAAGAAGCCTGATACAACCCCTACGCGTAATTTAGGTGCAGGAGTAACATATCGCGCTACTGATTTAAAAAGTATCGCCACCTCAACAACCGGAAATAACACAACACCTTTTCCCGATAACACTTATTATGTTGGAACAGTAATTGCTGACGAGAGTAGCGGAAATTTTTATAAAGAATTATATTTAAGAGATGGTACCGGTGCATTACATGTTACATTTAAAGCCTCAAAAAACGGCTATTTTATTGGCGATTCGGTGCGATTAAATTTAGGGGGTTATTTTGCAATCTTAAACGCAAGTAATGGATTACTCGAAGTTGACTCGGTTGATTTTGACAAATCAATGATTAGATTAGGTAAAGGAGTTATTGCTCAACCCATTACACTTACTAACGATAGCTTTAATTTTAAAACTTATGCCTCCCATTACTATGGGCAATTAGTAAAATTAAATAATGTTTATTTTTCAGCCGGCGATGCTGGTCAATTGTGGTCAGATGCCATTGGAGGAAACTCTGTTAATAGAAATTTACAAGACTGTTGGTCTATTTCAATGCCGGTGCGCACCAGTAGTTATGCCAAGTTTGCAACACAAACCACACCGGTTGGGCAAGGCTCCATTATTGGCATATTAGCAAGTTATAACGGTACAACACAATTAACCATTCGTAACACAGGAGAAGTAAACATGAATAACCCCATTACTTGTTCAAACATTTTATTTAAAAATTTTAGCGATTTAAGTTTAGCATCTGGTGGTTGGTCGCAAATGAATGTGTTGGGTGCAAGCTCTTGGGCCGCAAGCAATCAATACCCAGGCCCTGGGATTCCGGCCTACGCTAAAATTTCGGGCTACATTAGTGGTAATACTAACTGCGAAAATTGGCTATTGTCGCCACAGTTAAATTTAACAAGCACAAATAACCCTATTTTATCCTTTCAAACAGCTGCAAAATATGTAGGGGATACCATGGCTGTTTTTGCTTCAACTAATTACACGCCATCAACCAATCCAAATTCAGCCACATGGACTCAATTAAACGCAATCATTTCACCAAACGGGTCTAGTTTTGTTTGGACGTACAGTGGCTTATTATCGTTAGCTCCGTTTAAACAACCAAGTGTAACAATAGGTTTTAGATATAAATCTTCAACCACTAAAGGCGCCACTACTTACGAAGTATCAAATATTTTAATTAAAGAATTGTAAATTATCATTACGTATGAAAAAAATTTCTTTTTCACTTTTATTACTAATTAACTTAACCGTTGTTTTATCGTGTAGAAAAAAAGCAGATTTACCTCCAAACAATGCAATTCCGGCAGAATGCGGACGAACAAACATTGCTCGCTTAAGAGCGCAATATCAATTATTCGCTTCAAATACTGGCACTATGACAACTAATTATCGCTTACAAAACGACACCAATCTTTATTGCGTAATTACAGCCGACGAATCAAGCGGAAATTTATATAAAACCGTTTATTTAAGAGATGCGTTTGGTTCAATTAAAATGAATTTAACTAGTAGTGGTGGCTTAAACATAGGTGATAGTATTAGAATTAATTTAAATCATGCTATACTTAATTCATACGCAACCTCAGTTCAACTCGACTCAATTGATATTTTAAAACGTGTAGTAAAAATAAATACGGGAAATAAAATAAATCCTGTAAAAGTTACGTATGGTCAAATTTTTACAACAATAACAAACCCAATTACAACGCTCGATTCAAAATTAGTTTTAATTGACTCCGTTCAATTTGCAGTAGGAAGTAAAAACCAAACATTTGCCGATTGGGCCGGAAAAGCAACATACAACCGAGATTTATGTATTACAGATACATCTAGTGTGCTACTACCTATCCGAACATCGGGTTATAGTTATTTTGCAACTAATACAACGCCTTGTGGTAAAGGCTCAATTGTTTGTATTGTGTCGCAATATAAAGGATCTCCTCAACTAATACTGCGTAACCCTTCTGATTTAAACATGTCCGGAAACAGTGCTTTTACTTATAACAGTTGCCCATATTTAGCTAAAGATTTTAACGACCAAAAACTGCTTAGTGGCGGCTGGTCGGTTTATAACAGATTGAGTAATTTAACAACATGGGCTATTGGCACTAAAGGCGGTAATTACGCAACTGTAAGCAACTACACTGCCAGCGTTAACTATACTGCCGATACTTGGCTTATTTCGCCCTATATAAACATTACCGGAAGCACTAACCCCAATTTATCGTTTTTTTCTGTATGTAGATACAATGGAACCATCCCTTTAAAAGTATATGTGTTGTCAAATTACATTGCCGGCAATGATCCTATTTCAGCAATCAACGATTCGCTAAGCCCCACTATTGTAAACAATCAACCCGCATGGACACCTTGGGTTTTTTCAAGTAAAATTCCTTTAAATAGTTACAAGTCACTTCCTAACCTTTCAATTGCATTTCGTTACCAGGGCAGCGCAACATTAGGGGGTGCCACCTGGCAAATTGATAATATTGGTATTAGCGAACCATTGCCATAAATACCCTTTAATTAAACTTGTTTTTAAACTATTTAGAGTGTAACTGTCTTTTTATTTAGCCAATGGCCCTTTTGGGCGATTGAACAATTAGTCTTTTAAATAAACTAATTGTACCTTAGTGGTAAAGACTATCACTCATTATTGTTTAATATAAAATATTAGAATTATGAAAAAGCAAGTATCCTATTTTATCGTTTTTTTTCTGTTCAATTTTACTTTTTTAAATGCCCAATTTTCAGTACCGGGAGCTTGTGGCAACAACGGCTTTAAACAAAGTGGGTCAAACTCTACTTATAACGGTAATAGCTCTATACAAACTAGCTACACCGGGCAAGCTTGCGGATTAAACTATGTTCAAGTTAGTCACCCCCTGCATCAACGTAGTTTTGGAGGCATGACTCCTGCTGTTGGATTGACACAACCAGCTGCATACGCAGTAAGTGGCATTCCGCCATGTGCCATTATTTTAAAAGCTTTTGTTTATGCGTCGGGTTCAGGCTCTGGCAATCCTGCATTTAGCGTTACAATTAAAAATCCACTTAATGTTAGTAATAGTTTTCCGGCTACCGTTACCGGAACAGGGATTGATAAATGTTGGAGTTACTCAAACAGTTGGTCGGCTAGAGCTGATGTAACAAGTAATATTAGTGGTAACGGTACCTATATGATTTCTGGCTGCCCTGTTTCAGTTGGCTCTTACGACACAGATGGGGCAACATTAATTATCATTTATAGTGACCCAACGCAACCTTGGACGGGTAGCATGTTTATTGCCGATGGCTGTAACTCTATTCAAGGCGGGTCAATGAACAATAACGTTACGGGATTTACAGTATGCGGCCCCACTACTTTAAGCCAACATTTTATGATAATTGGAGACTTACAACAGATACAGGCAACTGCACTTAGTTTTAACAGTGGCTCAAGTAATTTTTCGTATCCGGCCGCATCTCAAAGCGTGTGGGATTTCATTTCATTTACCGGCGCACCTTTTACATCAGGCCAAACAAGTGCTAATTATGGTGTAAATAACTCGAGTGACTGTTACGCTTTAAATGTAGCGGGAGGTTATTGGAGAACCGCATGCAATACCTGTCCAATTCCATCAGGCGGCTTAACTGTAACGGCGGTTGTAACGCCTAGTTGTCCCACATCATCTGCTTCCGTTTCAAGTGTTTTAGGAGGCACAGCGCCCTATACTTACACTTGGCTTCCAGGTGGCCAAACTACACAAAATGCCACAAATTTAAGCCCCGGAACATATACGGTTAATGTAAAAGATGCCACGGGTTGTAACACAGGAAGTGCCGTTGTAAACGTTACCACTATAAGTGCAAACACTATTACAGCAAATTCGGCTTCGTATTGCAGCGGCGGAAGCGCTAATTTAACTGCCACCGGCGCAAGTACATTTACTTGGAGTCCTGGCACCGGATTAAATACTACTATTGGCGCTAATGTTGTAGCAAATCCGGCAAGTACAACAATTTACACAATATCCTCTACAAATAGCTTGGGCTGCACAAGCACTGCTACAACACAAGTTACGGTAAACCTCAACCCTACTCTAACAATAAGCACATCAACTGTTTGTGTAGGGCAACCATTAAACGTTAATTTAAGTACAAATGCGGCTTCAGTGCAGTGGAGTGGACCATCTGCATACAGTTCTTCAAGTGCTAGCAATATTATTTCTGGAGCTCAATTATCTAATAGTGGCTCTTATTCTGCTACAGTTACAAGTGTTGCAGGATGTACTGCAAGCTCAAGTGGATTAAACTCTGTACTTTCAGTTCCGGTACCAAGTATAAGCAGTAATTCACCTGTATGTGCAAATGGCAATTTAAACTTAAATGCAAGCGGAGGTGTTACTTATAATTGGTCGGGACCAAATTCATTTAACAGCACTTCTCAATCTGCAACTATAACCAATGTAACTACTGCGGCAAGTGGCGTTTACACATTAACAGCTTTTGCAGGAATTTGTAGTGCGTCAACTACAGCAAATATTTTAATTAATTCTTTACCGGTTCCTACAGCCTCAAACAATGGGCCGATATGTGCAAGCCAAGCCGCAAACTTTACTGCAACAGGCGGAACAAGTTATGTTTGGACAGGACCTTCGAGTTTTGGTTCAATAAGTCAAAACCCATCTATCTCATCATCATCAGTTACAAATACAGGCACATACACTGTAACAGTTACTGATGTAAATGGATGTGTATCAAGCGCAACAACAGCAATAGTTGTTAATCCATTACCTAATCCATCAGCTACAGGCGCAACAGTGTGTATAGGTCAAAACTTTTCAATAAATGCTGCAGGCGGAGCTACTTATAATTGGGCGGGGCCAAATAGTTTTACTTCAGCTAGTGCTTCTAATTCATTTTCGAATGCAGCTTCTAATTTAAACGGAGCATATTCGGTTACGGTAACAAGTGCTCAGGGATGTAATAATTATACAGTTGCAAACGTTTCTGTATTGCCATTACCTAATCCCATAATTAGCAGTAACTCGCCAGTGTGCGTTAATGGCAATTTAAATTTAACCGCAAGTGGTGGTGTTACTTATATGTGGGTGGGACCTAATGGCTTTAACAGCACTTTACAAAACCCAACCATAAATAACGTAACAATGTCTGCAAATGGTAATTACACGTTAATTGCTTCAACCGGGGCTTGTACAGCCCAAACAAGCTCAAGTATCACAATTAATCCATTGCCAATTATAACTACAAGTAATTCGGGGCCTGTGTGCGAAACAAAATCAATAACTTTAAGCGCAAGCGGTGGCACAGCTTATGCTTGGTCGGGGCCAAGTGGTTTTAACTCAACCTCTCAAAATCCCATAATTACCTCTTCCAATATAAATCAAACCGGAGTTTATACTGTTATAGTTACAAATTCGTTTAATTGTGTTTCTTCATCAACACTATCTTTAGTTATAAATGCAAACCCTATTGCAATAGTAACAACAAACACAGTATGCTTAGGAAGTCCTTTAACACTAACAGTTAGCGGTGGGTCTTCTTATAATTGGTTTGGCCCTTCCGGATTTGTGAGTACAAGCGCTAATCCATTAATACCAAGCGTTACAGCAGCTAGCGCAGGCTTTTACTCGGTTGTAGTTACAAGCGCTAATACATGCACTAGTATTTCGGGATCAAATGTTGGTTATTATAATTTACCTATAATTACAGCTACAAACTCCGGTGCCGCTTGCTTAGGAAATGCTGTTACATTAAGTGCTGCCGGAGGGAATATTTATTCTTGGGCCGGGCCATACAACTTTGTGTCCAACCAAGCCATTACAGGATTTACTGCAAATAGCTTGAGTTATAATGGCACTTACACTGTAACAGCAGCCGACCAAAATGGCTGTTCGGGTAAAGCTATTACACAAGTTACTATTTTCCCTTTGCCTAATGGCTCTTTAAGCTCAAGCTCAAACAATAATTGTGTGCCGTTTTGCACCAACTTACATTTAATTTCAAGCTCCGCAAATAATGCGTCTATTACAAATGTACAATGGTATTCGCCTAATGGTGGTGTACTGAATGGAACAACGGTTAACCAGTGCTTTGGTGCACCCGGATCATTTATTTACTCCGCTACCATGACCGATGCAAATGGCTGTTCAAATAATGGCACATTTACAATTAACGCCTACCCAAAACCTATAGCTAATTTTACATGGTCACCTGAAAAGCCTTTAGAAAAAACAGGTGTAGCGCAATTTACTGATGGATCGAATGGAGGTACAATGGTGGGCTGGAGCTGGTATTTTAACGACAATACACTGTTTAGCAATCAACAAAACCCTAGTTATATTTTTCAAGACCCGGGCGCATACCCAATTGTTTTAGTTGTAAAAAATCAATACGGTTGTTCCGATACAACTATAAAAATAGTAAATGTACAAGAGGATTATGGCTTGTACATACCTAACGCGTTTACACCTAACGACGATGGGTTGAACGATATTTTTGAACCAGAAGGTTATGGTATTAGAGATTATAAACTTTATGTTTTTGACCGTTGGGGAGAAATGCTTTTTTATTCAAACAGCTTTAAATCAGGCTGGGATGGCTCGTTTAATGGACAACGCTGTAAAAACGATGTGTATGTGTGGAAAATTATTTTAACTAATTCATTTGGTAAAATAATAGAAAAAACAGGGCATGTTACCTTAATGAAATAAAAGTGTTTTACTACTTTTTTACAATTGTGTTGAATCTTATACTAAACAAGCGTTAAATAATTATGCTATTTTAATTTTTAACAAAAAGGGCACTTTATTTTTTGTACCTTAATAAAAAATTAAACTATCTACACAATGAAAACATTTAATGCTCTTTGTTTTGTTTTACGCAATCGTATAATAAAACACCTATTTACATCGCTCTTGTTTTTATGCTGCATAAATACAAAAGCTCAAAACGTAGCAATCAACAATACAGGGGCGCTTCCTAATAACAGTGCAATGTTAGATGTAACGTCTAATAATTCTGGTATGTTGATTCCGAGAATGTCGAGTCTTCAACGGATGGCAATTGTTTCTCCTGCAATAGGCTTAACTGTTTATGACCTAAGTACTCAATCTTTTTGGTTTTTTAATGGTACAATTTGGATTGAAATTACCTCATCTAGTACAGGTTGGTTAATAGCCGGGAATAATTTAACAGCAGATGGTATTTTTGGAAGTTTAACCCCATTTAACGTGAAACATTTTAGTAATGGAATTGAAAGAATGAGATTAGATATTTCAGGTGTTTTTGGAATAGGGACAACTGCCCCAGCCACTTCTTTTTTAGGGTCAAGCGCAGTTGATAAATTAAATGTTCATAGTGCAACTACTCCAGCTGGCTGTGGCATGGTTGAGTTTTCAAATGCAAATTCCAATGGGCTTGTTCTTTTAGGAAGCAACCTTTCAACAACAAATGGGTACAATGGGTTAGGAGTTGCTCACGAATACACAGGTAATACATATGCTCCCTCTGCTATTATAGGTCAAGTAAGTACTAGCAATGGAACGGGGACAGGAATAGCAGTGCGTGGCAATGGGTTTTCATCAACACATATAGGAGTTGGAGGATCTATTCCCACCACTACAGGTTCTTGGACTGGTTTTGGCGGACTATTTTCTGGTGGGTTAGCTTATGTGAACGGCATATACAATGTTTCTGATAAACGCGTAAAAAAAGATATTCAAAAAATTAGCAACCCTCTCAAAATAGTTACAGGTTTAAATGGCGTTTATTATAAATACAATACAGAGATTATGAAATCAAGTAAAGGAGATAATAAAACTTATATTGGATTTATTGCCCAAGAGGTTGAAGATGTTTGTCCTGAAATAGTGGCAAATAAGTTAATTGATTTAGGTTTTGAAGAACTTCCTAAAATTAATGAACCTCAAAAATCAAATACCATGATAGGAAAGGTAGTAGACTATGTACAGCTTATTCCTGTTCTAGTTGAAGCAATTAAAGAACAACAACAACAAATTGAAAAATTAAAATTTGAACTCAAGGAATTAAAAAAGAAAAAATAATTCGTTTTATGCCTTTACTATGCAATAATCAATGCATTTTATTTGTTAATACATTCTTAAAATTTTTAAAACTCATCTGAACTTTTATTAAAAGTGTTTTAAAAATTCAGGAATAAAAGTGCCTCGTTTTTAGTAAAAGGATAGATCTTCATCAAAATATATTTGCTTTTATCTTTGTTTAATGTACTGCACCTTTTCGTATTTTCGGAAAATACGACGAAGACCTAAATTGACTTAAACAACAAATGGGTTAATCCTGCCCCTTCTTAAGGAGAGGAGTGTTTAGTAGAACGCTCAACTTTTAAACTTAAAGCCAATTGTTGCTGAAATTGTAGTAGCGTAATAATTAATTTTTGCCTTAGTAGTAAGATTTTCAAATAAGTAATAGTCTTCTGTTGTGTACATGTACGACGCAGCTAAATCAACGTAAAAATTATTTATGGTTTTTATGCCTATACCAGCACTTATAGTATTACGCACTGCGTTTTGCATATTGCTAATTCCAAAGGGGCTACCTTGCATATTATATCCTGCTCGTAAATAAATTGAATTTAAAACATATTCCAAACCTACTCTTAAATTATTTCCCATGGCATACTTACTTGCAATTACCGCGTTAACTCCGGTAAAAGAGCCATCACTGCTCCCTAAACTCATGTTTTTATAATTCGTAGCCTCATAATCTATACCTAATATGGCTCTTTTGCCAAGCACTAAAGCCGCTGATAAACCAAATCTTGCAGGCGTTTTAATTGTATAAGAGTAGGTTCCACCATTTTGCTGTGGATATTGTCCTTGTTGAGTTTGACTGTTTGAATTAGAAAAATTAACCGCCATGGAGTACTGGTAGTTATCTGTTAAAGTAAATTTAGTTGGCGTATGAAAATATGCTCCTATTCGTAAAAACTCATTCACTCTAATAGTTCCACCTAATTTTAAATTAATTCCTCCGCCACTGGTTGTAAAATATTGTGTGTAACTTGAGTTTCTATAAGCAAGTAAATTTGGATAAACAAACGGCAATGGTTCAATATAATTTGATGTAAATCCTGTTGTACCTGTCATAGCTATTTGCATTGAGTCTTTGCTGTTCCACTCTTGGTGAACGGTAGTTGATGAGTATTGAACCCTGGGAAAACCAACACTTAATCCGAAATAAATTTTATCTTTAAAACTATAGGCATACGACAAATCTAGGTCATTCACTTTGCCCGTTGTTGAAATTGTTCTGCTTTGTCTTATAACTCTACCGGTGTCCGAAAACGAAAAATAGCGACCACTTAAACTGTCATAATCCAATAAGTAGCAATTATATCCTAAACCCTCATACGATGGATCTAAGTTGTTTTTATTTTTTTGCGCTGACAGCAGCATGTCAGTAGCGATACTGCTTTTAGTTAAACTGTTTAATGTAACTGTATTAGTTAAGTTTTGAACTTTGCTAATTGTAAATGCAATACAATGCCTGCTTTCAGGATCGTTTTGAGTTTGCCACGAGCGCACTAAGCCAAAATTATTAAAATCAAATTTTGCACCTGAAGAAGGTGTGTTATACCCATTTACGTTTGCGTTGCTTCCATAAAATTTAAGGCAGCCCGAATAGGTAATGTCGCCATACTTATATAAACCCAAGCCCGAAGGATTGTATGCTGCGCAACTTGCATCTGCACCAATTGCTCCAAAAGCTCCGCCCATAGCAACAAATCTACTTGTCCCGTTTACGCCAAAGCGCGAATAACGTAATGCATCAACGTCATTTTGAGATTTACATACAAAAGCTATTATTATAAAAATTGGGGCTAACTTATTTTTAAAATGCATAAAGTAGAGATTATCTTCTTCTAAATCCGCCACCACCACCGCCGCCAAAACTACCACCACCAAAACCGCCACCACGATTAAAACTTTCGTTATTCGTGTTAAATGATGGCGAAGGTTCAAATGAACGAACCGGCTTAGATTCAATTTGAGGCGATTGATTAAAACTTCTTGGGGTTGATTCTACATTTCCTGAGTTGTTATTTGAACGCGGCCAAAATCCTCCGTTATTGTTTGCATTATACTCACGTGGTGTATTATCTATCTTGTTTTCATTGATATTTGAGTTATTTATACTTGCATTTCTAGGCATTCCGTTATTGTTATAAGCCGGGCGCCCACCTGAATTATAATAGCCCGAGTTTTCTGCCTGCACCATATTGTTATTAAACTGCTTATGCTGAACTTCAACAAAGCGCGGAGTAGCTTCTTGTTTTACGGCCATTTGATTGAAAAACTTTTCTCTGGCATTACTTTCTAAATCATAAGGCACAGCCATTCCAGCAGTTGTGCTTCTGCCTCCATTGTTTCCTCCAAAAGATCCTCTTGGTCCGTAATGGCTATAGCCGCTATTTGGATCATAACTATTATAATACCCCCAGTTACCGTATGAATTATAAAATGAACCACCATAAGGCGAATAACCATAGCCACCCATGCCCATACCCATATAGGGATAACCATAACCCATACTATTGTAGCCATAACCCATACTCATATAAGGGCCACCACCATAACCATAGCCCATACCGTAACCGCCACCATAACCATAAGGTGAACCATAACCCATGCCGTAACCGCTACCATAACCATAAGGCGAACCATAGCCCATACCGTAACCATAAGGTGAACCGTAGCCCATACCATAACCGCCACCATAACCATACATATTGCTTATGCCCGAACCGCACATCGCAAATTGATTGCTTGGCATCCACGCGTAGGTATTATAAATACTGTTTCCATACATTGCCGGATTTTGATTGTAATAATAGGAGTTGGTATAATAATTATCATAGTAACCAGCTCCATTTATTGGACCTTGAAAGCGGCGTAATCTTGAAGCATATTGATAATCGTAGTAATCATCTTTATTGTATTGAGGGTCTTTGTAATAAGGATTTGCAGCATCTTTTGCCTGTTGTGCAGCTAAAGCTTTTGCTTTATGCATTGAATCGGTGCGTGCCACATTTATGGCCGCTATTCGAGCCGCTCTGTGTTCTTGTGCGGGATCTGCGTAAGCATCATCGTATTGTGAAGTTAATTGCGCTAGTTTACAAGATGTAAACGTTAAACTCGCAATCGCAAATATCAGCATGTATTTTTTCATAGCCAACAATTTAATTTTCTTATGTAAAGATACAAATAATCACTTAATTTATTTTTAACTTTAGCCTTTTCAAGTAAAATTCTTAAACAATTAACACTAATTATGAGTAAAGCAATTACATCGCAAAATACCGACTACAGCAAATGGTATAACGATATAGTAATTAACGCCAACCTGGCTGACCATAGCGCCGTTAGAGGGTGTATGGTTATTAAACCTTATGGCTATGCCATTTGGGAAAAAATGCAACAAACTTTAGACAAAATGTTTAAAGAAACCGGTCATGTAAACGCATACTTTCCATTATTTGTGCCTAAAAGCTTGTTTGAAGCTGAAGAAAAAAATGCAGAAGGTTTTGCTAAAGAGTGTGCAATAGTAACACATTATAGGCTTAAAACTAATCCAAACGAAAAAGGAAAATTAATGGTTGACCCTGAGGCTAAGTTGGAAGAAGAGTTGATAGTTCGCCCAACAAGCGAAGCTATTATTTGGAATACTTACAAGGGTTGGATACAAAGCTACCGCGACCTACCAATATTAGTAAACCAATGGGCAAACGTTGTGCGATGGGAAATGCGAACACGACTGTTTCTACGCACAGCAGAATTTCTTTGGCAAGAAGGACATACCGCCCATGCCACCAAAGAAGAAGCTATTATAGAAACTAAAAAAATGCTTGATGTTTACGCTAATTTTGTTGAAAACTGGATGGCAATGCCTGTTGTTAAAGGTGTAAAATCAGCCAACGAACGTTTTGCAGGCGCTGAAGATACTTATACCATTGAGGCTATGATGCAAGACGGCAAAGCCTTGCAAGCCGGGACATCACACTTCTTAGGGCAAAATTTTGCCAAAGCCTTTGACGTTAAATTTTTAACCAAAGAAAATAATTTAGAACTTGTGTGGGCCACTAGCTGGGGCGTTAGTACTCGATTAATGGGTGCCTTAATTATGAGCCACAGCGATGATAAGGGTTTAGTAATTCCACCAAAATTAGCTCCTATACAAGTTGTAATTGTACCCATACACAAAGGTGCCGAAGGCTTAACTAAAATTAGCAACATTGTACTTCCTCTTAAAGAAAAATTAGAGCAAAAAAATATTACCGTTAAGTTTGACGATGACGATGCTCAACGCCCAGGTTGGAAATTTGCTGAGTATGAATTAAAAGGGGTGCCCGTTCGTATCGCAATAGGAGAGCGTGATTTAGCAAACGGTACAGTTGAAATTGCGAGAAGAGATGAATTAACAAAAGAAATTGTTTCTATAAATGAATTAGATATTTATATTGAAAATCTTTTAATCAATATCCAACAAAACTTACTTGAAAAAGCTAAAAAAAGAATGACTCATTTTACAACTAAAGTTGATTCATATCAAGACTTCAAAAAAACACTTGATGAAAAAGGAGGCTTTGTTTTAGCGCACTGGGACGGCACATCGGAAACTGAAGAAAAAATAAAAGAAGAAACAAAAGCAACCATTCGCTGCATTCCATTAAACAATACACCTGAAAAAGGACTTTGTGTTTATTCAGGAAAAGAAAGTACACAAAGAGTGTTATTTGCAAGAGCTTATTAAATTTAATATTATGAATTCAAACCCCCAACACGAAAAAATTTTAAAGTTATTATCAGAAAAATCAAGCATGAAACAAGATGTGTTTGCTAATACAATTGCCGTGTTTAATGATTTTAAAGATGTTCTTAAAACAAATGCAGATGAATTATCCGGAAAAATTAATGCAGTTGATAAAAGAGTAAGCGTTAATTATAAAGATTTAAATCAACAAAGCATGCAGTTAAAAGTAGCCGGCGACATGCTCGAATTTTATATGCACACTAATGTGTTTGATTTTGATAGTAGTCACTATATGTTTAAAACAGGTTATGTAAGAAACAACCCTTTAAATTCATATTGTGGAATTATTAACGTGTATAATTTTTTAGCTGACTCTTTTAAATACAATCGCTTAAACGACTTAGGGTACTTAATTGCGCGGGTTTTTATAAACCGTGAAAAACATTTTTTCATAGAATCGCGAAGTGGATTAAATCAAAAGTATTTTAATTTTAGCGAAAGCCCAATTACAGGTGATGATATTAATAACATAGTTAACGAATTAATTGTGTTTGCAATTAGTTTTGATTTATACACTCCGCCTATTGATGCGGTGCGCTCGGTAACACTATCTGAAATTCAAGAAAAAGCCAACAGCAACGCATTACGTACCGGCAAGCGCTTAGGCTACTCTGGCTCATACAGTGGAGCAAACAATAATTTTGACGATGATATAAATCTTTAAGTTTTATGCAAATTAACCCTATTCATTTAAAAGAACTGGCCGCACTAATTAATGCAAAATTTATTGGCAACGAGCATCACTTAATTACAGGGCTTAATGAAATACACCGCGTTAATACAGGCGATGTTGTTTTTGTTGATCACCCAAAATATTACAATAAAGCTTTAAACAGCGCTGCATCAACTATTATAATTAATAAAGAAGTAGAGTGCCCGCTTGGCAAGGCATTAATTATACACCCCGAACCTTTTACAGCATTTAATATTTTATGTGAACATTTTCTGCCAAAAAATTATTCGCTTATAGAAACATCTAACACAGCATTCATTGGCCATAATTTAATAAAAATGCCCGGCTGTTATATTGGCAATAATGTAAGCATAGGTAATAATGTTACCTTACATCCAAATGTTGTTATTTATGATAATTGTGTAATTGGCAATAATGTGATTATACACGCAAACACAACAATTGGCAGTGATGCCTTTTACTTTAAGCGTCGTGAAAAAAATTACGAAGCATTATATACTTGCGGCGAAGTAGTAATTGAAGATGATGTTATAATAGGCGCTAATTGCACTATTGATAGCGGTGTTACCTCTACCACAAAAATAGGAAGAGCTAGTGTTTTAGACAATCACATTCATATTGGGCATGATGTTGAGGTTGGCGAACAGTGCTTAATGGCTGCCGGCGTTGCAATTGCCGGCGTATGTAAAATAGGCAACAAAGTTACTTTATGGGGGCAGGTTGGCATTAGTAGCAGTGTAATTATAGGTGATGGGGCAACTGTTTTAGCAAAAAGTGGTGTTAATGAAAATATAAAAGCCGGCGAAACATATTTTGGCGCACCCGCAGGACCTGCAAAAGAAAAAATGCGCGAAATATTTGCAGTAAAACAACTTCCTAATTTAATTTCAAAATTATATACTGAGTAGTTAATTTCCAGCAAAGGGAACAAGGTTTTATTTTCTTATTGAACGAGGATAGAAATTTGCAAGAAAGGCTTTTAAGGCAAATAGAACTATTAGGTTATAAGTTGGCGGCTATGCTCAGCTTTTAATTACAAGTTTACTGTATGTCTCACCGTCTTCTTTTATTATATCATTATTAGCCGGGTCAAGAATTTTTTTGCCATCTACTGAAAAATAGTTGTTCCGTTTCAAACCAAAGTGTACTAATTTAGTTTGGAGAACTATGGGCATTTTCTTAAATTTAACTAAGTAAAAAACAAAAAGAAAATGGAAATAAATTCAGTAAAAAAGACAGCACAAAGTTTAATAAAAGACATAAAACGAAAAACAAATCAGAAAATTAACTAATTTTAAAATCAAAGATGTTCCATAATTCTAACGTAAAAAGTACAGATTGGTTTGAAGACATACATATATAATAATTTTAATAAATAGGTATCGCCACAAACTGTTATAAAATTAAGATCTAATATAGAAAGGGTATTTGCAGGTTTTAGTCTGCCACTTGTAGCAAGTGTAAATAAAAAACCTGCTCCACTTTTCATATTAAAAAAATGAGTACTTTCAATTTTGAATTTATTATACTATGAAATTTTTATTTGTTATTTTTTCTGTTGCTTTATTTTTACCATCTAAAGCTCAACGTAAATTAAAAATGGAACTTGGCTTTACATATAAGCAACCTTATTGTGGAGCCGCAAAACCTACTGTGGAACAGCAGCTTGAAGCACAACGCGAGCGCCCTTTAGATAAACAAAAGTTTTATGTGTTTAAAGAAAATATTTGCGTGGATACTATTATTACAAACGACTCGGGTTTGGTTAGAGTAAAGTATTTAACAGGAACCTATTTTTTATTTGAGCCATGGAAAGTTGAAAAGAAAACACCCGATGGATCGCCTATGACAGATTTTTTTAAAGCCTGTTTAGAAAAAGAATGGAAAAAACCAAACTATAAATTAACGGTAAATAATGAGGATTTTAAACTTGAGTATTATGAAATTAGCATTAGCCGTTGTTCAAATCAATTAGCCTGTTTAAAAGTTAGGCATTTGCCTAAATTAATTAAACGCAATTAATTACTATTTTATGGCTTTATTTAAAGGCGAAGCCGTGCAGCCATTAGGCGCATTAATTTGAATAAGATTGCATATAGTTGGTGCAATTTGTGTAATGGTTGAATACGTTGTTGATTGCCCCTTTTTTATACCATTACCATATAAAATAATTGGTACGTGTGTGTCGTAGTTATATGCACTTCCGTGAGTTGCTCCTTTTTCCGGAAAACTCATCCAAGCTGGCTCGTACAAATAAACAATGCTTCCGCTTAATTTGTGGTGATAGCCATTTTGTAATAAATAACGATAATCTCTTTCTTGAAATCCTTGGTTTCGCATTACTTTGCTAGGATATGCCTCTGCAATTCCTTTTTGTGTAATGATGAAGTCGCATAATTGTTGCTCAACTACGTCTTTATCTAATTTTAGCAAGGATAATTTAGTTTCGTTTAAAAACACTTGCTCATTACTTATATTTAAAAGTAGTGTAGAGTCGCCATAATTTTTAAAACAAAATGCTTTAATAGCGCTTTTAATTTGTTTATGTTTTATATTTCCGGCCGGAATTTTATTGTCTTGTAAATGTTTTGGTACATCAGCTCCACCATGATCGGCAGTGAGAAAAATAGTATAATTATCTTTTCCAACTTCTGTATCTAAAGTCAATAATAACTCCTCCAAATCTTTATCTAACCTTAAATATACATCTTCTGTTTCAACGGCTCTTGGCCCATACGAGTGCGCAATATAATCGGTGCTCGAAAAGCTAAGGCAAAGCAAATCGCAAACATTATCTTTGCCTAATTTTTCATTATTTAAAAGTGCTATTGCTAAATCTTTTGTAAAACTATTTCCAAAAGGTGTTGAACAAATTATGCCAAAGTTTTTTGTTTCGATAAACTTATTATATGTATATGGAAACACTGGTTTATTTTTTTTACTAGGTGTACCTTCATAAGAATTATCATCAGGTAATGAATTAGTGTAGGTTTCAATAGGATATAAAGTATTCCACTCTTTTTTTAAATAAGCGCTTGCGTAGTCTTTATTATTAAACTCCACTAGCCACTGCGGTAATTCGTTTAAATACCAAGTGCTTGAAATAAATTTTCCGGTAGCTTCATCTAACCAAAAAGCTGCGTCAGCAGCATGCCCTGCAGGCAATATTGAACTACGGTCTTTTAATGCAACACCAAACACCTTAGCTTTTCCATTACTGGAAATTTTAAGTTCGTCACCAATAGTTGTACACAACTGATTGTGCGGTGACATTTGGCCCGTTTTCCCAAACCCACCTACCGATTGAACAAGCGTATCGCCTGTGCAATATTGCTCGGTAAAGTTTTGTTTTACAAACCATTCGTTTCCAATAATGCCATGTGTACGAGGGGTACTGCCTGTATAAATACTGCAATGTCCGGGTCCTGTATATGTGGGCGTATAATTATAGTGCACATTTTTAAAATAAAATCCAGTATTTATTAATCGTTTAAAGCCTCCATTTCCATACCTGTTCCAAAAACGGTATATATAGTCGTTTCGCATCTGATCAACCACAATTCCTACAATTAACTTTGGTGTAGAATTTTTCGTGCCTTCTATTTTTTTTTGTTTTTGCGAATAAGCATTTAAAACGACACAAAGGCTTAATAAAGCATACAGCGATTTTGTTTTCATAATTATAAAGCTATTTTATTATATGGAATACACGCACCTAAGATTTAGCATATAGGTTTATTATAAACATTTTGTATTAACAAGCACGAATTTAAAAACAAAAACGGAAGTCTTTTAATTTATTCATTAAATGTTTTTTAGTAAATAAACACATCGTAATTTTTTGGTATTTAACTAAGTTGTTTTACATTTGATTTCATCAACATGATAAATTATTACAGTAAAGAAACAATACAATCGTTAATCCGTAAACGCGAAGGAGAGATTAAATTAGGAGAAGTGATTGTAAAAAACACAATTTCAACGATTGAAGAATTAAGGGCAAGTCAAATTGTATTTGTAATTATTGGAATTGCAGAAGATATTGGTGTAAGAGCAAATTATGGCCGTGCAGGCGCAGCCACAGCTTTTAAGCCTGCGCTTGAAAGTTTTTTAAATCAACAACATAACGATTTTTTAGATGCTAGTAAAATTTGTGTGTTGGGAGAGGTTAACACAAGTGATTTAATGGATGAAGCATTGCATCTTCATCAGAAAAAAAGCAGTGACATTCAAAAATTACGCAATCTAACTGAAATTATTGATGCTCGTGTGAGCGATGTGATACAAAAAATAGTATCACTAAATAAAATTCCAATTATTATTGGCGGTGGACATAACAACGCTTACGGCAATATTAAAGGCGCATCAATTGCACTCGATCAAAAAATAAATGTTATTAATTGCGACCCTCACCTAGATTTTCGAGCCCTCGAAGGGCGACATAGCGGCAATGGCTTTAGTTATGCTTTTTATCAAAATTATTTAAATAATTATTCTGTTTTCTGCCTGCATGAACAGCATAATAATCAAGCCTCGCTAAACGAATTTAAATTAAATTCGAACAAACTTTTTTACTGTACCTATGAAGATGTTTTTATAAAAGAAGTCATTAGTTTTAATGCTGCTTTACAACGTAGCATTAACTTTGTAAACACCACTACATGCGGCATAGAAATTGATTTAGATGCTATTACCAATGTTCCGAGCAGTGCAAAAACCAGTAGCGGAATTTCGCCAATACAAGCCCGTCAATACATTTATAAGAGTGCGCTTCAATTACAGGTTGCGTATTTACATATTGCCGAAGGCGCGCCTGTGCTATCACACATTAAAGCTGACAATAAAACCGGAAAGCTTATTTCATATTTAATAAGTGATTTTATTAAGGCTGTATTATCTAAAACACAATAGCCATGCATTTAGGAAAGCGATATTTTTTTATTATACTTGGTCCACTTGCTGCAATGCTATTCTGGTTTGTTTTTAATCTTGATTTTTCAAACCCTAAAGTAAGTCAAATGGCCGGTATTGCTTTTTGGATGGCAATATGGTGGTTTAGTGAAGTTGTGAGCTTAGCTGTAACAGCGCTTATTCCTGTGTTTATAATTCCGATTTTGGGAATAAGTGATGTAAAAAGTGTGGCACAACAATATTCCGATAGCATTATTTTTTTATTTATTGGTGGGTTTATGATTGCGTTTGCTATTGAAAAATGGAATTTACATAAACGCATAGCACTAAAAATACTTTCGCTAGTTGGCAAAAGCCCTTCAACTATTTTATTTGGCGTAATGTTAAGTACTTATTTAATTAGTAATTGGATAAGTAATACAGCAACAACAATGATGTTATTTAGTGCCGTGTTTGCGCTTATTCATGAAACTAAAAACTACATTTTTAAAAACGAGCAAAAATTTGCAGCCGCAATTTTATTAGGGCTGGCATTTGCTGCAACAATTGGCGGAATGGCAACCCCTGTTGGAACGCCGCCCAACATGTATTTTTTTAAAGCATACAAACAAGCCTACCCCTTAAATAATGATTTAAATTTTTTTACATGGAGTAAAATAGGATACCCTGTTTCAATTCTATTTTTAACAATTACTTTTTTTACGCTTAATACTTATTTTTTACGAAACAAAGTTGTATTAACAATTAATCGCGCCTATTTTAAAGAACAATATAAAACTTTAGGAAAATTTACTTATGAAGAAAAATGGGTGTTTTTAATTTTTTTATTAAGTATTTTGCTTTGGTTTACTCGCGCTGATATAGAGTTTGAAAGTTTCACATTTAAAGGTTGGCAACATTTATTTAAAGTTCCAAAATATATTGACGATTCGTTTGTTGCGCTTTTAGCCGCTTTGCTTTTATTCTTAATCCCTTCAAAAACCAATAAACACGAGGCTTTATTAATTTGGAACGATGCAAAAAAATTACGCTACGATATAATTTTAATGTTTGGCAGTGGCTTTGCACTGGCCTATGGTTTCGAAATATCGGGATTGAGTAAATGGATGGCAGGCTCATTAACTGTTTTAAAAGGCTTAAACCCAATAATTATTATTTTTGGTATTTGTATAATTGTAACATTAATAAGTGAGTTTGCATCAAATATTGCAAGTATTCAATTAGCAATTCCGGTAATGATAGCCTTGCAAGCAAATTTAAACATACATCCTTTAGTACTAATGATTCCGGCTACATTTGCCTCATCGCTTGGTTTTATGTTGCCCGTAGCAACGGCTGCTAACACTATTGTTTTTGGAACAAAAATGATTCACATTAAAGATATGTTTAAAGTTGGCTTTATACTTGACTTAGCAGGAATAATTATTATTACTTTTATGTGTTATTTATTTTTAATGTAATGATAATAGGGAAAAACATACACAAGTCCTACTCAGATTTAGAGATTTTAAAAGGAGTAGATATCGAAATTAAAGAAGGAGAAGTAGTTAGTATTGTTGGTTCTTCGGGGGCAGGTAAAACAACCTTGCTAACCATTCTTGGAACACTTGATAGGCCAAATAAAGGCGAACTTAGTATAAACAACGAAAATGTTTTTTTGTTAAGCGACAAAAAACTTGCAGCGTTTAGAAATAAAAACATAGGTTTTGTTTTTCAATTTCATCAATTGTTGCCCGAGTTCACAGCCATCGAAAATATTACTATACCCGCACTAATTGCAAAGCAATCTAAAAAACAAAGTGAAAAGCGCGCCGAAGAATTATTAGAGCTTTTAAATTTAAAAAATCGCTCACATCACAAACCTTCTGAACTAAGTGGTGGTGAACAACAGCGTATAGCAGTAGCTCGCGCGCTTATTAATAATCCTAAAGTTATTTTTGCAGATGAGCCAAGCGGGAATTTAGACAGTGAAAACGCAAATGAATTGCATAAATTATTTTTTACGCTTCGAGATACGCTAAAACAAACGTTTGTTATCGTAACACACAATAATGAATTAGCTCAAATGGCCGATAGGAGTTTAAAAATGAAAGATGGCTTAATGGCTTAAACTTTTGACAACTCTTTTATTACAGATTTTACTTCGTTTTCGGATAATTGTAAGCCAAAACGAACAATTTTTGATTGATAATTAAATTGAATGGTTTCGCCACCTTTAACCCAAAAGCTTTGTCCGTATTGATACGCAAAACTTTTAGTATCGTGTTCAATTGGTTTTAAATTTTCGATTAAATTTAATTCAAATTCGTAAATTTTCCCCTTACCATTAATTTCACGCTTATAGTGTAATATTCCGCCACTTACCCAAATTTTTTCTTTTCCCCACTTTCGCCAAGCGTATGCTTTTCCAATTTTAAATTCATAATAGGCCCAAAACGATAAATAAATAATAATAAATGCTTTTACATTTTGATCGCTAATGGTATGATAGTTTGCTAAAACAAAAAAACCACATACCGTCCAAGCCAAGAGCCAAAGAAAAAGAAGCGTTGTTTTCTTTTTTTCTTTTGTTGCCAGAATTACCATGCTTAAAACCTCGTCTTTTTTTAAAACGCTAATTCTTTCGCCAATTATCTTCATAAATTAAACCAGCAAATTTACTATCTTTAACTCATTCAAACTAAAAATAACATAAACTCTTTTAAAGCTCTTGGATTAATAGATACCATTATGCTCGTATCGGGCAGTATGATTGGCTCGGGTATTTTTTTAGTTAGCGCCGGCATGATGCGAACATTAAACTCGCCCATACTGGTATTAATTTGCTGGCTATTAAGTGGTATTATTACTTTATTTGCAGCTTTAAGTTATGGCGAATTAGCAGCAATGATACCGGAGGCCGGCGGGCAGTTTGTTTTTATTAAAAAATCATTCGGAAATTTACTTGCGTTTATTTATGGCTGGGCTGTTTTTATGATTATTCAAACAGGTGTAATTGCTGCCGTTGCTGTAGCTTTTGCAAATTATTTATCGCAGTTACTGCCGGCTTCTCTAAATTTAGATTTACCCATTATTTGTTTTTTAGGGGTTAGTGTTACAAAAACCACTTTACTGGCAATTGGCTCTATAATATTTCTTAGCTTTTTAAATAGTTTGGGCATTAAGAACGGAAAATTTATTCAATTAAGTTTTACGTCTTCTAAAATTATTGCGCTACTCGTTTTGATCTTAATAGGATTGTTAGCCGGAAAAGAGCAGTCGTATTTTCATGTAAATTTTTCAAGCAGTACAACGTTTACTAATATAAATATCCCTTTTATAATTACTATTGGTGCTGCAATGATTGGACCATTGTTTAGTAGCGATGCGTGGAATAACGTAACCTTTATTGCGGGTGATGTGAAAAACCCATCTCGAAATATTCCGTTAGGATTATTGATAGGTGTTTTGTTGGTTAGTGTTTTATATTTGCTGGCAAACATTGCCTACTTTATTCTGCTGCCGGCTTTTGGAAATGAGCATGGCGCTACCGTACTTGAAAGAGGTATTGCTTTTGCTAAAAACGATCGCGTTGGAAGTGCAGCTTTATACGCTGTTTTAGGCAATGTTGCTGAAACAGTGATGGCGGCATTAATTGTAGTATCAACCTTTGGCTGTAATAATGGGCTGATTATGGCTGGTGCAAGATTATTCGAGCGTATGGCAAACGATAAATTATTTTTTAAAACAGCTTCAAAACTAAACGCAAAAAATGTTCCGGCAAATGCAATTTGGTTACAAGCTGCATGGGCATCGGTATTGTGTGTTAGTGGTTCTTACAATGAACTACTTAACTATTGTACGTTTGCTTCACTTATTTTTTACATGATTACAATTTCTAGTTTATTTTATTTTCGGATAAAACACCCGCAATGGGAAAGGCCGTACAAAGCCTGGGGCTATCCGCTTATTCCTGTAATTTATTTAATTATTACCCTTATAATTTGTATTTGCCTATTAATTGTTAGCACAAAAAACACTTTAATTGGGTTAGGAATTATAAGTTTGGGAGTGCCTATTTATTTTTTATTTAAAAAAAATGAAGCAATTTCTTAATAATTATTTTGGGTTTAATAAACAACAAAGAAACGGTTTAATGATTCTTTTAATCATTTGCGGTTTTTTATTTTTAGTTAGAGTTATTATGCCTTTTTCTAAAAATGATAAAAGCATAGCGCTTTATACTATTCCTGAATTTGCGAGAGCAAATGATAGTTCAAATAATAAAAACGACAGTGCTACTACAATAAAAAATAATTTATTTGTTTTTAACCCCAATAACGTTTCGTTAAACGAATTATTACAATTGGGGTTTAGTGAAAAAGCTGCAAAGGTTTTTTTAAATTTTAGAAACAAAGGCTTTGTGTTTAAGAAAAAAGAAGATTTAAAAAAGGTATATGGTATTAGCGAAAAACTCTACTTGAAATTAGAATCTTATATTTTAATTCAAGAGAAAACAACTAACATTAAAACAAATACAGAAAGTACAAGTCGCTTAATTAAGACTAAAATCGTAATTGAATTAAATGCAGCTGATAGTTTACAACTTGAGTCTCTTAATGGGATAGGGCCATCGTACGCAAAAAGAATATTAAAATATCGCACTATGCTTGGTGGCTTTATCAGCAAAGAACAACTGCTCGAAGTATATGGCTTTAACGAAGAATTATATAACAAAATTAAAGATCAAATAACAATAAATCAAAACAGCATTGTAAAATTAAATTTAAAATACGATGACTTTAAAACAATAAACAAACATCCATATTTCAGTTACGAAGTCACAAAGCAGTTATTTAATACAAGACGAAAAGTGCAAATAACTCCCGAAATTTTAAAAGAAGTTATTAATAATGAAGATCTCTTTAATAAATTAATTCGCTACGTTGAGTTTGATTAATATGGGCTTTGCTTGCGAATAATTTTATTGAAGAGTTTTGGAAAAAATCGTTTTAATTTTATTAATATCAATTCTTTGCCGCCAATAAAAATTTCTTGTTTATTGTTAAGTACTGCATTTATAATTTGTTTAGCGCATTCTTCTGGACTAGTAGCGTTTATATGACTTGGATCCATAACCCCATGTAATTCACCTTTATTGTTTAATGCACTTAACGAAATATTAGTTTTAATTTTTCCGGGACATACAATTAAGGTACTAATTCCTAATTTTTCAGTTTCAAGGCGATAGCTTTCAAAAAAACCATGTAAGGCATGTTTTGCGGCGCTATAACTCGATCGTAAATAAAATCCAAATTTACCGGCTATGCTGCTCACAACAATTATTTTTCCTGATTTTTGACGCTTCATATAAGGTGTAACCGCTTTTGTAAGTGCCACAGCCGAAAAATAATTTACCTCCATTAAATCTCTGTCAAAATCAAGTGGGGTTTCATCTGCTTTTGATCGTTGGCTTTGCCCACCATTATTAATTAACACATCAATACTACCAAATGTATTTATTATCTGAGCCGCCATTGTAATCGCATTTGATGTGTTTTTTAAATCAAAAGGTATTATTAAAATATCGTTTGGTGGCAATTTACAAAATTGTTTTGTTTGCTCAAGCAATTCCATATTTCTGGCAGATAAAACAAGGCGCGTATTGTATTTTGCTAATTCAATTGCTAAAGCTCGTCCAATACCCGAGCTGGCTCCGGTAATCCAAATAACTTTATGTTTTAAAATGCTATCCATTATTTTCAATTAATGAAATTATTTGTTCAGGCGTAATGTTTAAAATGCAATTACAAATTAGTGATTTTCTACAAGCATTACATTGTTTATTTAAAACAATATAGCCGGCCTTTTCGCCAATTGGTGCCCAGCGAGTTGGAAAAATTGGACGCATTGGAGCATAAATGCCAATTGCTCTTTTACCTAAAGCAGCGGCAATATGCAGCGGGCCTGTACTTGCAGCAATTAAAACATCAGCCTGCGCAATAAAAGCAATAAGCTCTGTTAAATTCATTTTTCCACATAAATTAATAACGTTATTTTGCTGCAATAAATCAGATAAAAAATTTTCATCTTCTTTAGTGCCTGTTACATATATGGCATATTGATTGGAGGGCAACTTTGATATTAAATTCTTAAAGTTTTCAATTCCCCACTCACGAGCACTGCCTTTACTTTTAGGGTGTATAACAACAGTTGTTTTGTTTTTTAAAATTAAAGATTTAAAATTCTCGCTTAATTGCGGAATATTTGAAAAACCATAAAATTCAGAAATACTTTTTATATTAAACAGTGGCTCAATATTTAATGGCTTTAAAAGGAATTGATTAAGTACTGCTTCATGAAAATTAGAGTTTTTGCGAGACAACTTAACTAATTGATTGCACGTAAATAAATGAAACAAACGATTGCGTGTTCCTATTCTTAAATTGATTTTTGCTTTTTTTGCAGCTTTAGCTATTTGCTCATTTGGAAAAACATGTAAAATAACACCAGCTTTTATTTTTTGAAATTCTTGTGTTAATCCCGTTACATTAGAGTAATCGTCTGCATTTAAAAATCTATCTACAAATTTGCTCAATAGTACAATAGGCTCCGTATATGTACGTCCTATAAAAATTATTTTACAGTTAGGAAAATGATTTTTAATTATTCCTGCTAAAGGCAAGGTTAATACAACATCGCCTATGCCATCAGTGCGACTTATTATAAATGTGGCGGTATTTAAATTAGTTTTTATGATATAATAATTTTAATTTTTTATACTTCAAGTAGGTTGCGTATGCACTAATTTTAGAAATATTAAAACCAGCTTTACCATCTAAAAACCCTAATGTTAAAAAATAATGATGTATAAATTTTGCAATTGGGTTAACGATTAATTTATAAAAGGGGGCTTTTTTCCCTTTTTCAAAATAGGCCTGTGCGCTTATACTAGTAAAATACTCCACTTGTTTATAATGATCGTTTTTAGTATAGTAGCTATAATGTAAAATATCCCCTTTTAAAAAGCCTGCTTCTGAATCGCCATTCTGCAATTCAAATTTATCATGAGGATTAATTCCCCCCCAACAACCTTTTGTGCTGTCCCACAATCGTAATTTCTTATCGGGATACCAACCGCAATGATGCACCCAGTGTCCACAATAATTGGTTAAACGATTCATGTAATAACCCTTATTTATAAAGGTATTTTTAACAGTTATAATTGATTTTTTTAATTCTTCGCTTAAAGCCTCATCAGCATCTAACGATAAAACATATTTATTTGTGGCATAAGTAATCGCTCTGTTTTTTTGCTGAATATGCCCATCAAATTTATGTTGAAAAAACTTTACATTGTAAAGCCCGCATATTTGTTCGGTTTTATCGGTACTAAATGAATCTAGTACAACAATTTCATCAACCACTCCCTGTAACGAGTTTAAACATCGTTCAATGTTTCGCTCTTCGTTAAACGTTATTATAACTGCTGAAATTTTAATCACAGCGTAAAGTTATTATTTTTAGTATAATTGCTACTTTTGTTTAATTGGAAAATAAATACATATTAAAATCGCATGCTTTTTTAATAAGCTTGTTCATAATTTGTTTTTGTGTGTATATAAAATTACTATGGTTCGGCCATATTAGCTGGGATGATCCCGAAATGGTTTTTAAAAATCGCGACGTGCAATTATTTAATATTAGAAATTTATTTACTAAGCACTTTGTAGGAAATTATATACCAATTACAATGTTTTTTCATGCATTTGCCTATAAGTTATTTGGCAATTGGGCAGGCGGACATCATTTATTAAACATTATACTACACTTGTTTAATGGAATATTGATACATTCTGTTATTCAAACTTTATTTACAAATAAAAAATTGTCGCTATTTATTACTTGTGTGTTTTTATTGCATCCGCTTCAAGTTGAAAGTGTAGCTTGGATAAGTGAACTAAAAAATGTGTTATCGGCAAGTTTTGCTTTATTAAGTTTTAAATATTATTTAAGTTATCAAAATACACAGCGTATGTTTAAATTAATTATTTCGTTTTTATTTTTTGCGTTGGGTTGTTTTTCAAAATCATCGGTTATTATATTACCATTAATATTTTTAATAACTGTGTGGTTTTTACAACAAAAAATAATCTTACAACAAGTTAAATTACTTTTACCATTTACATTACTCTCTATAATTGTAGGTCTTGTAAATATTAATACTCAAGCGGCAGATAGGTTTATTAACTTTGCCCATAATTTTCCCGTTTATGAAAAAATTGGCTTTGCGGGTTATGCCATATTAGTTTATTGCCTAAATTTTTTGTTTCCACTAAAGTTAAGTGTACTATACCCCTACCCCGAAAATAAACTCTTTGCTATAAGTTTAGGGTATTTATTTTTACTACTAGTTATACTGTTCATTTTTTATTTTTTAAAGAAAAAATCATACAATCCTGTGCTACTTATCTTATTGTTGTTTGTAAATTTAATTTTAGTGCTTCAATTTATTCCATTTGGGGAGGTGTTAAATGCCGATAGATACATGTACTTAGCAATAATTTCATTTGCCCTTCCTATAGGTATTTTATTGTGGCGCAAAATGCCCATGCTTAATTACCTTAATTATTTTATTACTGTTGTATTAGCAACACTAACTGTTTTTAGAGTGAGCGTATGGTCAAGCAGTATTTCTTTATACTCTGATATTTTAAAAAAATATCCCAACTCATTTGTGGCACTAAACAGCTTAGGCGCAGAGTATATGATGAATAATAAAAACGAGCTTGCCGAAAAATGTTTAACGAAAGCAACAGAAGTGTCTCCAAAAAATTATAAAGGTTTTTACAATAAAGGTTTATTGTATTTAAAAACAAACCAAGCACAATTAGCCATTGAAAATTTAAATACGGCATTAACAATATATTCGTATGCAAAGGCTTATGTTGCCAGATCATCGGCTTATTTAATTACAAACGATTTTTCAAAAGCAATGAATGATGCTAAAACTGCATTAGAGCTTGATGAAAACAGCTCAAAAGCTCATTTTGTAATGGCAGAGTGTTTAAATCACATTAACGATTTAGATGGTGCCATGAAAGAATACAATAGAGCAATTAGTATTGATGGTGATGTTGCTGAATATTATTTTAAGCGAAGCATAGCCTTTGGCAAACAGCAAAATTTTATGGCATGTTTAAGCGATTTAAATGCTACCCTATCATATAATCCAAAATTATACGAAGCGTATTATTGGCGAGGTGTAGCTAAGTTTAATTTAAAGCAAAATCCTTGCAGTGATTTTAAAAAAGCCGGCGAAAGTGGTATTGAAATGGCTTATAACGCTTTATCTAAATATTGTAAATAATGAAAATAACATTAGTTCAAAGTGATTTGTATTGGGAAAATGAAGAAAAAAACCTTCTGCATTTTACCGAATTAATTTCTCCTCTCAAAAACAAAACTAATGTAATTGTATTGCCTGAAATGTTTACCACCGGCTTTAGCATGAATGTGGGCAAAATAGTTGCCTCGCCCACAGGCAATGCTGTTAAGTGGTTAATACAGCAGGCTAAAAATTTAAATTGTGTAATTTGTGGGAGCATTGCAATTACTGAAAACAATAAATACTATAACCGTTTATTTTGGGTTGACCCAAGCGGAGCGGTATCAACATATAATAAACGCCATCTTTTTAGAATGGGAGAAGAAGATCAATATTATTCTGCGGGGAATGCTAAAATTATAGTTGAAAATAATGGCCTTAAATTTCTACCCTTAATTTGTTATGATTTGCGTTTCCCGGTTTGGAGCAGAAACACATTAAACACACATCAGTACGAATATGATATTTTAATTTACGTTGCCAATTGGCCCGAAGTGCGTAATTATCCTTGGCAGCAGTTGTTAATTGCTCGTGCCATCGAAAATCAATGTTTTGTTGTAGGCGTTAATCGTGTTGGGGTTGATGGCAATGACATTAATTATTGTGGCAATAGTATGGTTGTCAATCCTAAAGGCGAAATAATTACCTCGCTTCCTAAAAACGAAGAACATGTTGTTACTGTAGAAATTGATAAAACGAACTTAACTGATTTTAGGAAAAAATTTCCGGCAATTTTAGATGCTGATAATTTTTTACTTAAAATTTAAAACAACCTCCCAAACACAAAGCCAGCTCATAGCAAGCAAACGATTGTTTGCCAATACCGCCGCTTGCAATATGTAAATTGCGATAGTGAGCATAAACCACTTTATCGTATAGCTCAACAAATACATGTTTAAAAAACGTTACTCTAACGGCAGCATCAAAATCAACATTCCAGCCGCTAATTTGAAAATGAGGGTCGTTATCAACACCAAAAATTGTATTTTGAACGTGTGGCACATTTGGCCCTCCACCTAATTTAATTAATCCATCTAGTTTAATATTTTCATTAAAAAGTTTTACTAGTTTTAATTTTCTTACCAAATTAAATTCTAAAAAATTTGCACCGTTATTTAACTGCCACAAAAAATTTGGATTTCCGGTTTGTATAATTGTATCTACTTGGCGTCCATGAAAAGTTCCTTTTAACTCAAGTGGTTGCCACGAGTCAACTACATACTTGGTGTGATCAAAATTAATTTCGAAAGCCCAATTTTGTTTTTCATCAAAAAAATAGCCGATACGGTAATTATATTGAGGTATAGTTAATTGGGTTTGAAACAAACGTGAGTCCCAGCCTTTATGGTCGTGCGCAATTACTTCTTTTAAAACGTAATTATTATTGAGCGAAGGTTGATTAATATAAATGTCGCTACGAGTGTACCACTCTGTATTATAACCCCACGAAAAATAAAATTCTCCATTTTTTACAATTTTAAAATTCGAAAGTTGTGAAAACCCACTTAAAGTTAACAAAACTAATAACGAAGCTGCTTTTGTTATTTTACTCATTTTTGTTTTTTTATTTAATTAAATTCCGTCATTTTCAATAGTTTGCTGCCATTTCCACGCACTAAGCATCATGTCATTTATTGAATATTTAATTTTCCAATTTAATTTTTTTATCGCTAAATTATTATTTGCATAAACTGCAACAACATCGCCAGCTCGGCGTGCGCCTAAAGTATATTTTAATTTAAGTTTGGCTACTTTTTCAAATGCAGTAATCGCTTCTAGAACAGTTACACCGTTACCGGTTCCTAAATTAAAAAGCGAAACTTGACTTTCGTTTTTATTATTAAGCAAAAAATTAGTTGCTAAAACATGAGCGTTTGCAATATCACTCACATGAATGTAATCGCGAATACAAGTGCCATCGCGGGTATCATAATCGTTTCCAAAAACCGTTAAATTATTTTTTCCTATTGCTGTTTGCGTAATTATTGGTACAAGATTGTTTGGTTTACCTAAAGGATACTCCCCCAATTGTCCGCTTAAATGGGCGCCAACCGGATTAAAATATCTTAAAATAACTGCGTTGTGTTGAGGCAAACTTTTTAAAAAATGTTCAATTATTTCTTCGCCCATTTGTTTTGTATTAGCATAAGGCGATTCGGCTTTTTTAATTGGAGAGGTTTCGGTTACCGGTAGTTCATCAGCATTTCCATATATAGAACATGAAGAGGAAAAAACAAAATTTGTAATTTGATTTACTTTGCAGTATTCTAATAAATTAAGCAGCGAAACTAAGTTGTTAGTATAGTACTGTAAAGGGTTTAACACGCTTTCACCTACTGCTTTTAGAGCAGCAAAGTGTATAACAACATCTATTTTTCCTACTTTGTCAAGTAATGAAAAACAATGCTCTTTATTACATAAATCTGTTTCTAAAACTTTAAACTCCGAGTTTGTAATTTTTTTTACCCGCTCTAAGGCTTGTTTGGTTGAATTTGAAAAATTGTCTAAAGCAATTACTTCGTAAGCTCCGCTTTCAATTAACTCAATAAGTGTATGTGAGCCAATATAACCTGCTGCACCCGTTACAAGTACTTTTTTAGACATATAAACAATAAGGCCATAAATATACTAAAATTCGATAAACTACCGGCTCATACCAAAAGTAAATATATTTTACAGCCGGATATTTTTATGCTACGCTTCATTGTGTTTACGATGCCACAGCAACCATATCCCTCGAAGAACTAAAAGAACTTAAAAACCCAAGTACAGCAATTACAAGCCGAAGCAACGCTGCTTAAAAAACAACAAGCACAAATTACACCAAGTTGAATAAATATTTAGACCAATAATTTAAAGAAAAACGTTTTGTTTTTCGAGGCACAAAACGTAAACATAACAAATTGCTACGTTGAGGCTTTGTAACGATGAAAAAGGAAATGTTTTTTTAAAGAATGAACTAAATACTTATTCATCTTGGTATAAGTACGCCATACAAGGGACTGATTAAATGTGTGTTGAATTTTAAATTCTTGTAGTATTTATCGCTTTGATACTTATCTGTAAGTCCCTTTATTGCGTTTTTTGGTATAAGTTTATATATCTGTCCCAGTATCGGCTGTCCGATAGATTTCTTATCTTTGCTCATGATTATTTTTTGTCGCTAAACAAATTTAATCATACAAAAAAATCAAAAATCGTTATACTACCTCTTTTCTGCATAGGCAATACAAACAACCGAAATTTTTACATCGTTAATGGTTTTAATAGCCTTCCAAGCTGCCTCAATAGTTGCCCCTGTTGTAATTACATCATCTACCAATAAAATGTGTTTCCCGTAAAACTCATCTGCATTTTCTATCCTAAATACATTTTCTACGTTTTCCCAGCGCTCAAATTTCTTTTTCTTTGTTTGAGTTTCTGTATGTTCAATTTTAATTAATTTATCTGAGATTACAGGTTTATTTAGTGCAGCCGAAATTCCCTTTGCAAACATTTCACTCTGATTGTATCCTCTTTGCCTTTGTTTATTTTTATGCAAGGGAATAGGAATTATAACATCGCAATTATGAGCCTCTGTTTCGCAAAGTGTTTTACCTAGCATATTCCCTAGTAAAATTCCAAGTTCAGGATTACTTTTATACTTTAAACTATGTAATACTTTTTGAACCCTCCCTTTTTTTTCGAAAACAAACAGCGATGTGCAAAACACTATTGGCACTCGTCCGGCTAAGGCTAAATATATTTCATTATTGTTGTTTAAATGAAAATTACTTCGCGGCAAAGTAAAATTGCAGTGCATACATAACTGATCTTCGTGTTTTAACAAAATTTGGCTGCAAGCTTCGCAAAATCTAGGATAGATTAATGACAAAAAATCGTTAATAACTGAACGCTTGTGCATAATTTTACATGCAATTTAAATATAATTTTGCTTTATGGTAAAAGAAGAATCGGAAAATAAAAAAAAGAAAGGTTTTGTACTCTGGGTACTAATTTTATTATTAATCGCAACAAACGGCATTACCGCATGGCTCTTGTTTCAAGAAAAAAATAGAATTATTGAACAAAAAATTGTAACCGAAACTGTTATTGTAGAACGGGATAATGTGAAAAAGGATTTAGAAATTCTTAAAACTGATTTTGATGGTTTAAAAACAAATAATAGTGCTCTACAAAAAGAAATTGATGATAAAAAAATGCGTATTGAAGAGCTAATTGCAGAAGCTGAAAAACACAAAGGCGATGCTTATATTATTGCTAAACTTCGTAAAGAAACAAATACCCTTCGCGAGATTATGAAAAACTATGTACACACCATCGACTCGCTTAACACACTAAACCAAACGCTAATTGCAGAAAAAAAAGATGTATTAAAGCAATTATCTACTGAAAAAGAAAAGCAAAATACATTAACTAAAGAAAAAGAAGAACTTCAAAATACGATTACCAAAGGAAGTATTTTAACTTGCTTTAATGTTACTGCAAAAGCTGTTTTATTTAAACGCGGAGGCAAAAAAGAAGTAGAAACCTCTCGCTCACGAAAAGCACAAAAAATTAAAGTTAGTTTTTCGTTAGGCGAAAATAAAATTGCTAAACCCGGAGAAAAAACAGTTTACGTGCGCATAATAACCCCAGATGGTAAAGAGATGGCAAAAAGTTATGATGATACTTATAAGTTTTCGTTTAATAAAAGTTCCGGCTATTATGCCGGTAAAGAAACTTTAAATTATGCAAATGCTGAAATTAGCGGTGTTACGTATTGCGAAGGCCAAAACGAAATGGTACCGGGCAATTATATAATTGAAATTACTTGTGATGGTGTTGTAATTGGCGGCGCAAATTTAAAATTAGATTAATTATACCTTTAAAAGAGATCTAAAAGCCCTGCCTGCATAGTACGATTCTGCACCGTTGTGGTAAGTAAATACTCTCCCAAATCTAAAATCACCAAAAATTGCTCCTCCGCTTTTTCTAATACTATTAGGTGTTAAAAGCCAACTCGACGTTTTAGTATCAAAGTTTTCAATGGTTTGTAATTCATAATATTGCTCTTCATTAAGCAACATTACACCCATTTCATCAGCCATACCTAAGGCACTGTTTTTTGGTTTATGTTCTTTTCTGGCTGCAAGTGCATTGGCATCGTAGCATAAGCTACGCCTTTCTTTTGGACTTTCGGTTGAGCAATCGCAAAAAATAATTTCTTTATCAGTTTTCTTAAAAAGAACTACATCAGGCTCTCCTCCTGTTCGCTCCATCTCGTTTAGCGACCATAGTTTTTCGGGTTTAGTAAGTAAGAGTTTTTCAATTTTACCCCAATCTAATTCACTATGCCTGTGTTTATGTTTATGAAAGCGCAAGTTTAACACTCCCAACAAATCTTTTATTTGTAAATTAGTTAAAGATTTTTTAAGCATAAATTGTTTTTAGGAAAAACATTTATTTATCCTGTTTAGACTCGTCTATTTTTACTCGCGTAAAATCGAAATAACGAATAGGGTTTGTGTAAAAATTATGCAAAGTTGAACTAATAAGCCTGCAATTGCTTTCATACCATAACGAAAGCACAGGAGCCTCGTCCATTAAAATTTGCTCCGCTTTTAAAAAATACATTGCCGATGAGTCTCTATCAATAGCATTTCTACCCTTTTCGTAGTTTTTATCAAATTCGGTATTAATATATTTTATAGTATTAGGAAAAGCCAAGTGTGCTGTATCTTTGCTTACATACCCGCCGTAAAACACCGATAAAAAAGTTTCGGGACTTGGAAAATCGGCTACCCAGGCATCTCTAAACATATCGCCTTTACCTTTTATTTGTAAATTAAACTTTTCAGCATTAGGAAGCGATTCAAATGTAATGTTAATATTAAGATTTGTTTTTAATTGTTTTTGAATTTCTGCAGCAACAGTATTGTTGCGGGTATTACCGGAGTTTACTATTAACTGCAGTTCAGGAAATCCTTTACCATTTGGGTAACCAGCTTCTGCTAGCAATTTTTTAGCTTTTTCAATATCTAGGTTGTAGCCCTTTATTTGCTTTATGTTGTAATAATCAAAAGTTGGTGGAGTAACTCCATAAATACCGGGGCCATAAGCCTGTCCAAACAATGCGTGTTCAATTATTTTGTTTCTATCAATAGCATACGAAATAGCTTGACGCACCTTAATATTATTAGCGGGGGCTTTATTTATATTAAAAACATAATATGAATTAACCATTTCAGGCCGTTGATCTAAAATGTATTTTGGCGGACTAGTTTTAAACTCGGCAATATTTGTTTCAACTATTTCTTTTAGTTGGCTGCCCGGAACTGTGCCTATAAACTGATAAATACCTTGTTTAAATTTAACCAAAGCGTCTTCCGTTGAAGATACAATATCAACAATTAAAGAATCAATGTATGGTAATGCATTCCCTTCCTTATCCTTAGCCCAGTAATTAGGGTTTTTATATAAAGCATAGTGCGTTTTATTGCTTGATTTAGTATCAAAAATAAAGGGTCCGCAACCAACTGTTACATTTTCTTTATCAACTTTATATGCATCTTCACTTACAATTGCCGCCACAGGACTAGCCAATATTTCTATAAAAACGCGTGCCGGACTAAGTAAATCAAAAGAAAATGTGTAATCATCTATTATTTTAAAGCCTTTTAATTCTGTCTTTTTTCCTTCGCTTGATGCTTTATAGTACTCATTTGCGCCTACAAGCCTATCTTTGCAAACGGTAGCAAATTGTACGTTTCCGGGCCTATCTGTACATAAAAGCTCAAATGTAAATTTCACGTCTTTACTAGTTACCTCATCATTTTTCCCTTTTAAAGGGCCAATATCCTGAAATAACACCCCTTTTCTCAAATAAAATGTTACACTTTTACCATTTGGCGATATTTCCCATCTTTCTGCCAAACCCGGCTCTACTTTTAAGTCTTTAGGGTTAGTTTTTACTAAGCCGTCGTGGATTTGACCGGCAATTATGGCCTCAATTGAATTTGTTAAACGGTGCGGAAAGATAGTTGAAGGGATAGTAACGTCAGCAATTCTAACAACTTTATTACCCCCAGTAAATTCCGTTGTTTTTGAGTTTTGATTGGTATTGCACGCGCTTAGCAATGCAATTACACCAATATAAAGGTAAAATTTTAACCTAAAAATCATAAATCTGTTTAACAAAGCTAATTATTTTTTTATAATGATTTATATCAAAATAAATTTTGATATTTAAAAATTAGATTTTAATATTGTAAAATTAAATTAATAGACTTTTTGCGTGAAATTGCATTTAAGTTTTTGATAAAGTGTATGAAAAATTATAAGAAGTTTATACTGTTTTTAATTGCATCGGGTGGATATCTTTTTTCACAAAACAATGTAATTATTTTAGAAGGTAATTATCAAGGTAAAAACCTTTATGTTCAAAATCCTTATGGAAACAGTGCGGGCGTTGGTTTTTGTGTGTCTGAGGTTAAAGTAAATGGTAATATTACAACAGATGAGGTCAATTCAAGTGCTTTTGAGATTGACTTAAAACCTCACAAATTAAATATTGGTGATAAAGTTGAAGTTAAAATTTTTCACAAAGATGGTTGTAAACCAAAAGTACTTAACCCTGAAGTTTTAAAACCAAAAAGCACTTTTGAAGTAATTAGTATGACTTGTGACAAAGACGGTAATTTAAAATGGAATACAAAATCTGAAACAGGTAAATTAGCATTTGCAATTGAGCAATTTCGCTGGAATAAATGGGTTAAAGTAGGCGAGGTTGACGGTAACGGAACCCCAACTACTAACGAATATTCATTTAAAATTGCTCCCCATAGCGGAAAAAATCAATTACGTGTACGCCAAACAGACTATAGCGGACAACCGCGTTTAAGCAAGCCTGTAGAATTTAACAGTGACATTCCGGAAATTGACTTTGCTCCATTAAAAGCTAGTAAAGACATTAACTTCTTTGAAAAAGGAAAAACAAATAAAGCTATGGAAACAATGTTTGAAGTATATGACCAATATGGCAATGTAGTTAAAAAAGGTTTTGGAAGTAAGCTTGATGTAAGCAATTTACCTAAAGGCGGTTACTTCTTAAACTACGACAGCAAAATGGGCGAGTTTGTAAAAAAATAAATTTTAATTATCATAAAGTTAAACCCTCGAAATTTCGAGGGTTTTTTATTTTACTATGGACAGTAAGCATATTGAACATATAAAAAATCTTAGTTATTTGCTTGAGTTAGAGCGCAACGAAGATTATAAGCAATACAATCAACTTTTTTTAAAATCAACGATTGACGAGCGTAAAAAAACCGGCCTAACATGGTATCCCGTTAAAATTAATTCTAACCAAACAATTTACACCGATTATTTACAAATTGAAATAGAGCGCACTAATTCTATTAATACCCCTCATCAATTTAGTGCAGGAAGCAATATTGCCTTGTTTACAACTAATAATTTAAATGAAGCAGCTCAAATTACAGGAACCATTAAAAATGTTTCTGAAAATAAAATACAATTACTTTTCCATACAGAAGAGTTACCGGATTGGTGCTATGATGGAAAACTAGGAATTAATTTACAGTTTGATGAAAATAGCTACAGCGAAATGCAAAAAGCCTTGCAACAGCTTTTAAACACAACACAAACCCACACACTTGCTCTTTTAAATTGCTTTGCCGGCATTGCACCCCCTGAATTTAATGCCCCATTAAACATTGGTCCAATCACCTCACTTAATATATCTCAAAACAAAGCGGTGCTAAAAAGCCTAACCGCAAAACACTTTTCTGTAATTCATGGCCCACCGGGTACAGGCAAAACCACAACACTTGTACAAACAATTAAAACATGCCTTTACTCCGAAAAACAAATTTTAGCATGCGCTCCTACCAATACTGCGGTTGATTTATTAACGCAAAAATTACTGGCAGAAAAAATAAATGTGTTAAGAATTGGGCATCCGGCAAGAATTACAGAGGATATACTACATTGTACGCTCGATCAAAAAATAAAACTCCATCCTAATTACAACGAGCTTAAAAATTTAAAAAAATCAACGCAAACTTTTTTTGAATTAGCCGGAAAATATAAGCGCGTATTTGGAAAAGAAGAGGCTAACCAAAGAGCAATGTATTATGCAGAAGCTAAAAAATGCAGAGC
Source organism: Bacteroidota bacterium (assembly GCA_018267655.1). Classification (GTDB taxonomy): domain Bacteria; phylum Bacteroidota; class Bacteroidia; order B-17B0; family Aurantibacillaceae; genus Aurantibacillus. The sequence continues at coordinate 123,098 of JAFDYB010000034.1, forward strand.
AGAAGCTAAAACAATTGAATCGTTTATTATTAAAGATATTATTGAAAAAACTCAAGTTATTTGCTGCACACCGGTAACATCAAATAGTAAACTACTTTATGGAAAAAAATTTAACACACTATTTCTTGATGAGGCCTCTCAAACTATAGAGCCAATGGTTTGGGTAGCCTTACTTAAATGCAACAGAGTTGTTTTATGTGGCGATCACCTTCAGTTACCACCCGTAATTAAAAGTCAAGAAGCAAAACAAAAAGGATTAAGTAAAACTCTACTCGATGTTTGCGTGAATTATCCCAACGCTGTTTCATTTCTAAATACTCAATACCGTATGAATGAAAACATTATTGCGTTTAGTAATGCAAACTTTTATACCAATAAATTACTTACCGATAGTAGCGTTAAAACCATTACACTTAAACCTGAAGACGATAGCGATTACAACCTGCCAGTTGAGTTTATTGATACAGCCGGTTGCGGCTTCGAAGAACAACAACATAGTGAAACATTAAGTAATTATAATCCACCGGAAGCTAAATTACTACTTGCTCATTTAACCGAATTAAGTAAGTGGTATTTTAATTCTAAAGAAAAAAATAATGATAAAATAAGTGTGGGTATAATTTCTCCCTATAAAGAACAAGTAATCCTTCTGAAAAAAACAATCCCTTCTGAAACAAAATCACTTTTTTATTCGGTAAGAGTAAACACCATTGATGGCTTTCAAGGCGAAGAAGATGATATTATTTATTTAAGTTTAGTGCGAAGTAATACAAAAAACGAAATTGGATTCTTAAGTGATTTAAGGCGTATGAATGTAGCTTTAACAAGAGCTCGTAAAAAAATAGTTGTTATTGGTGATAGCGCAACAATAAGCTCAAGTACTTTTTATAAAAATTTTGTAGAATATTGCGAAAAAAATAACTTTTACAAAAGCGCGTTTGAATACGGCTCGTTCTATTAAAAAAGTACAAAACGCAACAAAGCGTATAAATAAAAAACACTTTGTTGCGTTTATTTTTATTAATAATTAATTATTATTTTTTTCGAAATCAAATTGTCTGAAATGTCTTTAACCACTAAGAAATATAAGCCTTCGGCAATATCATCAACTCTAATTGAAATAAGTGAATTATTCGCTTCAATATTTCGCACTACTTGTCCCAATTGATTTACCAAAATAATCCTTTTTATACTTTGGTAATTAACTAACTGTATATTTAAAATTGAATTTGTTGGGTTAGGCCACACATCTGAAATAAGATTAGCATTAGCGGTTTCATTTACACCCGTGCAAGTGCTTACGTTCTCAACAATTGCAGCTGTGTTTTTACACCCTTGTAAATCTGAAACAGTAACATTAAATGTTGAATTAATCATGGGCGACACTACAATCACCGATGTCGTTGCGCCTGTATTCCATAAATAACTTAACCCTCCACCCGTTGTTGTAAGTGTAGCACTTTGCCCTGTACACAACAAAGTTTGTGAGCTTGTAATTGTTATAAATGGTAGCGGGTTAACTATAATACTTATTGTTGCTGTATTTCCACAATTATAACTATTATATCCGGTTGCAGAATATACTGTTGAAACACTTGGACTAACCGCTATTGACGCTCCTATTTGTCCGGTGCTCCATGAATAACTAATTGCAGACCCCGACGCTAACAAAGTTGCCGAAGACCCTGCACACACACTGCTTGAACTACTCATTAAACTCACGTAAGGCGTTGGATATACTGCAATTGTTTGATTTGCTGTATTAGTACACCCTGCGGCACTTATACCAACTACACTATATGTAGTATTGCTATATGGATTTACTAATATTGTAGAAGTATTAGCCCCATTACTCCATAAATAAGAGTTAGCTCCATTTGCTGTTATTAACAGTACTCCACCCGCACAAACACTTGGTGATGAACTAATACTTACTGCCGGGTTTACAGAAACAGAAACAGTAATCATTGATGTGTTTATACATCCATTCATATCTGTACCTGTTACTGAATAAATTGTAGTAGTCAAAGGATTAATGTTTATATTAGAACTTGTAGCTCCCGTATTCCACACATAGCTTGCTCCTCCACTTGCCAATAAATTTGCGCTTTGCCCCATGCAAATATTTGTATTTGACGCACTAATACTAATATTTGGCAAATTGTTTACAGTTACCTGTGTTGAAACCGTAAGCGCACATCCACCATTGCTCCCCGTTACATAATAAATTGTTGTTGATACAGGCGATACTGCTATGGCAGAAGTAGCTGCACCATTACTCCACGAGTAAGTAGCTGCACCCGATGCAAATAAATTTACCATGTTTCCGGCGCATATTGTTGTTCCGGAACTTACACTTAAAGCAGGCGTTGTACCAACATTAACTACAATTGAATTAGCCGAAGAGCAGCCATTTGAAGCAATGCCCACAACACTATAAGTGGTACTTGAACTTGGACTTACTACAATTAAAGTTGATGTGCTGCCATTACTCCAACTATAGGAACTCGCTCCTGAAATTGATAGTGTTGCTGATTGAGGAGAACAAATATTTGTTGATGATGCAGATAAATTTAATGTTGGAGAGGTGTTTACAAATACTTGTACAGACGCAGTTGTAGAACAACCGCCATTGCTTCCTGTTACATAATAAACAGTTGTACTTGCCGGAGATACAGAAATATTTGAACTTGTTGCACCCGTTGACCATGAATAACTTGTTACCCCACTTGCACTTAAATTAGCCATGAAGCCACTACAAATAGTTGTTCCAGAGCTTACACTTAAGGCAGGCGTTGTACCAACATTAACTACAATTGAATTAGCCGAAGAGCAGCCATTTGAAGCAATGCCCACAACACTATAAGTGGTACTTGAACTTGGACTCACCACAATTAAAGTTGATGTACTGCCATTACTCCAACTATAGGAGCTCGCTCCCGAAATTGATAGTGTTGCTGATTGAGGAGAACAAATATTTGTTGATGATGCAGATAAATTTAATGTTGGAGTAGCATTTACTAATACCTGCACCGACTTTGTGCTTGAACAAGAGCCACTACTACCTGTTACATAATAAACAGTTGAACTTGCCGGAGAAACAAAAATGCTTGAACTTGTTGCACCCGTTGACCACGAGTATGTTGAAGCACCGCTTACATTTAAATTTGCTGTTGCCCCACTACATATTGTAGAATTTGAACTAACGGTAAGCGCGGGTCCAGAGCCTACTGTAATTACTTGCGAAGCGCTTGCAGAACAACCTCCCCCACTCGTACCAATTACAGTGTATGTTGTATTTGATGAAGGGCTAACAACAATATTATTAGAGGTACTTCCTGTGCTCCAACTGTACGAGCTTGCCCCACTAGCTGTTAATGTAGCTGCTTGCGAACCACAAATACCGGTAGTGCTTGGCAAAATACTTACCGAAGGAGCAGATAACACCGTTACCGAAGCGCTTCCGGTCATTGCACAACCAGTGCTTCCATTACTTACAGTATAAATGGTTGAAGCGCTTGGGCTAACTGAAATTGAAGGTGTTGTAGCTCCTGTACTCCAAACATAGCTCGAACTTCCGCTAGCATTTAAAACAGCCGATTGACCAGGACAAATAGTAGCTGAATTTACGCTTAACGAACCCGATGAACCGGAACCCACTGTTATAACTTGTGTTAAAGGCAAACCCGTACCATTTCCGTTTGAAGCAACCAATACAATACTATACGTGCCCGGAGCAGTATAAGTAAAAGCTGCGTTTTGATTTGTTGAATTATTGTTTGTTGCGCCAACAGCTGTCCACAACCACTTTGTAGGACTGTTTGTTGAAAGATCTATTGGGTAAACGGTTTGTCCTACACAGTAAGTTGAATTAACCGAAAAGTTTGTGGCAGGAAATGTTCCTGTAAACGATGCGTTATAAGTGTACCAAATAGGAGATGTCCAAATAACATCTCCATCAGCTTGTGTAATTTTACAATAATAATAATAGGTGCTACCTGATGAAATATTGTGGGTGTATGAAAATGAATTTCCGGAACCCGTTGTAAGAACAGTTGGCAAAGAGCCACTACCGGGTACACCGTAATGCACTTCAATAGACGATACTGCAGAACCCGCCGGATCAAACACACTTACTGACAATGTAGGAACAGTAGAACTAGTAAAAACACTACCCATAGGTTGATTTTGAATATTAAAATTTACTTGTACCGCCCAATCATCAGAACTATAAATACGCATATTTTTAATAGCATCCATAACATTATATCTAGTTAAAGCAGGGGCAATCACTACTAACCTGCCTGCGGTTTGGCGTCCAAAAACAGAATTATGTGTATCATGATCAAGACCAATGCCAAGGTGATACCCTAAAGAAAGAGCTTCATCATAACGTGCAGTAAAATCGCTGGTAGATGGGTTTGAGTAAGAATTATTTGTTGAGAAAGCAGGTCCGCTTCTTGCAGCCATTCCTACAATAGCAGCATCTGCTACATTGTTGTATGAACTTGTAAATAAATTTGTATAATCTGTTTGCTGAGGGTGTGCCAAATAAGCAAAGGTTGCCGGTCTTGTTACTATTTTATTCCACAACGTTGCATAATCATTTTGAGCAACATAAATATCATAATCTCCACTATCCCAACCCATTAAAGAATCAGTACCGTAAACCACAACATGTCCCCCTCCTGAAATAACACCCCACTCTTGCCCATACATTGCCACAAAGCTACCATCTTGATTAGCAGCATTTGCCTGGGCAATACCCATGTGGTAATGGTTTGGCGATTTCATACCGGCACTTAAATGGTTATGGTCAGACACACCATAAAAATCTACATGCTGCGAAGCTTTTGCGTAAGTATAAGCTTGTCCGGGTGTTGTAATTAAAGAGGTAGCGCTATCTTTATTACCGTCAGAGTAAGACGTTTGGCTATGAATATTGCCAAAATAATAATTAAACTGTGCTTTTGATAAAAACACAGTTAAAGCGAATAATAATAAGTAAACATTCTTTTTCATTTACATTTTTTTTAATGGTTAATTTTACACAGGGATTCTATTTGTTGATAATTTTCAAAATCATCAATATCATCAATTTTTTTCCAGTATTCACAAGCCTTTACCGTATCTTTTAAGGCTATGTAACAGTAACCTAACTTATAAAACGAAGGTTCAAAATTTGCCTTTAATGCCAATGCCTTTAAATACTCATGCATTGCTTTTTTTATTTTGTGTTGCTCATATAAAATATTTCCTATTTCGTAAAAACTTAAAAAGTTTGAAGGGTTTATTTTAATTGATTTTTTTAACGTTTTAATGGCAGTTGTTGGCTTTCCTGTTTTGAATTGACACTCTGCTAGTTTTGAATACGCATTTGTGTTTTTTGGATTTATCTTAATATATGCACTATAATATTTTTTTGCCTCATTATAGTTTTTTAAATTATATAAGCACATGGCTTTAAAAAATAAAATATCATTAAAACTATTTGTGTTGTTTATACCAGAAAATAGCTTATAAGACTCTGCATAATCTCTTAAAAAAAAGGCATCTTTTGCTTTTTTGTACAGCAAAGAATCTTGCGAGTGAGCTGCATTAAAAATTAAAAAAAAGAAGATTATTATATTCCTAACATTCATTTTGATGCTACAAATTTATAGTAAAGGCTTATTAAAAATTATTATAGTAATGCTACACTCTAAAAATCTTTCCTAAAACGGTTTATTTTAACAATTTCATTAAAAATTAACGTTTAATTTTGTTGAATTATTGAACTTCGAAATATTCAAAAATTTAAAAAAGAATAAGAATATACAAAAGTTCAAAAGATGTACCTTTAGCAACTATTTTAATCATGCAAGTTTACTTTGATAATGCCGCTACAACTCCTCTTGATAAAGACGTTTTAAATGCAATGTTACCGGTGATGGAAAACGATTTTGGCAACCCATCATCTATACACTCAATGGGGCGTAAAACCAGGAGTTATATTGAAACTGCAAGAAAAACTGTTTCAAGATTGCTCAATGTAAGCCCCGGCGAAATTTTTTTCACAAGCGGTGGCACCGAGGCAGATAATACCGCCATTTTTGAATCTATACAAACATATAATATTAAGCAGCTAATTACTTCTCCTATTGAGCATCATGCTGTTGAACACACCGTAAAACACGCTGAAAAATTATATGGCACAAAAACAAATTGGGTTAATGTAGATGCAAAAGGGAATGTTGATTTACAGCATTTAGAACTTCTTTTGAGTCAATCAAACGAAAAAAAATTAGTTTCATTAATGCACGCCAATAACGAAATTGGCACATTGTTACCACTACAACAAGTAAGTGATTTGTGTAAAAAGTATAATGCACTTTTTCATAGCGACACTGTACAAACTATGGGGCATTATGCGTTAGATTTAAAAGCAACGCCGGTTGATTTTATTACCTGCGCTGCACATAAATTTCATGGGCCAAAAGGCGTTGGCTTTCTTTATATTAATCAGTCTTCTAAAATTGGCCCCATGATACATGGTGGCGCACAAGAGCGCAATATGCGCGGAGGCACTGAAAATTTATATGGAATTATAGGCTTAGCAAAAGCACTAGAAATTTGCTACAATAAAATGCAGGAACATCAAAAACATATTTTTGAGGTAAAGCAATACATGCAACAAAAACTTATAGAAACTTTACCCGGCACCGAATTTAATGGCGAAACATCATTTGAAAAATCGCTCTACACTGTTTTAAATTGCTGTTTACCAGAACATGATAACGCCGAAATGCTTTTATTTAACTTAGATATTAACAATATTGCCGCAAGTGGTGGTAGCGCATGCAGCAGTGGCAGCAATCAAGGCAGCCATGTATTAAAGGCCTTAGGTATAAATTTAAATCGCCCATCAATTAGGTTTAGTTTTAGTAAGTATAATACAAAACACGAAGTAGATTTTGTGATTAAAAAATTAGCTGAACTTTATAATACAAAACAATAGCCCTCTTAATTTTTGTTTGTAAATTAGCCCAAATTTTTCACTATGAGCGATATAAAAACAGTACTAGACTCGTCAAAAGTAATGATGGATAAAGCAATTGCACATTTAGAAAGCGAATTGCAAAAAGTTAGAGCCGGCAAAGCAAATCCTGTGATGCTTGAAAACGTATTAGTTGATTATTATGGCAGTAAAGTTCCTCTAAGCAACACAGCAAGCGTTAACACACAAGACTCAAGAACGCTTGTAATACAGCCATGGGAAAAAAGCATGTTAACCCCTATTGAAAAAGCTATTCAAATGGCTAACCTAGGTTTTAACCCGCAAAACGATGGAGTAATTATTCGCATTGTAGTACCGCCACTAACCGAAGAGCGAAGAAAAGATCTTACTAAAACTGCTAAAAGCTTAGGAGAAGACGCTAAAATTGCCATTCGAAACCTTAGAAAAGATGCCATGGAACAAATAAAAAAACTTCAAAAAAATGGACTCCCTGAAGATGCAGCCAAAGATGGTGAAAACAAAACGCAGCAACTTACCGATAATTGTATTTCAAAAGTTGACAAGCATGTTGAGCAAAAAGAAAAAGAAATAATGACTGTTTAATGTTACGCTGCTTAATTTTGGAATTGCAAGTGTTTAGTGGACTATTTTTTTACATCAAGCAACATTTTTTAGGCTATTAATTTTTATTAATAGTAGTTTTTCATCTATTAATACTTTATAAAATCCACTTGCTTTTTGTTAATACATTCTTAAAATTTTTAAACACTCTTACAATAATTTTCTTTTAATTACTTTACTTTTACATCTTATTTTAATTTTAAATGAGTTTATTTGATTTTTTATCGCAAGATATTGCTATTGATTTAGGTACCGCAAACACCATTATAATTCATGGCGATAAAGTTGTAGTTGACGAGCCCAGTATTGTTGCGCAAGACAGAACCACACAAAAAGTAATTGCAATTGGCAGGCAGGCTCAAATGATGCATGGCAAAACACACGAAAACATAAAAACCATACGCCCTTTAAAAGATGGTGTTATTGCAGATTTTCAGGCCGCAGAAGATATGATTAAGGGGATGATAAAAATGATAAACTCTACCAACAAATTTTTTAAACCCAGTTTGCGTATGGTTATTTGCATACCAAGTGGCATTACCGAAGTTGAAAAGCGTGCCGTACGTGATAGTGCCGAACACGCAGGAGCAAAAGAAGTTTACATGATACACGAGCCCATGGCTGCTGCCATTGGAATGGGAATTGATGTTGAAGAGCCCGAAGGAAATATGATTATTGATATAGGCGGAGGAACTTCTGAAATTGCCGTAATTGCACTAGGAGGCATTGTGTGCGATAAAAGCACCCGTATTGCCGGAGACGATTTTAACTCAAATATTGAAGAGTATTTGCGCCGCCAACATAATATCTTAATAGGAGAACGGAGCGCCGAACGTGTAAAAATTGAAGTAGGTGCAGCACTTACCGAAATTGACAATCCTCCAGCTGATTACGCAGTTCAAGGCCGAGATTTAATGAGCGGCATACCTAAAGAGGTTTATATAAGCTATGTAGAAATTGCACACTGCTTAGATAAATCAATTTCAAAAATAGAAGAAGCTATTTTAAATGCCTTAGAAATGACGCCGCCTGAACTAGCAGCAGATATTTACAGGAAAGGAATTTTTATGGCAGGGGGAGGTTCGTTGCTTAGAGGCCTTGACAAACGAATTAGCATGAAAACAAAACTGCCGGTTCATGTGTGCGAAGACCCACTAAGGGCTGTTGCAAGAGGAACAGGCATAGCGCTAAAAAACGTACACAAATTTCCGTTTCTTATTAAATAAATTAATACGTGAAAAGTTTACTGGCATTTTTAATAAAACATCATTTTGTTTTTGTTTTTTTACTATTGCAGGCACTTTGTATTTGGCTAATGTCTTACCACAAAGGATTTCAAGGCTCACACATTTTAAACTCATCAAATGCTTTTGTTGGCAATATTTATCAAATATCACAAAACACCTCTGAATATTTTAATTTGAAATACGAAAATCAAAAATTATCTGCCGAAAACGCACTACTGCGTAATTTGCTTTTAAACAATTACAACGCTGCTCCACAAAAACAATTTATTAAAAACGATACTTTATATAAACAGCAATATATCTACCTCAACGCCCAGGTTGTAAACTCATCTGTAAATAAACGCAGGAACTACCTTACATTGAATATAGGTAAACACGAAGGTGTTGGTAAAGATATGGCTGTAGCATCACCAATAGGCATAATAGGTATTGTTACAGATGTGTCAGAACACTTTTCAAGTGTAATGAGTGTTTTGCACAAAGACACAAGGGTAAACTGCGAATTAAAAAAAGATGGGAGTTACGGCACGTTAATTTGGGATGGGCGCGATTACGACTATTGTAACCTAACTGAAATACCAACCCATGCAAAAATTAAACAAGGCGACACAATTATTACCAGTGAACTATCCGGAATTTTTCCGAAAGGATTAATGGTTGGCACCATTGAAAGCTACGAGCGGCGAATAAATGAAGCTTATTACACCTTACGCATTAAATTAAGTGCAAACTTAAAACGCGTAAATCATGTATATGTTATTATTAATAAAATGAAAGGTGAGCGCGACTCGTTAGAACGCAAAGCACAAATACAAATTGACAACTGACTATTATAAATACACATTTAAATCGCTGGTACTATTACTCGCGCAAATACTTATTGTACAAAATATATATTTGGGTAATTATATAATTTTACTCCCCTACATTGCTGTTTTGATTTTTTTACCCTTTCAAATAGAAGGAATAACGTTGCTGATTATTTGTTTTTTTACAGGGGGGTTTCTAGATTTTTTTTATGACACCTCGGGCATTCACGCCAGTGCATGTTTATTACTTGGATTTGCGCGCAGATATATATTAAAAATACTTGCGCCAAGAGAAGGCTACGAAATAGGAATTAGGCCTTGCGTTGAAGATTTTAATTTACAATGGTTTATTACCTATGCCGGAACCCTTGTGCTTATACACCATTTATATTTCTTTTTTTTAGAAGCCTTTAGATTTAATGAAATATTTAGAACTTTGTTTAGAGTAATTTTAAGCAGCATTGGAACATTTGCAATGCTTTACGCACTTAATTTTTTATTTTATAAACCACGCCAAAGGTAAACATGCCGAAGTATAACCACTTAATTAATCGGAAACTTATTATAGGCGGTTTTTTTTGTCTAATAGCCTTAATTTACCTTGGTAGATTATTTTATCTTCAGGTTATTGACGATCAATACATTCATGAAGCGCAAGCAAATGCATTTAGATACCTTACCGAGTACCCCGTAAGAGGCTACATCTACGATAGAAACGGAAAGCTTTTGGTGATGAATGATATATCATACGATTTAATGATTATTCCAAAAGAAACAAAAGGCTGTGATACCATGGCTCTTTGCGAAATATTAGAAATTGATAAAGAAGAATATTTAAAGCGTTATAAAAAAGCCTGTGTTCACCCTAATTCACCACGCAAACAAAGTTTTTTTGAAAAACAACTCGATAGACAAACCTATGCAAAATTGCAAGAAAAAATGTATCGCTTTAAAGGCTTTTTTGTTCAAAAACGAACTGTTCGAAAATACCCAAGACCAATTGCCGCACATTTATTAGGTTATGTAGGTGAGGTTAGCAGTGAAAAAGCAGAAAAAGACTCCTATTACAAAGAGGGCGATTATATTGGTATTTCAGGCATTGAACGTAGTTATGAAGAAGAATTGCGTGGAAAAAAAGGAACACAAATTGCAATTACCGATGTACACAACAAAACGGTTGGGCGGTACATGAATGGTAAATACGACACTTTAGCTATTCCCGGAAAACCTTTGTATTGCAGTATTGATATGGATTTACAGGAATACGGCGAAAAATTAATGCATGGAAAAAAAGGAGCTGTAGTGGCTATTGAACCAAGTACCGGTGAAATTTTATGTTTGGTTTCATCTCCTGGATACGATCCTAACGAGTTAGTTGGCGGAAAAGAACGCACAAAATGTTTTGCTAGACTATATTCTGATACCGTAGGATTACCTTTATTTAATCGAGCTCTCACCGCCATGTACCCACCGGGATCAACATTTAAATTAATTGATGCTTTAATAGGGCAAGATGAAGGCGTAATAACACGCTCAACGGTTTACCCATGCGCAAGAGGCTATCCTCCAATGGGCGGAAAACCGAAATGTCACCCTCACGGCGCCGAAGACTTAATTGGGTCTATCGCCGTGTCGTGTAACTCCTATTACTCCTATGTTTTTAAAGATATTACCAGTCAGAAAAAATTCAAAAAATATACTGATGGATTTGAACACTGGCGCAATGTAGTGAAAACTTTTGGTCCGGGAACTAGACTTGGAACAGACCTGCCATACGATAAACCTGGTAACGTGCCTTCTGTTCAATACTACGACAAAGTTTTTGGTAAAAACAGATGGTTTGCTAACACCATTGTTTCGCTTGGAATTGGCCAAGCAGAACTTTTATTAGTCCCCTTACAAATGGCTAATGTAATTGCAATTATTGCCAATAAAGGGTTTTACTACACCCCTCATTGCATAAAAGGAGTTAGTGACAGCAAACAACTAGATAAAAAATTTAAAGAAAAACATTTAGTAGGTGTTCAAAAAGAAGAGTGCTACAAGAATGTAATTGATGGTATGCAAAAATGTTTTGAACCCGGCGGAACAGGTTTCGCTTCAAAAATACCCGGTATTATAGCTTGCGGTAAAACAGGTACTGCAGAAAATCCACACGGCAAATCACACGCGGTGTTTCAAGCTTTTGCTCCTCGCGAACAACCTAAAATTGCAATTGCATGTTTAGTTGAAAATGCCGGCTGGGGAGGGGTTTGGGCAGCACCCGTAGTAAGTTTAATGATTGAAAAATATTTAACCGGCAAAATAACACGTCCTGACTTAGAAAAAAGAATTATGGCTGCTGATTTAATAAACGGAAAAAATTTACTATCAACTGAATTTCATTAATGAGAGGAAATCAAAATAGTTTGTTTTACGGTGTTGATCGATTTAGTGTGCTGCTATACGTAATTTTAGTGGTGCTTGGATGGTTAAATATTTATGCTGCCACCTACAATGAAGAACATAAAAGCATTTTTGATATTAGTCAAAAATACGGTAAGCAATTAATTTGGATAGGCTCATCGGGCATATTAGCCATTAGCATCTTAATTATTGACGCTAGTTTTTATACTGTATTTGCTTATGTTTTTTATGGTATATTTTTAGTACTCAATATTTTAGTTGTGTATTTTGGTCGTGAAATAAAAGGGAGTAAATCTTGGTTTGGCTTTGGTGGTTTTGGTATTCAGCCCGCCGAATTTATGAAGTTTGCTGTAAACTTAGCGCTTGCAAAATTTTTAAGTGCTCAAAAAATAATTATAAATCAAAACTTTCGATTACGCTTGCGCGACTTATTTAAAAATTACAAAAACACTTTAATTGCCTTATTAATTTTATTAGTGCCTTTAGCTATCATTAAAAAATTGCAAGACGAAACCGGTTTAGCCATTGTTTTTATTGCTTTCTTAATTGTGATGTATCGCGAAGGCATGTCGGTAAATATTTTGTTGTTCGGATTGCTTTCGGCTATACTTTTTGTATTAGCATTAGTTGTGGAGCAAAAAATTAAATTATTTATTATAATGGGAATAATTGGTGTAATTGCATTTTTAGTTTCAAAAAGAAATTTAAAAAGCATTATTACAATTAGTGTTATATACCTTGTTGCAAGTGGAATAATATTAGGCACTAATTTTTTTTATAACAAATTAGAAGTCCATCAAAAAGACAGAATAGATATTCTTTTACAAAAAAAAGTTGACCCAAAAGGCAAAGGATATAACGTTAATCAATCTAAAATAGCCATTGGCAGTGGTGGATTTAGCGGAAAGGGCTATTTACAAGGAACGCAAACAAAATATGAATTTGTTCCTGAACAAGAAACTGACTTTATTTTTTGTACCGTTGGCGAAGAATGGGGATTTTTAGGAAGTGCTTTTGTAATTTTACTACACTTAACTTTAATATTACGTTTAATTTTTTTAGCTGAGAGACAGCGCTCCGACTTTAGTAGAATTTATGGCTATGGCGTAGCAAGCGTTTTATTCTTCCACTTAGCTGTAAATATTGGAATGACTATAGGCTTAATGCCCGTAATTGGAATACCTTTACCGTTTTTTAGCTATGGAGGCTCATCATTATGGAGCTTTACAATCTTGTTATTTATTTTTTTACGCTTAGATGCTAACCGATTATTAATTTTACGTTAAAACAAAAACATTAAAACACGCTCAAATATTATACTTACAATTTTATTTGGATACATCATACTTCAATTTTTATGGTGGGAGGTTTTGCTCGTTAAACAAACAAATTCAATTATAATTGAAAAACAAAAAATTACTGAGCTCAATATTAGCGATCCAATTCGAATTAAAAATGAAGTGGAAAAATTACATAAAGAAAAAACATATCGCTTAATAATGATTGCAGGCGAGGGCACCGTTTTTTTATTATTACTATTGTATGGCCTTTATAAAATAAGACTTGCTCATAAAAATGAATTAGCGCTTAACAAACAACAACAAAATTTTTTAATGAGCATTACACATGAACTTAAAACTCCTCTTACAGCAATTCAACTTCAACTCCAAACCATTAAAAAGCACAAATTAGATTTTGAAAAACAAACCCAACTAGTTAATGCGGCATTAATCGAATCGCAACGCTTAAATACATTAATTGCAAATTTACTATTAGCAACAAAAGCCGAAGCAACCAATGAATGGTTAAATAAAATTGAAATTGATTTTAGCCAGCTACTTGAAAAAACAATAAAACAATATTACTCCGATTTTATTTCCAAAAACAAAATAACACTCCTTATTCAACCTAACGGCCATATTAAAGGCGATGAGTTTTATTTAATTTCGGTTATTACCAACTTAATTGATAACGCTATAAAATATTCATTTAACGAAATATCAATAGTTGTAGAACTGTTTAAAAAAGAAAACCAATTACTATTTACAATAAAAGATTTTGGCGTTGGAATAAAAGATGAAAACAAACAAAAAGTGTTTGAAAAATTTTATAGAGAGGGAAACGAAGATACGCGCAAAACTAAAGGTACCGGACTAGGGTTGTTTATTGTTAAGCACATTATTAAACAACACGGTGCATTAATTACAATCAAAAACAATCAGCCAAAAGGTACAATAGTCGAAATAAATTTCAATGCTGTTTAAAAAAATATTAATTATACTTACGGCTATTTTTACCTCTTTTTCTTGTACAAGAGAGTCTTCTATAGGTAACAATAACGAAATTGGCACTGCTGTAAAATTAAAATACGCTAAAGGGTTTTCAATTATTAATTATAAAACCTTTACAAAGGTGCTTGTATTTGGCTCCAATAGGAATAAAGACACAAGCGCTGTTTTTTTACTTTCTAAAACTTCCTTAAAAATCAAAAACAACAACGCCTTAAACATAATTATTCCGGTAAAAAAAGTTGTGTCGCTCAGTTCAATTTATACATTTATGATAAATGAATTAACTGAAATAAATTCGATTTGTGCAATTGATAACTCAGATTATACCTCTAATCCCATTATTCTTAATGGTATAAAAACTTCTAAAATTGCCGAAGTTGCTAAAACACCTATCGTTGAAATTGAAAAAATTGTTTCATTATCTCCAAGCATTGTCTTTAACTATGGAATGCCTTTTCAAGGAAATAAACACGATGCTCTTTTAAAAAAAGCTAACATTCCTGTAATTTATAGTTACGACCATTTAGAAGAAACACCACTAGCACGGGCTGAATGGATAAAATTTTTTGCTGCATTTTATTCAAAAGAAAATTTAGCCGACTCCATTTTTAACTCAATTGAAAAAGACTATAATACTCAAAAAAAATCACTTAGCACCACTACCACAAAACCACTTGTAATTACTGAAATTAGAACCGGAGATGTTTGGTATGCCCCCGGAGGCAAAAGTTTTATGGCACAACTTATTGCAGATGCCGGTGCTAGCTATGTTTTTAAAAGCGACTCTCACATCGGAAGTTTAAATTTAAGTTTTGAAGATGTTTACATAAATGCCCACAATGCTAATTTTTGGCTTAACGTATCTTTAAAAAAATCACTTAACGAACTTGCCTCTGATGATATTCGTTACACAACTTTTAAAGCCTTTAAAAATAAATGTGTGTATAATAACATCTTAACACTAAATGCTGCCGGCTATAGTAATTATTGGGAAAGCGGAATACTTTATCCTAACCGTATACTAAGTGATTTTATAAAGATATTTCACCCTGAGTTAAAAAGTAATTCTACTTTTAATTATTATAAAAAACTAAACTAAGTTAAAATAAAAAGAGGCTGCCTTTCGAGCAACCCCTTCTTAAATTAAGAGTTGTGTGTTATTAGTTTTTAATTAGTTTAATAATCTTAATTCCTTGAGTATCTTTTACTCGTAAATAATAAATACCTGAAGAAAACTCACTAATGCTTAATTCTATACTTTGAACGTTTACTTGTTTCGCAACAATTATTCTGCCTGTTAAATCAATTATATCAATACTCCTCAAATTAATCGTTCCAAACTCAATAGTAAATACACCGTTGTTTGGATTAGGCATCACTCTTATTACATCTTCTGTGTTAGTATTATTTTGTATTCCTGTTACTACCGATACTATACATGTAGTTGCAGAGCCCGTACAATTATTGGCATCTGTTACCATCACGGTATAACAACCTACAGCTAAATTTGAAACATTAGCGCTGTTATATCCACCCGGTTGCCATGTATAAGTAAACGGCGCTGTACCGCTATTTGTAACGCTTGCTGCGCCATTAGTACAAGTTGGGCAAGATGCGTTTGTTGAAGTAGCTGTAGCCGTTAATCCTCCTGTACCGGGATTAATAGTAAACACACTGTTATTCTTACACCCATTAGCATCAGTAGTTATATACGTAAATGTTCCTGCGCATAAGTTAGAAACCGAAGATCCTGTGCCCCCTGCAGGAATAATTGAATATGTTAACACTCCCGTTCCACCACTCGCAAGTATTGAAGCCTTACCATTACAAGATGCAGGACAAGAGGTTGCCGATGTTGAAACAGCCGCGCTTATTGCGCTTGGTTGTGTTATTGTGAATGTGTTTTTTACTTTACAACCATTAGCATCAGTTGTTGTTACCGAATAATTACCGGCTGTTAAAGCGCTTGGTCCTGAAGGGCTATATGCGTAAGTAAACGGCGCATTTCCACTTGAACTTACAGATACACTACCCGTGGCACTTCCGTTACACAATGCGTTTGAAGGAACTACTGATGAACTTGGTAAACTATTTACTGTTATTCCTATAGAATTACTGCCAAAACAAGAACCGTTTGAACCAATAATTGAATAGGTTGTGTTTGAAACCGGACTAACCACAATTGAATTTGCGTTCGATCCCGTATTCCAAGTATAGCTACTTGCGCCACTTGCAGTTATAGTAGTTGAGCCTCCGTTGCAAATAGATGTGGCAGGCGATGAAAACGAAATACTAAGAGAACTACCTATTGTAACTGTTGAAGTTTTACTACTGCTACATCCTAATGAAGTTCCTACAACACTGTAAACAGTTGTAACAACAGGACTAACGTTTATTGAAGACGCCGTTGACCCTGTGCTCCAAGAGTAAGTACTTGCTCCAGAAACCGTAAGTGTTGCTGTACCGCCTGAACAAATTGTATAACTATTTACCGTAAGTGTTGGTATTGGGTTAGCTGTTACTGTTGCCACTTTACTTGATGCACAAATACCATTGCTTCCTTTAACAGTGTATTGTGTTGTGCTTAACGGACTCACAACAATGCTTGACGCTGTAGAGCCAGTGTTCCAAGAAAATGTAGTTGCCCCAGAAGCTGTAATTGTTGCTGAACTACCCGCACATATAGTAGGATTTGTAACATTTACCGTAGGATTTGCAACTACCGTTACCGAGCTTGTTTTTGAATTTGTGCAATTACCATTTGCTCCTATTACTGTATAAACAGTATTTGAAGCAGGCGATGGATTTAAAACAGTACCTGTAGCGCCTGTGCTCCACGAAAATGTAGTTGCCCCAGACGCCGTTAATGTTGCACTTGTACCATTACAAATTGTAGCACTATTTACTGAAACTGTTGGCGTAGTATTTACTGTAATTGCAGTTGTTGTGTTCCCTGAACATGCGCCCGTTTTACCAACCAATGTATATGTTGTTGAACTTAATGGCGTAACCACAATGCTTGATAAATTAGATCCAGTACTCCAAGTATAACTACTAGCACCAAATGCAGAAAGTGTTGCACTTTGCCCGGTACATAAACTAGCTGATGAAGCACTAATGCTTACGTTAATTCCTGCGCCAACGTTTACCGTTGTTGTTTTGGTAGCAGAGCAAGCACCCGAAGATCCGGTAACATTATAAATTGTAGTTGTTGTTGGTGTTACTATTATTGAACCTGCATTTGATCCGGTGCTCCAAGTGTATGTTCCGGCACCACTTGCAGATAAAGTAACAGAAGTTCCGGCACATACTGTGCCTGCAGCCGAAGAGGTTAAGCTAACTGTAATACCCGGCCCAACCGTAACTGTTTTAGTAAACGGCAAGCTTACCTGTGTTCCATTAGCGGCACATATTAATGTTATTGTTTGCGTTCCGGTTGCCGTAAACGTAACTACCGGGTTTTGAACGTTTGAGGTTGATGTTGTTGCCCCGGTTATTGTATAATTCCACGATGAAGGAGCGCTTACTGTACCTGTTGACATGTCCGTTATTTGAACTGTTTGGTTTGTGCATGGTGATAACACCGATGTGTTAAAATTTGCCGTTGGATAAGGAATTGTTAAGCCATGGGTTCCTAATTGATTACGATATGGCGCATTTGCCATTGCAGTTTGAATGCGCGTAACCTGATCTGTTGTAAACATAAACATTCCATTATCATCACTATAATCCATAAAGTTCATAAACATTTCACCATCAGGTGAATTTGATGGAGGCCCGGAGCAAGTGCCAACGTTATACGGATATGTTACTGTATTTGCATCGGCGGCCGTTGGAGGACTGGCAAGCGGATTTTGATTTACATAATTTGCCTGATATGCAGGTGGTGTGTCATTACAATAGTCTGTAGCACAGGTTGCATCTCCCCAAATATGACGTAAGCCAACCCAATGACCAATTTCATGTGTTGCTGTTCTTCCTAAATTATAAGGAGCTGTTGCAAAACCGGTATTCCCGTAAGACATTGCCCAACACCACAGCCCATCTGTTGTACTTGTACCTGTACCACCAATCATACCCGTTAAAGTGCTTCCGGCAGGGAAGGTTGCAAAACCCAATAAACCCGTTGAAGAGTTTTCATCGGTTACCCAAATATTCATGTACTTTACAGGGTTCCATATTGTTTGAGGTTTTACTATGTTATTTAAAAAGTTCATAAAAGTAGTAGGCGTATTATATGCTGCGTTTGAAGGATCCTTTGAGGTATATCCACCTGATAATGTAAATGTATTAAAGTTAATACGCTCAATTCCAGGCTCCGGCATAGCGTTTCCGTTTTTATCGTAATAAGCGGGTAAAAAGGTTAATTGTGCGTTTCCAATTACTATTCTTGAGCCATTATAATTTGGAGAAGGGATGCTGTTTGCGGTTGCATAGTTTTGAAATGCATTTGCCGGATAGTGGCTAGTGTATTGCCCCACTCCATCAAAATCGTTTTGTAAAATAGAAATTTGAGAAACTGCCTGAGCATTTGTAATGTTAGGATATGTTCCTACTGCCTGCCCGCCATGGATTACGTGCACAACAACGGGAATCGTATAGGAGGTTGATGCCGTTGAGTTTGACGAACCAATAAATTTAGCCGCATTATTTTGAACGTATTCTGTAACTTTTTGGTTAAACCAAGCATCCCATTGTGCAGAAGGCACAGACGTACCACACGTACGATGCAATGGCATAGCACTATTATTTAAACTTGTTTGGGCTACAGAAAACGCCGAGGTAAATAACAAAGCGTTAAGTATCTTTTTTTTCATAAGAGATTTTTTTGATAGCCAAAGATATTAAAAACAGTCTTTGTGTCTTCGCCACTCAAAATGCTTTAATGCCACTCATTAAAATTAACAATAGCCCCTACAGAGTGTTTCTAAAAAATTTAGAGAACAACTTAATCGCTGTTTGTGTTTGTTGGCTTTTTAAAATAGAGATAGCTGCGATATGCTCTGTACAATGAATAAGCAATAAGCAGGCCTATAAAAACGGTTCGTTTGCTGCCATACATTTTATCTGCCATTATATCTGTAAAAATAAATAGGCACGCCATACTTAAAGTAATAAGCACCATTACGCTTCCCATTATAAAATTAAGTTTATCTCGCATAACTTATAAAAATAAAGCCATAACAAAAGTTATGGCTTAGAAAATTAATTGCTTAAATATTATTGTATTCTAAAACTAATTGGCAAATTAAAATAGCATTTAACTGCTCTACCGGTCATTTTAGCTGCCTTCCATGCCGGCATTGATTTTACAACGCGTACTGCTTCTTTATCGCAGTCGCTGCAACCGGGAACTCCTTTTAAAATTTCAACATTGCTTATTTGCCCTGTTTCGTTTACAATAAATTTTAAAAAACATTTACCGCTTATGCCTGCCTCACGAGCCATTGCCGGATATTGCAAGTTTTTTTGAATAAACTTTGCCATTTCAGCAATTCCTCCGGGAAATTCTGCGTTTTCTTCTACAATTGTAAAAATTTCAGGGGCTGCCGCCGCTGTAGGTGCTGTTTTTTCTTCTGACGGAGGCGCAACAAGATCTTTATCGCCATCTTGATCTTTAGTTCCCACATTAGTTTCCTTTACATCTTCTTGTAATTTTTGCGGTTCTTCTTCTTTAGCGTCATCTTTAATAACGGGCGGCACAAATTTTACCATTTCAACCATTGGTGGTGGCGGTGGTGGCGGTGGTGGCGGTGGTTGTTCATCTTTAGGTGGTGGCGGTGTTAAATCAACAACTATGTTTGTCATATCAATTGGTTTTTCAACTTCTTTTGGGCGATTGTCAATAAAGGCTTTTATACCAAATAAAAACACTGCAAAAAGAAGCACTCCGCCAATAATTGTTGTTATTCTGCGGTTGTAATTTTTTCGTAGTTCATAGGCACCATAGGCTTGGTTTCTGCCTTCAAAGACTATTTCACTTCTGGCGTCTAGGGTAACATCATTCCAGTTTTGTAACATAAGTTTATCTCCTTTCTTTTAGTTTACTTTAGCGTTAACTAAATCTAGCTCAGGCTTTATTATATCCGTTATAACGTATTTACCAACTAAGTTAAAGTTTAACTCATCAATTAAATCAACCACATTTTTGTAGGTAGCTTTATCGTCGGTTTTAATAAGGTAGGTAAACGCGCGATCTTTATCTGCCTTTATTGTTTTTGCCATACGCTTAAACGTTGTGTCGGCAATTTGTTTATTTTGAAGTTTGTCGTCAAGCTTTTTTATTTCAGTTCGTATCCACTCATTTTTATCAAGCAAAAATTTATGTAGGCTTTTTGAGCCGTCTTGACTGAAATTAAGTTCTTGTAACTCTGTAGCAGGCTTGCCTTCTTCGGGCTTGTCTCTAAATTGTCCTTCGTAGTAAAAAATCCTATCATCTTTACTAAGCAGGAAGGTAATTCCTTTTTTAATTTCGGTTTTTGGATCGTTTGGGTTTGGGGGTGCAGGGAAAGTAAGCTCCATTGATTTTGGCTTGCTAAATGTTGATGTTAACACGAAAAAGGTTAACAATAAGAAAGCCAAGTCAACCATTGGTGTCATATCAATACGCGTACTTTGTTTTTTGGCTCTTTTTTTGCCGCCTTTGTGACCACCGCCACCACTATCTGAAATTTCTGCCATGGTTTAAATTTTTACTTTACTTCTTTTTTTCGGTGTCAAGCACGGTGCCTGCACCTTCGAGAGAGGTAATTAGGTTAAACTGAAATATTTTTAAATCGGTAAATGTTTTTATTACGCCGCTTACCAGCATGTACTTTGTTTTTCCATCGCATTTAATTGCGTAACGTGGTTTTTCTGCCTTTAAGTCTTGACCGGCCTCCTTCGCTTTTTCTTTTGCTTCGTTATAGGCAATTACGGCATTTTTACCGGCAAATGAAATCCAGTCTTTTAATTGCGGATTGTTTAACGTATCATTAGGAACACCTTTTTGTGGTTTAAAGTTTGTACGTTCATTTTCGCTTGCGTCGATATAGCGAGGTAAATCTTTAATATCAACGCCAATACTTGGCAATCCACTAAACTTTTTTATTTGCTGGTCGGTAAACTTTACGCCATATTTTTCTCCCATTTCTCGTAGGGCTTCTGTTTTAGCTGTAGTGTTACTGATGCCAAAAAACACTCGTCCTATATCATCTATTGTAACCATGATATGATTATCCGGCAAGGTAACCTGCCCTATTGATGAAGGAGGGTCAACTGTAACCGGTTCAGCCATACGAAACGAAGCAGTTAACATAAAAAATGTTACCAGTAGGAAAGCCAAGTCAACCATGGGTGTCATGTCTAAACTTGGAGCGCCGCCTTTTGATGGTTTCTTCGACATTTTGTTATTATTTTATATTAAGATAACTAATTTTTATTTTTCCATAAAATTAAAAAAACAATTTGCTGTGTTTAGCAATTATCTTTTTATTTTTCGGTTGATTGAAACTCTTGTATAATTGAGAATCCGGCCTCATCCATTGCGTAAGTAATTTGATCGATACGATTGCTAAATAAATTATAAAAAATAATTGCAAATGCTGAAGTTAAAATTCCTACCAATGTATTTACAAGCGCCTCAGAAATACCTGTTGCAAGAGCTGCAGTATCAGGAGCACCAGCATTAGCAAGGGCCGCAAACGCACGAATCATACCAACTACCGTTCCAATTAGTCCGGCTAAAGTTCCAATTGAAGCCATTGTTGAAATTACCACCATGTTTTTAGAAAGCATTGGCAATTCTAATGCTGTAGCTTCTTCTAAAGATTTTTGAATGGCATGCACTTTTGCTTCTTTATCCATTGTTGAGTCGTTTTTTACGAATTTATATTTTTCAATGCCTTCGTGTACAACATTTGCCAAAGAGCCTTTTTGTTTATTACACTCCTCAACTGCCCCGTCAAAATCATGGCTTGCAATAAACTGCTTTATTTTTGCAACAAATTTATCGGTTTGCCCTTTGCCGTTTGCTTTTTGAATAGTAACAAAACGCTCAATTGCAAAAGTAATTACTGTTAATAAAAACCCAAGTAGGATAGGTACTATAAAACCACCCTTATACATTGTGCCTAAAAGATTATGCGGATGCCCTTTTACCGGATCGCCCCCCTCAAAATTACTTGGCGCGCCAAGTATTTGAGTGTAAATAAAAATTCCGATTCCAATACAAATTACTATTGCCAATGCTGAAACAATAAGTGGAAATCCTCCTGATGTTTTGTTCTTACTCATAATTGTTGTTTTAGTTTATAACCTTGTGTTTATTTGTTTTAATTTAAAGTGCCAAACTTAGTAAAATGTTTTATTAACCAAAAAACAATTTTACTTAAATTTTAAATGATTAAACATTTTGTTTACAAATATTGTCTTATTTTTTTCTTAAACAATCTGTATTTTTACATTTGGTGTTTATTTTTTAATAACTGGTTAAAAAATGTATAATATTGAAATAATAAGAGATTACTGCATAGCAAAAGACTTTGTAAACGAAGGCTTTCCCTTTGGTGCAGACACCTTGGTATTTAGAACTAAAAACAAATTGTTTTTGCTGCTTGATTTAAACTCAAATCCGCCGCGTTTTAATGTAAAGTGCAAGCCCGAGCTTTGTATTGAGTTACGCGAAATGTACCCCGAAAACATACTGCCGGGTTATCACATGAATAAAAAACATTGGAATACTGTTGTTTGTACAAACAAATTGCCTAAAAAATTACTATTTGAAATGATTGATAATTCATATAATTTAATAAAACGTTAAAAAATTATTTGTATTTAAAAAAATTGTATGTTTGCCAAAATTAATAAAACAATAAACAATTATGTTAAAACAATTACTTTCAATTATGACTGTAGCCTCTGTGGTTACAGTAAATGCGCAAAGTGCGCGTAAATTTACGCCTGATAACAGTAAAAACTTACAGGTGTCTATTTCAAATTCAAATTTAAAAACAGCAGCATTAACCTGCTCAAATGTTCAAACATTTATTGGCAGCAGCTTAACAATTGGGGCACTAACAGCAACTACCGGTTGTACAACTGGCGGCTATGCAATTGGAAATAATTGCTATGGTGATTTAGCAAAAGCCAATTATTTTGCCCCAACAACTTATTCTACTATTTCTAGTCCTAGTGTTACAGGAGTTGCCGTGTTATTTTACAGCTCAGGTGCAATAGGAACAAAAGGAACTGGTAATGTAACTTTAAATTTATACCCAGGCACTCAAGCCGGTGGCCCAACTGGTACAGCTACACCAATAGCGTCTAATGTAGCAAGCTTACCTAGTATTGTAGCTTCGCCAACACTTGGCCCTGGTATTCATGCATATACATTTACATTATCAACTCCGGTATCTGCGCCTGCAGGTGGTTTTTATGCTAGCATTGTATTACCGGTTAACCCAGGCGACACTGCTGTATTATTAGCAAACGCAATGGCTACAACTACTCCTAATTATGGTTGGGAGCAACAAAGCGACAATGCTTGGTATAATATGGCCCTTAGTTGGGGAGTTTCGTTTAACATAGCAATGGTTCCTCAAATTTGCGGAACAGCTACTGTTACCGGTTTAACTCAAAACTCTTCGTTAGCTCATAACATTTCAATGATGCCTAACCCTACAAGTGGCGAGTTAAAAGTTAATGTAAACTTAAACGAAACACAAGATCTTACTATTTCAGTAACTAACGCTATAGGTCAAGTGGTAATGAATAACAACTATTCAGCTGTTTTAAGCGAGTCGGTAAATTTAAATTTAAGCAATCAACCAAACGGTATTTACTTTGTTACTGTTAGTAATGGTAAAGACAAAATGGTTCAACGTATTGTACTAAACAAATAAAAATCTTTTAAATTAAAAAACCCGATGCAATAAATACATCGGGTTTTTTTATGTTCTTTTTAAACTAAACCTCTTTACGTAAGCGTCCTACCGGAATTTCCATTTGTTCGCGGTATTTTGCAACCGTTCTACGTGCTATTGCATATCCCTTTTCTTTAAGTTTATTACACAGTTCATCATCGGTATATGGGTTGTGTTTGTTTTCTTGTTCAATTACTTCTTTTATAATTTTTTTTACTTCACGACTGCTAATTTCTTCACCGTCATCTTTACTCATTGCTTCACTAAAAAATGATTTTAATGAAAATGTGCCATAAGGAGTTTGCACATATTTACTATTTGCCACACGCGAAATAGTTGATAAATCAAGATTTACCTTTGTGGCAACATCTTTAAGTATCATTGGTTTTAGGTTTTTTTCATCGCCGGTAATAAAATACTCTTTTTGAAATTCAACAATAGCATGCATGCAAAGCAACATAGTATTATAGCGTTGTTGCAGTGCTTCAATAAACCATTCGGCGCCTTCTATTTTTCCCTTAATAAATCCCGTTGCTTCTTTTGCTTGTTTATCTTTGCTTTTACTGTATTCTTTAAGCATTTCGAGATATTCGTTACTTATTTTTAAGTCGGGTAAATTACGCCCATTAATACTAATTTCAGGTTTTGAATCGTTAATATTAATAATAAAATCAGGAATTATTTCGCTCGACGAAGTCGCTTTATCATTTGTATTACCAGGCTTTGGGTTTAAATGTTTAATTTCTTCAATTACATCTTTTAATTCCTCATTATCTATTCCTAATTTTCGAGTAATTTTTTCGTAATGTTTTTTGCTAAAATCGTCCATGTGATTTGAAACGATGTCAATTGCCATTCTAACCTCACGTGTTTGTTCGGCTTTACGTTTTAATTGGATTAACAAACACTCTTGCAGTGTTTGCGCGCCTACGCCGGGAGGGTCAAAGTTTTGAATTACTTTTAAAACTGTTTTAACCTCATCCAGCGTGGCATTAATGTTTACTTTAAATGCTAAATCATCGGTTACTGAGTCAAGCTCTCTTCTAAGATAACCGTCTTCATCAAGGCTTCCAATTAAAAAAATTCCGATTGTAAATTGTTGTTCAGAAAGATTTTGTTCATACAATTGTTGTTCGAGTAAATCGTAAAAATCAGGACCTTCTACTACAACAAATTCGCGTTGTACATCGTCTGCGCCTTTATTACTAATTTCGTATTTATATGAATCCAATTCTTCAGCATCCATATAGTCTTCCATTTCAACATCATTAGTGTGTAACTGCGATTCATCTTCATTAGGATCTCCATTTTCATCTATCTCCTGCTCTTTTTCGGGTTCATTGTTTTCATACAACTCATCGTCTGAACTTTGCTCATTTTCTTCTTCGAGTGCCGGGTTAGCTTCAAGCTCTTCTTTTATTCGCTCCTCAAGCGCAAGCGTAGGCAATTGCAGTAATTTCATAAGCATTATTTGCTGAGGCAAAAGTTTTTGCTGCAACTTTAATTGCTGTATGTTTTTAAGAGCCATTTATTGCGCTATTATTAAGTAATTATTCTTTTTTCCTTTCGATATCAACAAATATTTGTTATTGATAAATTGTTGCTCGGTTACAGAAAGATCGATATTTGAGATTTTTTCTTTATTTATACTAACCCCTCCACCTAAAATTAGTTTTTTAGCTTCGCTTTTACTAGGTAAGATGTTAGTTTTTTCTACCAATAAATCTAATACACCAAGGTTGTTTGTTAATTGGATTTTATCAATCATGAATTGTGGCACTCCTTCAAAAATTTCTAAAAATACTTGTTCGTTAAGCGCTGCTAATTGCGATATTGTTCCTGAGAATAAGACATTACTTGCTTCAATAGCTTGTTCATAATCTTGCTCACCATGAACCAGCACAGTTATTTCTTTTGCTAAAGTTTTTTGTAATACCCGCTTTCCCTTATCTGTATTGTGTTCATTAATAATAGTTTCAATTTCTTCTTTAGATAAAAATGTAAAAAGTTTAATAAAATTTTCGGCATCTTCGTCTGATGTGTTAATCCAATATTGGTAAAACTTATAGGCCGATGTTTTAGTTTTGTCGAGCCAAATGTTTCCACTTTCTGTTTTTCCAAATTTGGTACCATCGGCTTTAGTAACCAATTGTGTGGTAAGTGCATAAGCTTCGCCAGAAATTTTACGGCGAATTAATTCGGTGCCACCGGTAATATTGCCCCATTGATCGCTTCCTCCCATTTGAAGTTTGCAATTATTGTTTTGATAGAGGTATAAAAAATCATACGCTTGTAGTAGCTGGTAGCTAAATTCAGTAAAACTCATGCCGTTTTCAAGCCTATTTTTAACAGAGTCTTTTGCCAACATATAACTAACGTTTAGGTATTTTCCTATATCGCGAATAAAATTAATGAAGGGATAATTTTTCATCCAATCAAAATTATTAACTAAAAGTGCAGCGTTATCGCCCTTATTGAAGTGGAGAAATTTTTCTAACTGTGTTTTTATACCCGCTATATTTTTTTGAAGCGCCTCTTCATTTAATAAATTTCTTTCGGCACTTTTTCCGCTTGGATCGCCAACCATACCGGTAGCTCCGCCAATTAAGGCTACAGGTTTGTGCCCTGCTTTTTGAAAACGCATTAAGGTAATTATTTGTGCTAAGCTGCCAATATGTAGTGAATCAGAGGTTGGGTCAAAACCAATGTACCCGATTGTTTGCTCTTTGTTTAATAACTCTTGCGTACCGGGCATTATATCGTGTAATGCACCCCTCCATTTTAAATCTTCAACAAATGTGTTTTTAGTTTCTGTCATTATTTTATATTTTCCAATTAGTACCTTCTTTACCGTCTTTTATTTGAATGCCTGCGTTAATCAAACTATCTCTGATATTATCGCTTAGGGCAAAGTTTTTTTCTTCTTTTGCTTTTTTTCTCATTTCTAAAACGTAGTCCATTACTTTTGTTAATGCTTCTGAGGAACGATTTTTTTCTGTTTCAATTTTAAGTCCTAATACATCAAAAAAGAAATGATTAAATATTTTTTTTAATAATTCTATATCTGTAGTGGTGAGCGTTGTTTTTTTATCGTTGGCAGAATTAATAATGCGTGCAGCGTCAAACAGATGTGCTATTAATACAGATGTGTTAAAATCATCGTTCATTGCGTTATAACATTGTTTTTCAAGCTCTGCAATGTTTTCGGGAGAACTATTTTGCGCTATAAGTTGCTGTAATGTTTTGTAAGCTTCTACTAATCGTTCAAAACCTTTTTCGGCAGCTTGCAGGGCTTCGTTACTAAAATCAAGCGTACTGCGGTAATGTGTTTGAAGCATAAAAAACCTTACGGCCATTGGGCTGTATCCCTTTTGAAGCAAAGGGTGATTTCCGGAAAATAATTCGTGAGGTAAAAAACTATTACCTAAACTTTTGCTCATTTTTTGGCCACTAACGGTAAGCATGTTTGTGTGCATCCAATAATTACAAGGTTGCTTGCCACAATAGGCTATATTTTGAGCAATTTCATTAGTGTGGTGTGTGGGTGCTAAATCCATGCCGCCACCATGAATATCAAATTGCTCGCCTAAATATTTTGTGCTCATAGCGCTACATTCAATATGCCACCCAGGAAACCCCTGCCCCCATTTACTTGGCCATTGCATTAGGTGCTCCGGCTTTGCTTTTATCCACAAAGCAAAATCGAGTCGTCCTCGTTTTTCATCTTGCCCATCTAAATCGCGTGTGTTTTCAAATAATTCATCTATTTTGCGGCCGGTAAGAGCGGTATAATTATTTTGTTTGGCAAATTTTTCAACATCAAAATAAATTGTTCCATCAACTTCGTAAGCCCAGCCGTTTTCAATAATAGTTTTTGCCATTTCTTGTTGTTCAATAATATGGCCGGTTGCAGTTGGCTCAATACTTGGCGGCAAGCAATTAAATTGTTGTAAAACATTGTGAAAATCGACTGTGTATTTTTGTACAATTTCCATTGGCTCTAGTTGTTGTAATTTTGCTTTTTTACTTACTTTATCTTCACCGGTATCCGCATCACTTTCTAAATGACCGGCATCAGTAATGTTACGCACATAGCGCACTTTGTAGCCAACGTGAGTTAAATAACGGTAAATAATATCGAAAGAAATAAATGTGCGGCAATTTCCTAAATGCACATCGCTATAAACCGTTGGTCCACATACATACATGCCAACATGTGGTGCTTTTAACGGCTTAAAAAGTTCTTTATTACGACTTAGCGTATTATAAATTGAAAGGGTTTGCA
The DNA here is from genome assembly GCA_018267655.1 of Bacteroidota bacterium. GTDB lineage: Bacteria > Bacteroidota > Bacteroidia > B-17B0 > Aurantibacillaceae > Aurantibacillus. The sequence continues at coordinate 151,656 of JAFDYB010000034.1, forward strand.
TTACTTTGTAAAGTTGCTAAAAAAAAACGAAAGCGTTGTATTTATATCTCTTGTAAAATTGTTCTAAAGGCTACGTATTTATCTTTATACCGTTGTGTGTGCTCTGTTTGCAGTTTTGATGAAAAGTTTTTTGTATAATTTTCGTAATCTGACATTTTTAAAAACTGATACTGGATACTGTAGGTATGGCCTTGATCTTCAACATAAAGTAATTTTAATATTTTACAAGCCGTAAAACACCCTGTTTTCATCACATCGGGCATGTGAGTGTTTTTCATCCAATTTATCCAATCGTTTTGAACAGATTCGTCAATATTTACTGTTACATTATAAATAAACATAATACTTTTGCATAAAGTTACAATTTATCTATTTAGTTTCAAACATACTTATAAAATGGTTTCATAAAAACAAACGTTTTATGCCTTGGCGTGAAACTACCGACCCTTATAAAATTTGGCTTTCAGAAATTATTTTACAGCAAACACAAGTTGTGCAAGGCTTAAGTTATTATTTAAAGTTTATTGAAAAATACCCAAGTGTTACTGTGCTTGCAAAAGCGAAAGAAGATGAGGTTTTAAAATTGTGGCAGGGTTTAGGCTATTACTCAAGAGCTCGAAATTTATTGTTTGCAGCAAAACAAATTGTTAATGAGTTTGATGGGTCTTTTCCAAAAAATTACGAGGCATTATTAAAATTAAAAGGGGTTGGAAAATATACAGCCGCAGCTATTTCTTCGTTTGCTTACAATCAAGCAAACGCAGTTGTTGACGGAAATGTTTATCGATTTTTAAGCAGATATTTAAATTGCTCGTTACCAATTGATTCAGTAAAAGGAATTGCTTTTTTTCAAAATGCAGCTAATGAATTATTAAACCCTAAACAAGCCGGGCTTCACAACCAGGCAATTATGGAGTTTGGCTCGCAGCACTGTAAACCGGTGCAACCGCTTTGCAACACTTGCCCCTTCAACACTTCTTGTGGGGCAAATGCGTTGGGTACAGTAAATAATTTACCTAAAAAAGAAAAAAAAATTACTGTAAAATCGCGTTTTTTCACCTATTTTGTAATTACTGATTTAAATGATAATGTTTATCTTTTAAGAAGAGAAAAAAACGATGTTTGGAAAGGCTTGTATGAGTTTTATTTAGTTGAAACGCCAAAGGCAATTACAGAACCGGTAACATTAATAAAAAACGACCCATATTTATTAAAAAAAATTGGCAAAAATTTTAAGCTAATTGAACAAAGCAAAGCCTACAAACACATTTTAAGTCACCAACATTTATTTGTAGCCTTTGTTGTTATAAAAATTAAAAGAAAACTACCTAACAACAAAGTGCATAAAGATGAGATTAACAAATTTGCTTTGCCAAGGTTGATAGAAAAATTTATTACAGACTCTCGCTTTTTTAATAATATGTAATTTTAAGCATGCGCATTTTTATATTTTATATACTGATAATTGATTGCTTTATTATTAATGCGCAAAGCGATTCTACAAAAACAAGCACCTATTACTCAACATCTGGTAATTTTGAAGGCCCTTCTATTATTCATAAAAATCAAATGAAAGCAACTATTGCTCTTAAAAGTGATTTTAAGGGAATAAACGATGCGCTTATTTCGTGTTATTACAGTCCGTTTAAAAATGTAGAAGCCGGTATTGCCTATAATTATTTTAACAACCTTATTGTAGGCAGTTTAAAATGTGATGTTTTTAGTTTATTACATTACAAAAGCAATTCCTTTTGTTTAAGTGCTTATGGTAACATTGCATACACAGCAAACCACACTAGCGCAGATAATTTATATGGAGGAGTAATTAAAAATTTTAACACAAACGAATTACATCGTTTAAATTATTTTTCACAATTACTTTTTGGAATAAAGTTTGGGCAAAAATTTTTCATTAGACTAATGCCCGGTTTTTATTATCGCAATTTTATTAAAGAAGCTTATAACCCCGACAATAATACCCAAAACACAAACGCATTGTTTTGTTTTAGTGGGGCGCTTGTATATAAAATAAATCAACATTTTACGTTAAGCGCAGATTGTAATTTTAATGTTTCTAATTATTATATTAACAACACTCAATATAACAATGCGTTTTCATTTGCTGCATCATATTTTAAAAGCAAAAGCAATTACACTCTTTCAGTATCAAACAACTCATCACTAATGCCAAATAATTTTATACCACAATTTAACAATGGTGTATATTTAGTTTTTTTATATAGTAGATTTATTCAATTTTGACTTCTGAGCAACACATATTTTATCAGCACTTATTACAAAAGCAAGGTAATGATTCAAAAATAATTTATCACTTTTCAGAAATTTGGCTTTCGGTTATAATTTTAATTTCATTTTTTTTACTTATAAGCGTGCTTATAGTGTCGCGCTACAAATTATTTAGCTTAGCAAACGCCGTGTTTAACAAGCGCCTTTATGCCCAATTAGAGCGCGAAGAGTTAAATAATAACTTTAAGCTATATCGATTGTTGTTGCGCAGCAACTACTTTTTAATGGCGGGTTTTTTCCTTTTTTTTATCAATCATTATTACTCTATAATTTTTCAAAATTTAAACGATTTGTTACAATTTACATTGATTGTTTTTATTTTCATTTTATTTACTGCAATAAAATATATTACTATACAATTTGTTCAAAAAACATGGGGCGGTAAAACCCTGTTTTCTAATTACCTTTTTTATGGAAATTGCTTAAACGACTTATTAGGTGTTTTACTTTTTGCAGTTAATATTGCTTTTGTTTATTTTGAAATAAATCCTTTATTAACTCTTACACTTGGGCTAACATTTGCCTCAATAAGCTATGTTCTAAAATTATATTTTGGCGCAATAATGAGTTTAATTGTAAATAAAGTAGGTTTTTTGCAAATTTTTTTGTACCTTTGTGCCGTTGAAATTTTACCAATTTTAGTATTGATTAAACTTTTAATACAAACATTTTAGCGAGGTATAATGGCCACTAAAAAAAAGAAGAAAGACGTAGTTAAAAAGAAAAAGGTTGTAAAGCTGAAAAAGCCAATAAAAAAAGTGGCTAAAAAAAAAGCAGTTGCCGTTAAAATCAAAAAAACAGCAAAAAAATTACCCTCAAGCACTAAAAAGTCTATTAAAGTAAAAACGATTACTACCACTCCTCCCGAAACTATAATAGAAAAGAAGCTTCGTAAAAATGCTAAAAAACCGCCCTATGTGCCTATAGCAAAGCCCACTATTGAAGTAAGCAATTATCCAAAAAATAAAATTAAAACTGTATTAATTTCGCAACCTAAGCCTGTTGATCCAGATAAAAATCCTTATGTAAGCTTGTCTAAACGCTATAATTTAAATTTAAATTTTAGGCATTTTATAAAAGTTGAGCCGCTATCCGGTTTAGAGTTTAGGCAACAACGCATCGAAATTTTAGCTCATGGTGCAGTTATTATGACTAGCCGTTTAGCGATTGATCATTATTTTAGACTTTGTAATGAAATGCGCGTTACAGTTCCTGATGGCATGAAGTTTTTTTGTATCAGCGAGCAAATTGCCTATTATTTGCAAAAATATATACAATTTCGTAAACGAAAAATATTTTTTGGACACGGCACCATTGTTGATTTAGTTGATGTTATTAGAAAAAATAAAGACGAGAAATTTTTATTACCCGTAAGTGATGTGCATAAAGAGCAAATTGTTGATTTTCTTGACGAGCTTAACATAACTTATACTAAAGGCACTTTTTATAAAACAGTTAGTGCAAACCTTAGTGATATTAAAACATTAAATCAATATGATTTATTAGTGTTTTTTACATCAGCAGGATTAAAATCTTTAAAACATAATTTCCCTAATTTTAAACAAGGAAGTACGCGCATTGCAGCTTTTGGGCACTCGGTCGCTCTTAAAGTAAAAGAATTGGGATATCGGTTAGATATTTTTGCACCTAACCCTAGAAACCCAAGCATGTCGGGCGCAATTGAAACTTATATTAAAGAATCTAATAAACGTTAAGTAAAGCTTCTTTGCTTTAGGGCTTCAAACAAAATTATTCCTGTTGCAACACTTACATTTAGCGATGATGTTTTGCCAAGCATTGGAATTTTTACCTGAGCATTACAGCGCTTTAAATATTCGCCACTAATTCCATTTTCTTCACTGCCCATTATTATAGCAGTTGGTAATTTAAAATCAATTTGAAAATAATACGATTCTGTTTTTTCGTGGCAAGCAATAATTTGAAGTCCTGATTCTTTTAAAAAATCAATTGTTGTTTTTAAATTATCTTCTCTACAAACAGGCATTCTGTGAAGCGCACCGGCGCTTGTTTTAATAGCATCGGCATTTATTTGAGCGCTACCTCTTGACGGAATAATAATAAAATCTACACCGGCACACTCTGCGCTACGGGCAATAGCGCCAAAATTTCTTACATCTGTAACTCTATCCAAAATTAAAACAAAAGGCGTCTTTCCTTTTTCAAAAATATTAGACAACAGTTCGTGTGCGCTATAATAACTTATGTTTGTTAGCATTGCTAATACGCCTTGATGATTTTTTGCGCACAAGCGATTTATTTTTTCAATAGGAACAAATTGGTATGGTATTTTATTTTCGTTTAATGATTTTCTTAAAATCGAAAATAGTTGATTAGACAAGCCTTTTTGAAGAAGTACTTTTTCAATTGACTTACCCGACTCTATTGCTTCGAGTATTGCTCTTGTGCCATATATTAATTCATCTGTTGACATAGGTTAACGTGCTCCAAAAAGCCAAGCTGCCGGGTCGAGGGTTTTTTGGCCCTTCCAAATTTGAAAATTTATATTTGTTTTTCCATCATCATCGTTATACAAAGCTGTTCCAATTGGTTGTTTTACGGCAATTTTTTGTCCTGTTTTTACTTGAACATCACCTAAATTACTATAAACACTATAGTACTCGCCATGACGAATAATTATAAGTTTACCGCCGGTAGGTGCAACCGATATGCCGGTTACTTCGCCTGCAAAGACAGCCCTAACAGTTGATCCCTTTGGTGCGCAAATATCAATGCCATTGTTTACCATCATAAATCCTTTAATTGCCGGGTGTTCATATTCACCGTAAGGAGCACAAATTACGCCTTTTACAATTGGCCAAGGTAGTTTTCCTCGGTTGTTTATAAACTCATCACTCAAGGCCTCAGTACTTTCACTAACGTCCGGAGTAAAATAATTATCTTTTTTATCGGGTTTAACGTCTGCTATTGCCGGTTTTTCTTTGTCTTGATTGTTCTTGTGATTCTCTTTTTTATTTTTCTTTTCCTCTTCTTTTCTTGCTTTTTCTTTTGCAAGCGTTTCTTCTTTTGCTTTCTTTTCAGCTTCTTCGGCTCGGCGTTTAATTTCTTCGGCAATTAGTTTTTTTATTGCAGATTGCAATTCAATTATTTCTTTTTTCTTTTTTTCTAAATCATGTTTTAATGTTTTTTCTTTTGCTTGAAGTTGTTCAATTACGCCCTCTTGTTCTTTGCGCTCGTTGTCTAAATTTTGTTTTTCTTCTTGTTCGCCACCTAATAATAAATTTTTTTCGTGTTTTTGATTTTTTAATTCTTCTACCTTTAAGCCAATGCTATTTTGTGTTGTTACTATTTCGTTTGCCTGCTTGCGCCTAAACTGGTTGTATTGTTGAATATATTTTAAACGAGCGTATGCCTGGTTAAAACCTTGTGCCGCAAAAACAAACATTAGTTTAGAGTAATTATCTTGATTACGACTTGCAAAAACAATCATTTTAGAATAATCTGCTTTAAGCTTATCTAAGTTATTTTTTAAGGCTAACAATTGCTTTTCATTAATTTGAATTTGATTGTTTAACTCATTAATTTGGGCCTTAATGGTATTGATTAACTCTTGTCGTTTTTCAAGTTTTACTTTTATGTTTAAAAGCGTGCCAATACTCGATTTTTTATTTAGTCGGGTTTCGTTAAGTAAATCATTAATGTTATCAATCTCTTCGTGAATGCGTTTCTTTTTTTGTTCTAATTCTTTTTGCTTGTTTTTAAGTTGCGCAAAGTTATTGTTTGAGAAAATAAAAATCAAAACAAAGAGCCATAAAAGCCATTTATTGTTGTGATTTTCGTATTTCAACAGCGTCATAATTCTTAGGTATGTTTAAGCTAAGTTTTTGTGGTGAATTTTTCTCGATACGAACATACTCAATTTTTACGCTTGCTTTTTTCTCTGCTACAATATCAATATCAACACTGTATGGTGCAAAAACACTATCTTTTACTGTAAAGTTTTTATACGATGCTGTAAAACTTCTGTTTGTAGCAGGATCGATAAACTCATTTTTTAAAATTTTAAAATTTTCGGGATTTAATGTTAAAAATTGTATTGCTTTTTTTACTTCTCTGGTGCCTTGTTGTATTTTTCTTAAACGACGTTTACGCTCTGTACTAAGCTGATAATGGCAATTTGTGCGATCGGCTACCGGTTTTAAACGGGTTTCATCATCATCATAAAATTCGGCAGAATTGCCAAATAGTACAGATTGTAATACATCAAAATCCAAATCAGCGTTTAATGTATGGTTTATATAATTAAAATCACTCACAAAGTACTGCCGTTTTATATCTATTCTAACTTTAATTGAATCGCGGGTAATTAAAATTTTTGCTACATCTATGCCTAAAAGCGTTTCAATTGTTATAAGCATTGCACTATCGCGTTTACCTTTTAGTCTAATATCAAAATCATCGTCTTTACCGTCAAATGTTGAAATAACTTTAGCTTTAGCGCTTATCCACTCAAATTTAAATTCATTTTCTTTAACTTTTTTACTTAACGTTTTTGCGCTTTTAAAATCTAATTTACAGCGAGTACTCGCTGTATCGGTAGTAAGCCCTATTGTGTTTTTGGGAATATTTTGTAGCTTTTTTTTGTGTTTACACGAAATTATTATAAGTGCAAAACATATAAAAATAAATTTACTGTTTATATAAGGTGCTTTAGTCAATTCGTTTATTTGTAATTTTTTTATTAAGTGATTCGCTATTGTTTCCTAGTTGTTTAGCTAAATTCCACTGTTTTAATGCTTCGCCGGGTTTATTGTTTTTAAACAGAACATCGCCATAATGTTCAATAATATTAGGGTTTTTGGGGGCGAGTGCACTTGCTTGTTCAATCCATTCAAGCGCCTGTGTGTATTTTTCCATTTTAAATAAAATCCAGCCGTATGTATCCATGTAATTAGGCATATTTGGTTTTAGCTGCATACACTTTTTTGCTAATTTTTCTGCTTTTTCTAAATCAGGGTTTTTTCTTACTGAAATATAATAAGCGTAATTGTTTAAAACGGTTGGGTCATCGGCATTAATTTTGAGCGCATCGTCAAACGCTTTGTCTGATTTAGCAAAATCGCCATTTGCATTATACGCCTCGCCTAAGGTGCTAAAAAAATTAAACATTAAATTTTTATTGTCAATAACAAACTCTAAGCCGTCATGCAAAGATGCTATCGCTTTTGTGTAATTTTTTTTTATATAATTACTATAACCGTTAAAAAAATACGGAATTGGCTGTTGCGGAAAAACATCTAAAGCACGCTGGCTCGAAACTTCAAGCGAGTCGTATTGTTTTGTGTCATTATATAAAAATAATAACTGCTCCCAAACTCTATAATTACCTTTATCTGCTAAAGCCGAGCGATTATAATACAATATTGCCTCGCTTTGTTTTCTTTCAAGCATTAAGAAATCGGCATAAATACCATTTGCTTCTGCGCTTTTTGGGTGTGTTTTTAAAAAAATTTCTGCCAATTCTTTTCCTTGGTTATGTATTTCTTCATTAGCGCTCGTTTCTGCTTTTTTATAGTAATTAATAGATATGCCGGCTTTTGCGCTTATGTCTAAGTCGGGGTTAGCAAAAGCTGTTTTTAAACATTCAAACGCCTTTTTTTCATTTCCGGTTGAGTTGTAATAATCACTTAATGCAAGGTTAATGTTTGGGTTTTGAGGATCAATTAATGTAATTTTATCATACATCTGTTTTGCTTTTTCTTTATTCCCCTGCTCAAGATAAAAATCGGCTAAATAGGCAAAGTACCTGGGTTCGTAAGGATATGCAGTTGAAAGTTTTATGAGCTCTTGCTCTGCTTCATTTGTTTTTTTTAATTGTTTTAAAAGCTTTATTTTATTTAACGTTAACTGCTCGTTAACTCCAATTTCATTTTCAAGATCTGAATATATTTTTAAAGACTTTTCGTACTGCCCGGCTCGCGAATAATCAATTGCTAAATCTTCTTTAAATTCAGGCTTATTCGGAAAATTTTTAACTAACTGTTCGCGCTGCTTAATGGCTTCGGCATAATTTTTTTGATAAACTAAATTATCAATGTATATTAATTGATACCATTCGTTTTTAGGGTTTCCTAACGCACAAATTTTGGCGTAATAAAGCGATTGATCTGTTTGCCCGAGTAGCCTGTAAAGCGTTGCAAGCTCGTAATTAAGGGGAAGACCGGTTTTGTCAATTTTTTGACAGGCCTCAAATAATTTAAGCGCCTCATTAAAATTCCCTTTCATGCGTTGTGCGCAAGCATCAATAAATTGAGCGCCATATAAATAATCATTATAGGCATTTTTTTGTGCAATATTTTCTGCAGGATTGCTCTTGTGCAATTTGCACGAAACCATTAATAAAAAAGCAATGGCAATTAATAAACAAGTATTTAATATTGATTTAAACAACTGCTTGCGAATAATCGCTAATACTTAAATGTGTTGAATTTCCTTTTACCTCAGCTCCCACTCCAAGCATACTGTTATTAATAAGCGCTCCGTTAACTAAGGTTTCGTTTTGAAGTATGCTTACAGAAATTATGCTATTATTAATTTTACTGTTATCGCCAACACTAACGTGTGGCCCTATTATGCAATTAGTAAGTTCTACATTGTTCCCAATATAACAAGGCTCTATCACAATGCTGTTATTGTTTTTAATGTTGTTCCCTTTTAAATGTTTTTGGTTTTTATCAAACTCTAATAAACGTGAATTGGTATAAATGGTAGCGTCTTTATTTCCACAATCGAGCCATTCGGTTACCTGCCCGGGTGTAAATTTAAGGCCTTTATTTTTCATGTTTTCCAGGGCATTGGTTAATTGGTATTCTCCTTTTTCTTTTATGTTATTATCCAATAAATATTGTAATTCGTTTCGCAAATTCTCGCCGTCTTTAAAATAATAAATACCAATAATGGCTAAGTCGCTAATAAAATTTTGTGGTTTTTCAACAAAATCAGTAATTACGCCGGCTGTATTTAGTTTTACTACACCAAACTGGCGCGGATCATCAATTTTATGAACCCAAATTACCCCCTCTTGGTTTGTATCCATAGAAAAATCGGCTTTAAATAGTGTATCGGCAAACGCTACAATTGTTTTGCCGTGCAGCGCTTGTTTTGCACACATAATAGCGTGCGCTGTGCCTAATGCGGTTTCTTGATAATAAATACTTCCTTTAGCGCCATGATTTTCTGCGATTTTTATAAGGTTTTCTTCAACTTCTTTACCAAAATCAGAACCAATAATAAAAGCAATTTCATTTACTTTTTCACCGCAAACTTTTGTAATATCTTCTACAAGGCGCTGAACTATTGGTTTTCCTGCAACACATATTAGTGGTTTAGGTGTGGTTAAAGTATGTGGCCGCATGCGTTTGCCTTTACCGGCCATTGGAATAATAATTTGCATAATCTGTTTGTGCAAAAATAGCATTATTTGGCATTAATCACTTATGTTTGTTGTGTGAATAAACGCTATTTTATAGGAATTTGTTTGCCCTCGCCACTATTTGAAAAGGCAGAAGAATTAAAAAAGGATATTTTTACTCAACTTGGTTTAAAAGGCGCTCTTAGGAGTCCGGCACACATAACTTTACATTTACCGTTTGAATTTAACGAACATAAAGAAAAAAAACTCATTGATGAATTAAACCACTTTACATTTAAAACAAGTTTTACAATAGCTTTAACCGGTTTTAATTTTTTTGATAAAAGAGTAGCGTTTATACAGGTTGAAGAAAATGCAGAGCTTTATAATTTAAAGCAGCAGTTGTGTGATTTTGTTGCAAAAAATTTATTTGTTTTAAATGAAAAAAACGTTTATCGCAACTTTAAGCCGCATGTTACAATTGCTCATCGCGATTTTAAAACAAGGCATTTTGAGCCACTAAAAAATTTACTAAAAACAAAAAACTTTAAAGACTCGTTTACCTGCAATAATTTTGCTTTATTTAAGTTTGAAGACTCGTGGAAGGTAGTTAAAATTTTTGAGTTTTAAATATGTATAAACACATTTATTTGTGCTGTTTTGTTTCTAAACGAGGCATTACATCTTTATTTGTAAGCGTTAATTTATAAATATTGTCACCTGAATTAGGATGGGTTTTCTTTTGCTCATAAGTCCATGAGGTTCTTTTAAGATAGTCTTTAGATATTTCTTTTTTTAACAATGAATCTTTAAAAATCCCTAAACTATCATGCCTCCATTTTAAAAAATTATTTCCATAATCATATAAACCATTTACGGTTTCAAATTTTATTAATAGCGTTTTGCTATGTTTTTTAATCTCTTTTACTTTTACAGTATCACTGTATTTATCACTGTAGGTTACATACAATGTAGAGTCTGTTTGATTATCAATCCAATATTCATAGCCTCCGTAAGGATCGCACGATATAAAAAATGTTGTGCTCAAAAAAAGGGTTAATATTATTTGTACTACTCTTTTTATCATATTTATTGTATTTTGTTTATACCGAGTTAGTTTTATAAAGCACCGTGATTAAACAGTAAAACACAGTCTTTTATTGAAACTTGTTTTTCAATTTGGCGGTACAATTTATTAGTTTTACTTATTTTACTTAAATCAATATCACCTGTAAACAAAACTTTTCCCTTATCGGTATTCAATAAAATCATTTCGTGTCCTGCGGTATGATTGCTTGTTTGAAGTACACTGATGAGCGAATTGTATTTTTTCAATTTCATTTGTGAGGCATCAATTACCTCAATACGGCTAAAGTCAATTATCTTTTCAGTGTTTTTTTGATATCCTGCAAGTTGCCCTTTTGTTTTTACCGATTCGCTTTCTTTTACAGTAAGCACTACTTTAATGCCTTTTAGTTGCGGCAGATATCCAATATGATCGAAATGGGCATGGGTAAGAAAAATTGTTTTGATGTCTGAGGTTTTTACCGACAATTGTTCGAGTTGCTGTATTAGATGATTATTTTTACTAAGATAAAATTTAAAATCGCTTTTAAAAAACCCGGCACTTAGCCCTGAAAAATAATCGGGCGAATTAACCTGAGGAGACAATCCTGCATCAATTAAAAACACACTGTCTTTAAATTGCATCAACCAAACAAATACCGGTTCCGGAAAATTATTGTTAGTACTAATATAGCCTGTACAAATAGATGTAACTTTTACATTTCCAAAATCAAACTTTTTTGGAGTATCGTATTTTTTTAGTTCTTGGTATTTTTCAGGCAATTCGTTGCTAATAATTTTGAAGACTTGCGCTTTAAAAATTGAAGTGCAAAATAATAAAGCGAAGAATAACGAATGTAAATTTTTTTTGCTTAACACAATTAAAAAATTAGCGGAGCAAATATATAAATATTAAAGGTTTTTTTGTTCTAACACTAATCTTTCACCACTAACAAATTTATTAGCCAAAAAAATAATGGTTTCAAATCAACTTACTCCAAATTCCTGTACTGGATATAGAATAAAAATTATCCTTACAATAAATTTCGAAATCACTGCATCTTAAACACATAAATAAGGCTAGAGTAATTTCCCGTATTTTTTGCCCTTAAATTCGATTTTAAGCCCGTTAAAAAGGCTTTTAAGTAATTAGATTTGCCTTGCTTATATTTCTCGCTTAAAAGACTTACATAAAAGCTATCGAATTTCATAGGCAAGGTTTCCTTTAACTTAAAGTTATGTTTTTGTAAAAGAGCCGATATGGTTTTTGGTTCGAAGTGATATAAATGGCGAGGGACATCGTAAGCTGCCCAATATTCTTTATAATACTCAGCGTCATAACTTTTATAATTTGGCACAGCTATTATTAAAACCCCATTTGGGTTTAATTTGCTTTTTAAAAACGCTAGGGTTTTTTCAAGATCAACTACGTGCTCTAAAACGTGCCATAATGTAATCACGTCGAACCTTTGAGATCCACATTCGTTTTCTAAGTTTTCTTTGCTTAAAAAGGTTTTTAAGCCCATTTCTGAGGCTATTTTTCTCGCCCCACTATCTGGCTCTATTCCAAAGCAAGTCCACCCTACTCTACTACACACGTTTAAAAACATACCTGTTCCGCAACCGTAATCTAAAATTGTTCCACGTGAAACATGTTTTTGAACTAGCTTCATCTTCCCTTTTAAAGTATAGTTTCGCACTACTTTATATAGTTTTGAAATTATGCCTTTATTGGTATTTGAGTGGGAAATATATTCCTCTGATTTATAATAATCGCCCAAAGCTTCAGGCGGTGGAATTGGATTAGTATATTTAAAAGAGCAGTTTTGGCAAGAGACAATGTCAAAATTTTTATGACTAACCGTATAATCTTTACAGGTTAAAAACGAATTAAATTGACTTTGTTTGCACAGGGGGCAGTGGGTAATTGTTTGCATAGTTTTATAATTATTTGGTTCCACGTGGAACGTAATTGCTTTTTAATAGTGAATAAACGGCGGTATCTGTAAATAGGTTTTTATATAAATAATTTTGTTTAAAGTGCGCTTCTTTTACAAAGTTAAACTTTTCAATTAAGGCTATTGAAGCTTTATTTAAAGGATTAATTTTAGCCTCTAGCGAGTGAAAAGAAAAGGTATTAAAGCAGGAATTTAAAAGAACAGGAAGAGCTTCAGAAAGAAAACCCATGCGCCTATACTCTTCAAATAAAACATATCCTATTTCAGCTCTTTTGTTTTTATTATCCGCATTAAAACCAAAGTAGCCTATTATAGCTCTACTTTCTTTGTCTAAAATAAACCACCAAATACTTTCGGGTGTATTATTTTGGGGCGGCATTTTAGATAAAAGCACTCTGATTTTAGCCTCGCTTTCAGGTTCTTGATCTAAGCAATTCATTAAAGCCTCATTCTTTCTAAATAAAGAAAACGATTCAAAATCGTTTGACTTAATTAACTTAAACTTGCATCTTGTAGTATGTGGTAATAAAAATTGTTCCACGTGAAACATTTATCTTCCTAAATGAATTAATAACACATTTATATCTGCCGGATTAATACCGCTTATTCTACTTGCCTGACCAATGCTAAGGGGTTTAAATTTTTTCAACTTTTCAGTAGCTTCTAATCCTAAGCCCGTAATTGCATTGTAGTTAAAATCAGGCGAAAGTTTATAGTCTTCTAATCGTTTTAGTTTATCAGCGTTCTCTTTCTCTCGTTCAATATAGCCCTCGTACTTCATTAAAATTTCTGCCTGCTCAATGGTTTCATTATCAAAAGAGTTTAACTGATTTTTTAAACCCTCGTCGTGCTCAATTAAATTAGCAATAGAAATATTTGGTCGTGATAGTACATTAAAATAACGCCACTTTTGGGTAAGCGCTGCCGACTGAATGCTATTTAAAAAAGGGTTTAAAATATCGGGCTCTGCACTTGTATTTTTAAAGTAATTTATAATTGACTCATAAGCATTTATTTTTTGTTTTACCCTATCATAGCGCTCTTGCGATGCTAAACCTAAATTATATGACAGCTCGGTTAAGCGCACATCGGCATTATCTTGCCTTAAAAGCAAACGATACTCTGCTCTGCTTGTAAACATGCGATAAGGCTCATCTGTTCCTTTTGTTACTAAATCATCAATTAAAACCCCAATATAGGCTTCGTAGCGGTTAAGTATTAGAGGGGCTTTTTCATTAATTTTTAAATGTGCATTTATGCCCGCCATTAATCCTTGGCAAGCTGCTTCTTCGTAGCCTGTGGTACCGTTTATTTGTCCCGCAAAATATAAATTCTCAATTAAATGGGTTTCTAAAGTAAGTTTTAATTGAGTAGGAGGGAAGTAATCGTACTCAATGGCGTAACCCGGACGAAACATTTTTGCATTTTCGAAACCCGGTATGTGTTGTAAGGCTTTGTATTGAACATTTTCGGGTAACGACGATGAAAAACCATTTAAGTATATTTCAACCGTTTCCCAGCCCTCGGGTTCAACAAATAATTGGTGGCGCTCGCGCTCGCTAAAGCGATTGATTTTATCTTCAATACTTGGGCAATAACGCGGACCTAAGCCCTGTATGCGCCCTTGAAACATAGGCGATTTTTCAAATCCTGTTTTTAATATTTCGTGAACTTTTGGGTTAGTATATGTAATATGGCAAGGCAATTGTTTTTTAGATAGAGTAGGGGGGTTGGCATTGGAAATAAACGGAGAGGTGTTTTGAAGATACGAAAATTTATCTAATACCTCGTCTCCCTCTTGCACTTCCATTTTAGCATAATCTAAACTTCTGCCGTCAATGCGAGGCGGCGTGCCTGTTTTCATTCGCCCACTTTCGAACCCTAATTGGACTAATTGTTCCGTTATTCCATGGCTTGCGCTTTCGCCACTTCGTCCGCCGCCTAATTGTTTTTCGCCTATGTGAATTAAACCGTTTAAAAACGTGCCATTGGTAAGTACTACTGCTTTTGCTTTAAAGCTAAGCCCCATGCCTGTTACAACGCCTTCTACCCGTTTACCATCACTACTAACAATTAAGTTTTTGCACATGTCTTGCCAAAAATCAACATTTGGCGTTTGTTCCAGCATTTTGCGCCACTCGGCGGCAAATAACATACGGTCGTTTTGTGTGCGTGGACTCCACATTGCGGGACCTTTGCTACGATTTAACATGCGAAATTGTATAGCGCTTTTATCACTTACTATACCGCTGTATCCGCCTAAAGCATCTATTTCGCGCACTATTTGCCCTTTGGCAATACCACCCATAGCAGGATTGCAACTCATTTGAGCAATGGTTTGCATATTCATGGTAAGTAATAATACTTTACTACCCATGTTTGCGGCTGCGGCTGCGGCTTCGCAACCGGCATGGCCTGCGCCCACAACAATTACATCGTATTGGTTTTGCATTGGCGCAAAGGTAAATTAATTTTTACTATTGCTTTAGAAAATAATAGAAAGCGATAAGCGTTGAATTTTTAAATTATTGAAAAAAGAAAAGCTCTTGTTTAATTTTACACCGTTTCGTATGGTATAAAATCCATATTACTGTTGTTTTGTATTTACTACAATTTTTGCCTGTTGCAACATTTTGCTAATTTTTACCAAACAAATAAAATTTTTGTAACGCTGCACGTAAACATCATTAGGTATTTTGGTATTGTCCTTTGGTGTTTTCATTAAACAAATATACAAAACAAATTGCAAGCTGTTTAATTACGAAAAATATGCTTCTATTACAAAAACGATAGAAGCACTTGTGGTTTAACATTAAGATTTTTGGCAATTTCTAAAATGGTGCAAAGAGTTGGGTTTATTTTTCCGGTTTCTATACGTGCAATTTGCGAAAGCGAAAGCCCCGAAGTGTATGCAAGCTCTTCTTGTGTAGCTTTTTTTGAAGCTCGAACTTGTTTTAAATGCTTGCCAAATTGGGTTAATATTTTTTCGTCTCTGTATTTCAGCAAAACGAAATACGATAAATTAAAAGATTTTTGTTATAGCATATATGCTATAATATAATATGGAAATACTTTATATACTTGCATCCAACAACATATTATCAAAATGAAAAAAATAATTTTACTAAGCTGTGCAGCGTTTGCATTTTTAATTTCCAACTCACTTAAAGCACAAAGCTCTGAATGGACTAAGTCGGATAGAACAGAGGCTTATAATAATTTTATGGATTTATTAACTCCGTATAAAATTCTTACTAATGAGCAAAAAGAAAGTATCTCACTATGTGCCTTAGAAGATCTCACAAAAAAATATTCGAAAAGCGACTACAAGGCAAAAATTGATATAGAAATAAAAAGGATAGAGCAATCAACCATTAATCAATGTGCCAGAAATATTGGAGTTGATTTAGAAAAAACACATGCGAAATCTAATTCAAACGAAAGCTCGGGAGAAAAGAAAGAAGATTTTACGCCAAAAGATTTTAGCGGGATTTGGAACTATGAAGGCGGAACCTATACATTTTATCCTTCAACTGGTGAGTTTAATTTAAAAGTTCCTTCGAGAGATAATACCGCTAAAGGCTCGTATGCCATACAAGGCAGAAAATTAGTTTTAACTCAAAAAAATGGCTTTTTAAATGATTGGGGTTCTGGAAACTTTATTATTTTGTCTGTTTCTAAAGAAAAAATAGAAATGACAAATAATGATGGAAAATCTGTTATATTAAAAAAAGAGTAAAGCTAAAAAATCGTATTGATATTTAAAAAGCAAAACATGGCAAACGTTAACGATGAGGATTTTCAGCCTCAGAATAGCATTGAAAGCATTTTACTTTTTACTCTTTTATTTATTGTTATTGGATTCTTTGTTGGATATTTAATATTTGGTAAAATTCCTTATATAAACACATATATTCCTCTTGATATTTTCTTTGGAATAACTAAGCAAAACATTCTTGCCGATATACTCATTAATACATTTATTGAACCAATTAGGCAAAAAGCGTGGATTAGTACTGCAATTGGAGGTGGACTTGGTATTTTAATTTCATTTCTTAGAAAAAATAGATAGTCAATTAGGATTAAACTATTTTTGAGCTAAACTACTATCGACTGGGAGTCAATAAGTTTAAAGAATAAGTAAAATTCTTTAAACCACACAAAAAATAATTCCCGTCACCCTGAGCTTGTTTCAGGGTCTGCTGTTGAGATTCCGAAATATTTCGGAATGACCTTGAAATTTTATGGGGGCTTAATAGCAATGAATATTTAATATCAATACATGTTTTTTATAAAAGCAATAAATACAAAATTAATCCGTTATATTAATTATAGAGAAATTATGTATAAAGTAGCAACAGCACTAGAAAACAAAACCTTAAGCGCTGGTGTACAAACTATTGAATTAAATACAGCTGAGTTAAATGCAGGTTGTTACACCTATAAAATTAACAGTAATACTGCAAGCAAAGCCGGAATATTGAGTATTGTAAAATAATAAAACTTTATGCCGCTTGGTTTAAAACTAAGCGGCATTTTTAATTTAAAAATCTTGATAAGAATTTTTTTATACTTATCTTTTTTTTAAGCATTAAAATTGGGCAAACCCAAAATTTAGTGCTTAATCATAGTTTTGAAAGTTATAATGTGTGTCCTTATACTGTTGGTTATTTTAATAGGTGGGGTGTCCATAATTGGTGGGGATTCGATACTTCTTTTACGGGGTATTATAATGGTTGTTATTTATCTTCTTTTAATGGGCCTGGAGTTCCAAAAAACGATATGGGTAATATTTTTCCAAAAACCGGTAATGCGTATGTTTCAATAGGAGCACTCTCTTTTTCTCAATCGCATAATAATGCACGAGAGTATATTCAAGGTAAATTTTCTCAAGCGCTTTTAAAAGACAGTTTGTACTGCGTGAGTTATTTGGTAAATAATTGTGGATTTAAAAAACGCGCTATTAATTCACTAAATGCTTATATAAACGACACCCTTTTAAACTGGAACAATGGTTACTTTACTTGCTTAAAAAACATAAACCCACAAATACAATGCGGGCGCTTTTTAAAAGATACCGCCGGCTGGGAGCAAGTGTGTGGCATTTACAAAGCCAAAGGCGGCGAGCTATATATTACCTTAGGTAATTTTAAAAACGATGCACAAACACAAACCATTGATATAATGCCCAATAATGGTGTAAGAATTGATTATGTACTTGATGATGTAAGCGTTAGCCCCTTTCATTTACAAAAACCAAATTTAGGGAGAGATACTATTTTGTGCCCAGGTGCTTTGCCCTTTACACTTACTGCCCCCCTAGGTTATGATAGCGTAGTATGGAGCAATGGTAGTAAAGGGCAACAATTGCTTGTAAACACACCCGGTAAATATTGGGTAAAATGTATTGCCAATGGCTGCGGCGCAACATACGATACTATTAGCATTACTACCTTTAGTTTACAAAGTTTAAAACTACCTAAAGACACTATTTTGTGCAAAGGGCAACAAATTACCCTAACAAGTAATGCCACTTTTAACGCCTATAATTGGAGTAATGGCAGCACAAGCAACAGCATTGTGGTTACTAAAACAGGTACTTACTCTTTAAGCGTAAGCGATAAATGTCAAACACAAAGTGCAAGTATTAAAATTGTTTTTGATAGTGTGCCCAATATTGCTATTAGCATTGGTAAAGATACTACGCTTTGCCAAAACGGCTACAACACGCCTTACACAATTAGTGCAAGCCCTCCTACGCTTCCTAACTTTAATTGGAGTACAGGGCAAACGCAAAGTGCCATTACTGTTGCTCAAGAGGGCAATTACCAATTAACCGTTAACTACCGCTGCGGTAGTTTAAAAAGTAATTGGATTTCGGTATATGCTTGCCCACCCGATACTACAACGGCTATTTGGCTACCCAATAGCTTTAGCCCCGATGGCAATGGACTTAACGATGTGTGGCAACCTATTTATACTAATAAAGAAATTTCGCTTTTAAAAATTTATAACCGTTGGGGGGAGTGTGTGTTTACAGGTACTACAAATAATAAATTTACTTGGGACGGTACGTATAAAAACGAGCCTTGCAAACAAGATGTTTATGCTTACATTATTTGTTATACCAGTAACGGTGCCGCTAAAAAAACTATTACGCAAACACTTAGCGGTAATATAAATTTAATGCGATGAGAGGGATGGTGCCACATGGGCTGCAATTTCAACTATCACAGGTTCTTGCACACAAGGAAGTGAGGTAAGGGGGGGGTAATTACAGCAAAGCGCAAGCAGACTATCGCAAATGCTCCCTACGATAGCGTTTATGAGTCAATAATTTTGAATTTAAAAATTTTTACACGTATATTTGTAAATAAATTAATACGTATATAATGACAACAAAACTCACATTAACAATTGACGATTCAGTTATCTTAATTGCTAAAAAATACGCTAAACAAAAAGGAAAAAGTTTATCAGATATAATAGAAAATTATCTAATGTCTTTAACTTCAAAAGAAAGTAAAGAAGAGAAAATATCACCCAAAATTTTAGAATTAATAGGTGTAATTAAATTACCGAACAATTTTGACTATAAAAAGGAATTAGCAAAAGCATTAACTAAAAAGTATAAAAAATGAAACGCATATTCTTAGACACCAATATTTTAATTGACTTTTTTGCCGACAGAAAACCTTTCTCCATTGAAGCAGCAAAACTTTTTAATTATTCATTTAAAAAGAAAATAAACATCTACATTTCTGCTGTCTCTTATAACAATATCTATTATATAATCCGGCAATCGTTTTCTCATTTGGAAACAATAAAAATGCTTTCGGAATTAAATGAATGGACCGATGTTATTGATGTTTCAAAAGAAATCATTAAAAAAGCACTTAAATCCGACTTCAAAGACTTTGAGGATGCTATTCAATATAATTGTGCAAAATCATTTAATAAAATTGACTTTATTGTAACGAGAGACACAAAAGACTTTAAAACAAGTGCATTACCCATATTAACGCCAAGAGAAGCTTTAGCATTAATCGAAGATTCGAACAGTTAATATACCATTATAAAATTCCAAACCATTTTGGAATACTTTTGAAATTTTATAAGAGCTTAAATGTACAACTTCAACCAGCACAGATTACCGTTTGCACGGGAATGAGGTAAGGAAGGTAATGCATAAAAAGAATGAAGAAATTATGCAAGCAAAAAACATTTGTAATACTATTAGGCTCCTAAGAGTTGTTTAACTACTACTGAAATGATTTTATTATCTGCTTTTCTTGGTAAAATTTTACTGACAAAACTCATCGCTTTTCTCATGTCTGCAGAGGTTATTGCCCATAAATAAGAGCGTTTTAAAAGTGCTAAAAATATAATAAAAACCATTACTTTTTATATAAAGTCATTCTATTAATGCAAAAAATAATTTTACCTTCGTTTGCTTTATGATAAAAAAACTGTTTTTCATTTGTGCGCTTATTAATTTTGTATCTGCACAAAATCATTTTGATGTGTTTCAATTATTTACAAACACAACGCCTCTTAGTAAATTTGACAGTAGTAACTCAAGTACTCGCGTAAATGAAATAATGAGCGATTTAACCGTTCCCATAAAACTATCAAATAACTTTGCTATTATTACCGGCGCCATTTACGAAACGGTTAATGTAAAACTGTTTGCAAACGATAGCCCAATTAACTTAAATGCACTGAGTATAAAAGCGGGTTTAACCGGAAAAATTAATGATAAATGGTCGGGGATAATGATATTTTTACCAAAAGCTGCTACAAATAATTTACAATTTAATGCCGGCTATCAGCTGGGAGGCATTGGTTATTTTAAATATAAAAAAACCGAAACACTTAATTTTAGGCTTGGTTTATACGCTAATTCCGATTTGTTTGGTCCTTTGTTTGTACCGATGGCCGGCATGTATTATTTAAGCCCAAACAAAAAATTTGAAACAACTTTAATGATGCCGTTTCAAGCCGATGCAGCTTATCACTTTAATTCGCATTTTGATTTAGGCTTTAATTATAATGCACAAGTAAAAACTTTTTATTTATTTAATATTAAACCCACATATAATAATAGTTACGTTACAAAATCAACCGACGATTTATTTTTATACGCAAAATATAATATTAACAAAAATTACAGCATACAAGCGCGCATAGGGCAATCTGTAGCGCGTGATTATAGGGTATTTGATACAAAAGATAAAGTTACGTTAGGCTTGCCGGCTATTTATATCGGCAATCACAGGCATCAATTAAACACTGATTTTAAAAACAGTTTAATTTTTCAATTAGTATTTGTTTACAGAGTAAATATTCATAAAGAAAAAAGCAATTAATACTAAATGTAATAGTTGTATCTTTATGCGCTGTGCAAATATTACTTACTACTTTAAACTCAAAATATATTCACGTAAATTTGGCCATACGTATTCTTTACACTTTAAATAAAGAAACACATTCAAATTTATATTTAAAAGAATTTACAATAAAAGAAGATAAACAAAGTGTTATAGAATATTGTAGCAATTACAGTATTGTAGCATTTAGCTGCTATATATGGAATATAACTCATACGCTTGAGGTTTGTAAGGGCATTAAACAACGTAATGCAAATGTAAAAATTATGCTTGGTGGCCCTGAAGTAAGTTACGAGTGGCGCGAAATTATTGCCTTGCCTTACGTTGATTATATTGTAGTGGGCGAGGGTGAAATTCCGTTTTCAAATTTCTTAAATAATTTAAATAACACGAGCACGCTCAATAATATTGCCTACAAAGAAAATAATGAAATAAAATTTTCTGCAAAAAGCGAATCGTTTGATGTAAGCACTTTACATAGTTTTAATCCTTATTTATTTGATAATTACACCGAACTTACAAACCGCGTTTGTTATATAGAAACTAGCCGCGGTTGTCCTTATAAATGTGAATTTTGCCTTGCCAGTTTAGATAATAAAGTGCGCTACTTACCTATTGAAACTATAAAACAACAATTATTGTTTTTAATGCAAAACGGAAGAGTAATTAAATTTTTAGATCGCACTTTTAACATTAAAAAAACATTTACACTCGATATTTTTGAGTTTATATTGGCCAACTATAAACCAAACAACGTGTTTCAATTTGAAATTACTGCCGATATTTTGCATCCGGATATTATACAATTTATTAATGAAAAAGTACCTAAAGGCTTATTTCGTTTTGAAATAGGTGTACAAACGGTTAATCAAAAGGCAAATTTAGAAGTAAGCAGAAAACAAAATTTTGAAAAAACAAAAAACATTGTACTTCAATTAAAAGATAAAGTAGAAATGCATTTAGATTTAATTGTGGGTTTGCCTTTAGATTATTTTAATGATATAAAACACAGTATTGAAGCGGTTTTTAAAATTGAACCTCCTGAATTACAATTAGGGTTTTTAAAATTTTTAAAAGGCACTACCATGCGCGACAAAGCGCAACACGGCTATGTTTTTGATCCTAATCCACCTTATCAAATAATAAAAAGTAATTATTTAAATGAGTATGAATTATGTGAAATTGTAACTCTCGAAAATGTTTTAGAAATTTATTGGAATGGAAAAAAAACAATTTATTTACTAAAACACATTAATATTCACTATAGTATTTTTGATTTTTTATTAGGACTTGGTAAATACTTTGAAAAAACAAAAAGTTATACTGATTATATTTTAAGTGATGTTTACACAATAGCTGCAAATTTTATAACAACAGAATATAAAGCTAATAAAATAATGTACGAATTATTAGCTATTGATTACTACTTGCACTTTAAAGTAAAACCAAAAAATTTAATTTTAAATGACATTGAAAAAAAAGAAAAATTTGAAATAATAAACGAATTAAAATTAAACCATCATAAATTCAGGTTCATTATTCTTTCAATAAGTTTTGATTTTAATATGTTTATTAATGAACAAAAAATTAAAGAAGGAAATTATATAATTATATTTCAATACGATGGTATTAGTAAAGCACAAATAGTAAATTGTATTGAAAAAAACCTAAAATGTATTGCTTAATCGCCGGCAGCATCTTCTAATTTATCAACCTTATCGTTACTAAAATTTCCTGATTGAAGTTCTGTTATTTTTCCCTCTTTGTCCACCACAAAAAAATAAGGAATTTTATTGTCTTTAACACCTAAAGCCTCTTGCACTAATTTAATATCTGTTTTTTTAGTATCCATTATAAATGGCCAAAACTCTTTATCAGTTGAGTTTTTAAAATCATCTTTAATTTTTTTAAAACCACTTATTAATGGTACAAAAACAAAATTAATATCATACACCTCTGACATGTTAAATTGCCCGCCCTTTGTGTTTTTACTTACAAAAGTATAGTACAAAGGATTTAACCATTTTTTTAATTCCTCTTCAGCATGCCTATTAAAAGCAATTGCAATAATAGATGTTTTACCATTTTTAATTGGTAAACTCATGGCTTTATCATTTAAATTTTCGCCGTCTATAACTGGAAATAATTTTCCTTTTTGTGAAAATAGCTGAATGCTAATTATAACTAAAAAAAGTATAATGTATTTTTTCATAAACGTAATATTATAAAATTTCAATTTTATTAATTCTATCAGCATGACGACCACCTTCAAATTTTTCGGTAATAAATGCCATTATACAGTTTTGGGCCTCGTCAACTGAAATAAATCTGCCAGGTAATGATAAAATATTAGCATTATTATGTTGCCTGGCTAATTTTGCAATTTCTGTATTCCAACAAAGAGCGGCTCTAATACCATTATGTTTATTAGCAGTTATATTAATACCATTTCCACTTCCACAAATTAATATTCCAAAATTAACTTCATTATTTATAACACTATTTGCAACAGCATGTCCATAATCAGGATAATCAGCACGTTCATTTGAAAAACATCCTTTATCAATAAAATCAATTTTTTTTTCGTTTAAAAAATCAATTAATTTTGTTTTTAATTCAAAACCAGCATGATCAGAACCTATTGCTAATATCATTTTTATTTAATTTTTAAGTAAAAAAATACAATGTTTAAAAATAAGTAATTCACGTTAATAATCTATTATTAAAAAGCTACTTGATTATCAACAGTAAATTAGTTTACTAATTAACATTTTTAATGTTTATAAAATAAAAATATGTTTAAAATATCTAACTAAAAAATAAAAGGAATATTAAAAATAAATATACAAGAGATATTTTATTTAAAACCAATTATTTTTTTAATTTTTAGAAATAAATTATAAGCACTAAATAACGCTTATTAACAAGATAAAATTTAATGTATTTACTAACATAAATCATAATTAAACATTGTTAATAATAATTAGTTAAACTCATTATCAAGCTTTTAATTATTTATTTTTGTTATTTAATTGTTAACTAACTTTAATAAATCAAATTAAAACAATAGTTTAATAAAACAACTAACATAATTAACAACCTATATAATAAATACAATATTTATTTAAAAAAAAAGATGTATATATATTATGAATACTGAAAAACAAAATATTGAAATAGAACCGGGTATTGACTTTGTTGAACAAATAAACTATCTTAAGAAGAAAAAGAATGCTGTTATATTAGCACATTACTATCAAAATACTGATATTCAAGATATTGCAGACTATATTGGAGATAGTTTAGGCCTTGCCCAACAGGCCGAAAAAACTAATGCAGATATGATTTTATTTGCCGGTGTGCATTTTATGGCAGAAACAGCAAAAATTTTGAATCCTCATAAAAAAGTATTAATACCCGATTTAAACGCAGGGTGTAGTTTAGCAGAATCTTGTCCGCCTAATTTATTTTCAGCTTTTAAAGCTAAACATCCTAATCATATAGTATTGACTTATATTAACTGCACAGCCGAAATTAAAGCTTTAAGTGATGTAATAGTTACAAGCACAAATGCAGTACAAATAGTTGAATCTTACCCTAAAGAACAAGCTATTATTTTTGCACCTGATAAAAACTTAGGAGCTTATATCAATAAAAAAACAGGAAGAAATATGGTTTTATGGAATGGAGCTTGCGAAGTACATGAAATATTTTCTTTAGAAAAATTATTAAAATTAAAATTTCAAAACCCAAATACTAAAATTATTGCACACCCCGAGTGCGAAGCCCCTTTATTAGAATATGCCGATTTTATTGGGAGTACAACAGCTTTATTAAATTTTACAAAAAAACCAGAAAATGGTAATGAATTTATTGTAGTAACCGAAACAGGTATAATACACCAAATGCAAAAATACAGTCCAAATAAAAAATTTATTCCTGCACCGCCTAATAATAACTGTGCTTGTAATGATTGCCCCTATATGAAATTAAATACAATTGAAAAAATATACTTAGCATTAAAAAACGAACAACCTGAATTAATATTAAGTAATGAGTTAATAAATAAAGCAAAATTACCAATATTAAAAATGCTCGAATTATCTAAAAAATTTGGTTTATAATGTATATATTTACATTAATAAACATTACATTTTAAACTTTTGAAATATTTTTTAATTATACTTTTATTACCCATTGTTTTATTTTCACAAAAAACAAACCCAAATGGATATAATAAATTTTATTATTCAAATGGAACACTTAGTAGCGAAGGTTTAATGCGCGATGGTAAACCAGATGGTTATTGGAAAAATTATTATGAAAATGGTAATTTAAAAATACAAGGAAATCGTAAAAATTATTTATTAGATAGTGTTTGGAAATTTTATGATATAAAAGGCCATATACAAAAATCGGTTAATTATAATAATGGAAAAAAAAATGGATATACTTTAATTTACGATACTTCAGGAAAAATAATTACTTCAGAATTATTTAATAATGATGTATTAGAAGGATTAAAAAGAAACTTTTATACTTCAGGAAAAACAAAAAGTGTAATACCTTATTATAAAGGAAAACAAGATGGTACGGCGTATGAATACGCAGAAGATTCAACAATTACAAGTATAATTACATATAAAGGAGGCATATTGCAAAGTTTTGAAAAAATAAATCAACGTGATAATCAAAATAAAAAACAAGGTATTTGGAAAGAATTTTATAACGATCAAACTGTAAAAAAAGAAATGAAATACAACGATGACAGTTTAGATGGTTATGTTAAAGAATACGATATAAAAGGAAACCTATTATCAACAAAAAAATTTAATAATGGAAAACCAATATTAAACGCCCCAGAAATAGCTAATGTTGAAGTTTATAAAGAAGTTTATGATGACGGTACACTAAAGTACGAAGGAGTGTATTTAGATGGAGTAGCCATTGGAACTCATTTTAAATATATTCAAAAAAAACAATGCGATAGTAGTGCTTTTTATTATGAAGATACAATAACACATATTGGTTATTATAAAAATAAATTAATTTGCCGTAATGTACCGGTGCCGGATAGTTGTATTGAATACTCAGACGGAACAATTACAGCAAAAGGCGCTGTTGATAGTGTTAGAAATAGAAAAGGTATTTGGATAGAATACCATGCAACAGGCGAATTTAAAGGAAAAGGCATGTATAAAGATGGAAATAGAGTAGGGGACTGGGAATTTTTTTATGCCGATGGAAAATTAGAACAAAAAGGAAAATACGATAAAAAAGGTCGTCCGCAAGGTATTTGGAAATGGTTTTATGAATCGGGGCAGTTGTGGAGACAAGAAAATTATATAAATGGAAAAAGAGATGGCGAACTAACCGATTATAACGAAGAAGGAAAAATTATTTTACATGGCACTTTAGCCGATAATAAAAAAGAAGGATTTTGGAAATACGAAACCCCAGATTATATGGAACAAGGAAATTACATTGCAGACGAACCGGATAGCATGTGGGTAAGTTATTATATGCCTAAAAAAATTAAAAAATTTATGGGAAAATTTCAAAACGGTGACCCAGTTGGCAAACACGCTTACTTTTATGAAACAGGTAAACCTATGGCTATTGGAAACTATGCAAGTGGAATGAAAGACGGCGATTGGACCTTTTTTGATGAAGACGGCATTAATTACCTAACGATAACATATAAAAACGACATAGAAGTAAAGTGGCAAGGGCAATACATTAAACCCTCATACGAAGATGCATTACGCACTTATAACATAAAACTCGACGAAAATAAAACCCAAACAATTCGAAAAAAATAAAATGGAGTTTAATAATCAAATATTATTAAAATACGCAGAAAATCTTAAAAAATTACCTGTAGCCATAATTATTTTTGATGAAAAACAAATTCATTATTTTAATGATAAAGCAAAACATTTATTAAAATTAAATAAAAGTATAATAACTAAAAAACAATCTATATATGATTTTCTTCACCCAAATATTAAACGACGCATAAAACAAAATAATAAAAAAATACTAGAAGGAAAAAATTTTAAACCCTCTGAAATAACAATAATAGACGCTAATAAAAAAGAAATTTTTATTGAATGTAGTACCAATGTTATTTATATAAAAGACGTTCCTTTTTTACAGTCTGCTTTTACTGATATTACACTACAAAAACAAAGCACATACCAGCTTAATTCAGTTAAAAATATATTAGATAATATAAGTAGCAACTCAAACGAAGTAATTTTTGAAGTTTCTTTTACCCCATATATACATTTAAATTATATCAGTAAAAACGTAAAAAAAGTTTTGGGTTATACCCAACAGCAAATTTATAATAACAATACATTACTAAAAAAACATATAAGTAAAGAAGATTTTAATAAAATAAATTTAAATAAAAACGCATATTTAAAAGCCTTTAAAACAAATAAAAATATTGAATTAGAATATTATTTTTTACACCCAAACGGAAAAAAACTATATGTAAAATCAACACGAGCGCCACTTTACAATAATCAAAATAATTTAACCGGCTATGTTGGAAAAATAATTGATTATACAAAAGAAAAAGAAACCAAGAAATTACTAGAAGATTCAAAACAAAAATTTGATTTAATAACTAAATACGGTAATGATATTATTGCGTTTTATACCTATTTACCAACCGAAAAGTATTTGTACGTAAGCCCCAATATTAAAAAATTATTGGGCTACGAAGCCGATGAATTGCTAAACGACAATACATTTTTTAATAAACGCGTAATAGATGATAGAAAGGGGTTTATTAATCTTGACAAAGATTTTAAAGAATATCAAAAAGAAAATAAAGATGTAAAATACCTTCATGTTTTTAAAACCAAAAAGAAAAACGGCGAAGATATTTGGATAGAAAATAATTTATCATCGGTATATGACAGCAATGGTAAGATTCAATTTTTTTTAAATCTATACCGCGATGTAACATTTCAAAAAAATAAAGAAATTGAAATAGAAAATCACAATGCTAACCTGCAACATTTAATTGATTTATCACCATTAGCTTATTGCATTCATCATAACGGTATTTGTGTTTATAGCAACCAAGCATTGCTTAGGTTATTAAAATTAAAATCCTTTAAGCAAATAAACGGTAAAGAAGTAATAAATTTCTTTCCAAAAAGACATAAAAACAAAGTCGAAAATCGAATTTTTGAAATTTATAGAGGCGAAAAATTAAACCAATCAAATAGATATATTTTAATTAGAAGCGATAAACAGGAGGTTGAAGTAGAAATGTTTTCGTTTGTGCAAGAATTTGAAAACAGAACATGCATAGTATCTTTAATTCATAACATTACTGAATTACAAGAAAAAGACAGAGAACGAATTAAACTCGAACTATCACAACAACACAATAAAGAATTACAAAAAGAAATTAACGAAAAAGAAATTATTGCACAAAACTTAAAAGAAAAAACAACACACCTTTCTGCAATAATTGAAAATTCAAACTATGCTATTTGGACATTAAACACTAAACACGAACTAACATCGTTTAACCAACGCTTTTATAATTTTATGTTATATAAATATAATTTTAAATGTCAGTTAGGTAAAAACATTGCGTTTGAAACTAAAAATAACGAAATTAAAAATTCGTACAATAAAATTTGGCAACCAAAATTTAAAGAAGTACTCCTTGGAAATAAAATTGAATTTGAATCGGAAGATATAAATCCATACACCAACGAAAAAATATACGCA
Organism: Bacteroidota bacterium; assembly: GCA_018267655.1. Lineage (GTDB taxonomy): Bacteria > Bacteroidota > Bacteroidia > B-17B0 > Aurantibacillaceae > Aurantibacillus. Next base: position 180,527 of record JAFDYB010000034.1, read on the forward strand.
AAAGTTTTTCTTTGCCCAATAATTGAACACGAAAGCGTAAAGCAAATATTGTGTATAGCAAGTGATATAAGCGCATCTAAAAAATATGAACAAGATCTTTTAAATCAAAAAGCAAAACTGATAGAAAGCTCGGCACAGTTAACATCAATATTCGAAAATTCAAACCATTTTATTTGGACTGTAAATAAAAAATTAGAGCTAACAGCATTTAATCAAAATTATTTTCAATTTTTAAAACATTTTTTAAACATAGAAATTAAAGTAGGCGCTAATGTTTTTAACCTTATAAAAAGCGATAAATTAAAAGAACAATATCAGTATCATTGGAGGTCAACGTATGAAGCTGCATTTAAAGGAAAAAAATTAGATTTTGAAAGCGAAATAATTGATATAAAAACACGCAAAAAAATATTTTACCGTGTTTTTGTAAACCCCGTTTATAATAACAATCAGGTTACTCATGTTTCTTGTATTGTAAACGATATTACCGAAAATAAAAATTTTGAAAAAGAACTCATAAATCAAAAAGCAAAACTATCGGCAGTAATTGAAAGTGGCACACAGCTGGTATGGACAGTAAATAATCAATACGAGATAACATCATACAATGAAAACTTTAGAAAAAATCTTTCTGAAGATTTGCGCATAAAATCAATGTCAAAAAACGCAACAATAAATGTACTTGACTTAAACAAAACAAAAAGCGAAGCCGAATTTTGGAATAAAAAATATCAAACAGTATTTAAAGGATTTAACGAATTTTTTATTTACAAAAGCATCGAAAACAATAGTGAGGTTTACCGTGAAGTTAATTTGCAATTAATAAAGTTAAGCAACAACCAACACGAAGTGTCTGCCATAGCTAATGATATAACGCAATTAATTAAAAACGAACAAAAACTTTCTAACCAAGCAGCAAAATTAAATTCGATTTTTGATAACAGTAATCACTTTATATGGACTATAAATAAAGAAAATGTATTAACGGCCTTTAATAAAAATTATTTTAATTTAATTGACACTATTTATGATACAAAACCCTATGTTGGCTCAGAAGTTAGCAGAGGCATTTTATCTGAAAACCATAATTATAACCAAACCTTAGAGTATAATTATAACAAAGCTTTTTCAGGAACTGCCGTTGATTTTGAGTTAGAGTTAAACGATAAACATAAAAACGTACTATATCTACACGTATTTTTAAATCCGGTAATTAAAGGTGATATTATAGAAGAAGTTAATGGTATTGCCCATGATATTACCGCTAAAAAAGAAGACCATTTTAAATTAGAACAATCTATAAAAGAAAAAGAAATACTGTTAAAAGAAATACACCATCGCGTAAAAAACAACATGCAGGTAATAAGCAGTATTTTAAATTTACAATCTTCGTATGTTGACGATCCGTATGTTATTTCACTTTTAAAAGAAAGTCAAAACCGTATTAAAACAATGTCGTACATACACGAAAGTTTGTATCAGAATAAAACATTTACCTCGGTAAATTTTAGCGAATATTTAAACACACTAATTAACAATATTTTACGCTCTTATATAATTAATCAAGATAAAATAGAACTCGAATTAAATATCGAAAAAATAAATTTAAGCCTCGATAACTCAATACCAACCGGTTTAATTGTTAATGAGCTGGTTACAAATGCAATAAAGCATGCCTTTCCGGGCAATACCAAAGGAAAATTAATAATTGGTTTGCAATCTAAAAATAATCGTGTAATTTTAAAAGTTAAAGATACAGGTATGGGATTTAACTCAAACATAAACTTTTATAACAGCCCCTCATTAGGCTTGCAACTAGTAAATACACTAGCCGACCAATTAGGCGCAAAAATAGAGTTTAACTCGAGCCCCACAGCCGGTACAGACATTGAAATAAATTTTAGTATGTAATTTAAAATGGAAAAATTAAATATTTTTATAGTAGAAGACGAAAGCATTGTAGCAAAAGACATTCAAAACAGTTTAATTAAATTAGGATATAGTGTTATAGGAATTTCAAACAACGGAAAAGACGCTATTGAAAAAATAACAGAACTACAACCCGATTTAGTGCTGATGGATATTATGATTAAAGGCGATTTAAACGGCATTGATGTAACCGAAAAAATTAAAGAAACACATAATATACCTGTAATATACTTAACTGCCTATGCCGACGAAAGCACCCTGTCAAAAGCAAAAATTACCGAACCTTATGGTTATATTTTAAAACCCTTTAAGGAAATAGATCTTCATTCAACTATTGAAATGGCTTATTACAAATATAAAAAAGATTCCCAATTACAAAAAGAGCGTGATTTTTTATACTCCCTGGTTGAAAATAAAGATGAAACAACAAAAGACATTTTATTTGTTAAAGCAAACAGTCGCTTAGTAAAAGTATTATTAAAAGATATTTATTTTGTAGAAGCGTTAAAAGATTACGTAATAATAAACACACAATATGCGCGCTACACAGTACACAGCACCATGAAGGAAATAGAAAAAAAACTTGGCAACGCTGATTTTTCTCGCATACACCGATCTTTTATTGTACGCTTAGATAAAATAGGAAGCATTGATTCTCAAAATGTGATACTTGAAAACGATAAAAAAACAATTCCTATTGGAGGTTCGTATCGCGATGAGTTATTACTAAAATTAAATTTACTTTAATTCTTAATGCCAAATATTTTTGAATTTAACGGCTATAAACCCGTTATACATAAAACAGCATTTATTCACCCAAACGCAACAATAACAGGTAATGTTATTATTGGTAAAGATGTGTATATAGGCCCAGGAGCCGCAATTAGAGGCGATTGGGGGCAAATAATTATTGAAGATGGCTGTAATGTGCAAGAAAACTGCACAATACACATGTTTCCAGGAACTACCGTATTATTAAAACAAGCTGCGCATGTTGGACATGGTGCAATTATACACGGTGCAACTTTAGGAAAAAATTGCCTAATAGGCATGAATAGTGTAATAATGGACGATGTAATAATTGGCGACGAATGTATAGTGGGGGCGCTAAGTTTTATACCCGCACAAAGCCTCTTTGAAAATCGAAAAGTTATTGTTGGTAATCCCGCAAAAGTAGTTAAAGACGTTAGTAATGAGATGATTGAATGGAAAACGCAGGGCACTAAATTATACCAACAATTACCGGCCGAGTGTTATAAAAGTTTAAAGCCCTGCGAACCATTAAGGCGAGTTCCTGCTTATACTCCTACACAACAAAACGAGTATAAAATCTGGAAAAAAACTAAATCCTAGAAAATAAATAACGCCAAGCGTAAAAGCCTCTAATTTTTAAACATTCTTAAAAAATCGGCAAGTCGTTCTTTTAATTCTGTACGTGGTATAATTTTATCTAAAAAACCATGCTCTAATACAAATTCAGCCGTTTGAAAGCCTTTTGGTAAGTCTTTGCCAATTGTTTCTTTTACTACACGTGGTCCGGCAAAGCCAATTAAGCTGCCCGGTTCGGCAATATTTAAATCTCCTAGCATGGCGTAACTTGCTGTAACACCACCGGTAGTTGGGTCGGTTAACAAACTTATATAAGGTAATTTTGCTTGACCGAGTTGCGAAAGCTTTGCTGATGTTTTTGCCATTTGCATCAAACTATAAGCCGCTTCCATCATACGAGCGCCGCCACTTTTACTAATAATTAATAAAGGCGCTTTTACTTTTATACAAAAATCAATTGATTTAGCTATTTTTTCTCCCACAACACTACCCATACTTCCGCCAATAAAACTAAAATCCATGCAACATATTACCAAATCGTTTCCGTTTACTTTACCATAAGCACTTCTTAAAGCGTCTTTTAAGCCCGTCTTTTTTATACTATCTTCTAATCTGTCAGTGTATTTTTTAGTATCGCTAAAATCAAGCGGGTCGCCGCTTACTAGGTTTTCATATAATTCAGTAAATGAATTGTCGTCAAAAATGACTTCAAAATATTCTTTACTTCCTATGCGCTCATGATTGCCACATTCTAAACAAACATATTTGTTTGCAGAATGGTCGCTTGATGTGTGTATTTTTTTACAAGAAGAACATTTATGCCACAAGCCTTCCGGAGTTTCTTTTTTTTCTTTGGTAGAAGTTGTAATTCCCTCTTTTAATCGTTTAAACCATCCCATCTTTTTAAATTACTTTAGTTAAATAAATTTTATTTTTAAAGTAGCACTACCTTTGTATTAAGCTATAGTAACTGTTTTATCAAGATAAACATCTTGAATAGTGTTGAGCAATGAAACCCCTTCGTTAAAAGGCTTTTGAAAGGCTTTGCGCCCGCTTATTAAACCTTGTCCTCCTGCGCGTTTATTAATAATAGCGGTTGTAACTGCTTCTGCTAAATCGCTTGCACCTTTGCTTTCGCCGCCGCTGTTTATTAAGCCCATACGACCCATATAGCAGTTTGCTACTTGGTATCTACATAAATCAATTGGGTGATCTGTAGTTAGTTCCGAATAAACTTTTGGATGAGTTTTACCGTAATTCAAGGCTAAGTAACCACCATTTTTATCAGATAATTTTTGCTTAATAATATCGGCTTGTATAGTTACACCCAAATGATTGGCTTGGCTCGATAAGTCAGCTGCTGTATGGTAGTCAACGCCATCTTTTTTAAAGGCATTATTGCGTGTATAACACCAAAGTATAGTTGCCATACCTAGCTCATGTGCTTGTTCAAAAGCTTTAGCTACTTCTACTATTTGGCGGCCGCTTTCGGGTGAACCAAAGTAAATAGTTGCGCCAACAGCAGCAGCGCCCATATTCCAAGCATCTTTAATTGTTCCAAAAAGTATTTGATCAAATTTATTTGGATACGAAAGAAACTCATTATGATTAATTTTTACTATAAATGGGATTTTATGTGCGTATTTTCGAGCCACAGATCCTAATACACCATAGGTAGATGCTACAGCATTGCAACCACCTTCAATGGCTAATTTTACAATATTTTCGCTGTCAAAAAATAGTGGGTTAGGGGCAAAACTTGCACCTGCACTATGTTCAATTCCCTGGTCAACAGGCAAAATACTCATGTAACCCGTGTTTGCCAAACGCCCCGTATTATATAATTGTTGTAAACTGCGTAATACTTGAGGGTTTCGATTGCTTTGCTGAAAAATTCGATCCACAAAATCGTTTCCGGGTAAGTGAATGTTGTTTTTCGAAATGGTTTTACATTGATGATTAAGGTAATACTCTACCTTATCGCCTAACAGTTGATTATAGTTAACTGACATTTTTAAAAATTAAGGGTATAAATATAATAAAAAACCCCCGATTTTCGGGGGGTATATTCCTAAAAGATTTAGTTATTCGTTTACCATTACCATTTTAAATGGCACGCTAATTATGGCTTGATAATCTTCGCCCGCTTCTAACATATCTTCATCATCTTCCTCGTAGTGCCAGTTAATTGTAACCGCACTTCCGCCTTTATGAATACTTTCTAATTTTTTAAAAATATCTAAAATACATTTTGATGATGATGTATTAAAATATTCTAATTGCATATTAACTGTTGTGTTGCCTTTTGTTCCTGAAGAATATTTTTCAAGCGCTTCAATTAACGGTTTGTAAAATTCAATAGAGTTTTCAGGAATTGACCTGCCTTTAATTTCTAAAACGCCTGAGCCTAAGTCAAAGCTAATGCTTGGTGTTTTTGGTGTGCCGTCTATTGCGTATTTATTCATATTTTTTAGTTGTTAGGTGTAATTTTAATATTTAGTGTAAAGAAAGAAATTTTATTATCAATTTCCAAAAAATTATATTCTAATTTTTCTCCGGTTTTTCTGGCAATGTCAATAACGCCTAATCCACCACCGCCTTTTAATGACATTTCGCCATTGTTTAGTACTTTTTTGTAGTATTCTTTTAATTCTTCTTTTGTTAATGCGTTTACTTCGTCAAGCCTAGCCTTTAATCCCGAAATATTTTCGTTAAGAATATAGTTACCTGTATAAATACTGTAAGCGCCCAAGGTTCTGCTAATCATAAAAATGGCAGAGCGGGTTTTATCGTCTTCCGATTCTCCGCTTGCATCATCTAGGTGATGGTAAAGATTTTGCAAACATTCTACTAAAACATTATAAACCTTCTTTTTTGTTTTAGGCACTTCTTGAAGGTTATCCATCTTGTTTTCCATTATTTGAAGAATGGAGGTAAGCAAGTCGGAGGTTATTTCTCCTTTAAAAGAAAGCAGAATGTTATTCCGCTCCACTTTATCATAGATATCGAAAACATCTACCATCGAAGAGTTTGTTATGGCTTTATTATTCAGTTTAATGTTTTTTAAAGGTTACGGTTTGTCCATTTACAGTAAATGTTGCTTGGTCGCTACAGCTACCATTACCAAAGTCAACATAACGTGTTGCAAATCCGTCCGGAGTTAAGTTCAATTTGCCTTTATCAATATAAGGGCACGATTTATGTTTAATGAGTGGTGAAGTAATTTGAACGGCAAAGTGTTTGCCTAAACGGGTTAATCCGCTCGAAGTGCCGCTAACAGCTACATAAGGGTCAGAGCCCGAGGCATCGCCTTTTGAAAAATACTGTATAGTGCGGTTAAATGAATAATTAATTGTCCAATCGCTGGTGTTACACACCCCGTTGTTTAGCGCCACGGTATATGTAAATGCAGGATAGCCATTTATCATAGTTGTACCGCCTGAGGTAGCTGTTAATGAGGTGCAAGAATAAGTGATGGCCGGACCCGCAACAGCTGTGTTAGTTACTACGTAATTTATTAAGCTACATGATAATACGCTACCGGCAGCTTTTAAGGGACCTGTTAATGAAATAATCCAGCTTCCGCTACGTATTTTACCATCAGTAAAAGCAGACGAACATGTGGTTCCGGCATTTAATGAGTAAACAGGTGCAGCACTGTAATTGCCTGTTGAAATATTAATTGTGGTATCGGCTTTTGGATAGCCGTTCCATGCGGCGCTGCGGTTAAGCCAAATTAAGGTATCGCAAGGGCTTGAAGCGGCAGAAGACAATCGAATTTGACCACCGGTGCCTTTTGTTGTAATAGCATAATTATTTGTTGCAGGCACAATGGCAGCAAATTCCTGATCGGCAACAGCGTTGTCAACAGCAGATTGCGTTTCGTTATCTACCTGCACGTTTTCTCCTTTGCGGCAACCAACAATAAACACCAAAACACTAAAAGTGATTACGCTTAAATATTTTAAAAATCGAACTTTCATTTTATTTCTTTTATACAAAAATACAAATTTTTTTAAATTTCAACACCAATTACTAAAACATCGTCAACTTGTTCGTTATTTTTTCGCCAATCTTCAAAATTTGTGTTTAAAATGCTCATTTGTTCTTTAAATGGCTTGGTGTAAATACTGAGTAAAAGCTCGTGGAAACGCTTTACCATAAACTTTTTGCCTTTTTCGCCCCCAAATTGATCGGCGTAACCATCTGAACTTAAATAAATTTTATCGCCCTCTAAGGCAGGTATGTTTAATGTTGTAAACAATCTTTCTGAACCAAGTTGAGCGCCGCCAATAGGAAATTTATTGCCATCGAACTTTGTTAATTGGCCGGTTTTTGAAATTAAAATTAAAGGTCGGTTGGCTCCGGCCCACTCAACAGTGTTGTTAGTGGAATTAATTGTTAGTAACGAAATATCCATACCGTCATTTGTACTTATTTCGTTTTGCCCTTGCCTCAATGCCTCTTGAACACCTTTATGTAAAGCGTTTAAAATATCGCCCGGCTTGGTAATTCCTTTTTCTTGAATGATTTGGTGGAGAAGATTGTGGCCTATCATGCTCATAAAAGCTCCGGGTACTCCGTGGCCAGTACAATCAACTACGGCCATAATTTTTATATTGTTTTTAACGCCAAACCAGTAAAAATCTCCACTTACAATATCTTTGGGTTTATAAAGAATAAATGCGTTTTTTAAGCTTGAAAAAATAACTTCTTTTGAAGGGAGTATAGCTTCTTGTATGCGCCTTGCATACTCAATACTACTGGTTATATCATGGTTTTTTTCGGCTAATTCTTTGGTGCGTTCAGCTACTTTATTTTCTAAGGTTTTATTTATTTTTTTAATAGATTTTGTGCGATATTGTGTGTATAAGATAACAATGCCAAAACCAAATATACCGGTTAGCACATAAAACCAAATTGTTTTCCAAAACGGAGGTATAATAGTAATATGTAGCTCAAGTGCTTTTTCATCAAACACGCCATCGTTATTAGAGGCTTTAATTTTTAAGGTGTATTCGCCTCCCGGTAATTCGGTGTATGAAATATAACGAACTGTTGAAGCGTTTGACCACTCGGTGTCATAGCCTTCTAATATATATTTAAATTTATTTTTTGTAGGGTCGGTGTAATCAAGCCCAACAATTTCAAATTGAAAAAAGTTTTCGCGCCAACCTAATTTTAGATGTTTTTTATAAGTAATAACCGTATCTGTTTTAACATCTTTTCCACTACGTTTATAAGATACTATTTGGGGGCTTGATACATTTAAATTATCTTTTATTTTATTGGGGTTAAAAATATTAATGCCATTTACGCCACCAAATACCATTTCACCTGTACTCAATTTAAGGTAAGCGCCTGAGTTAAACTCTTTATTTAATAAGCCGTCTTTTAAAGTATAGTTTTTAAAGGCGATATCTTTTTCTTGCAGTAGTGGGTTAAATTTAATTAAACCGGAATTGCTGCTCATCCAAAAATTATTTAAACTGTCGGACAAGATGGAATATAAGTAAGTATTTGGCAGACCATTTTTTTCAAAGAAATTATAAAAACTTCCGTCTGGTAAAAGTTTGCTTAAACCTGTAGAGGTTGCTATCCAAATGGTAGCATTTTTATCTTCGTTAATGGCCATAATGGAATTGCCCGCAATTTGGTTGGGGTGCCCGTCGTTTTTATATGTATTTTCAATAATTAAATTGTCGTTTTTACCAATGTTAATTTTTAATAAGCCGGCATCATAAGTTCCTAGCCAAATATTGTTTTTAGAGTCTTTATATAAAGAAAAAAGATTTAAAGAGGGTAGTCCGTTTTCTTTACCAAAGTGAGTTAATATTTTGTCGTTTTCGGTATCAATTAAAAATAAACCATCGCCAAAAGAGGCTGCCAATAAGCGATTATTACCTATATTTAATAAACTTAATATTGTACCGCCAAAATCAGAGTTTGTAATTAAATTTATTTTATGGGATATAATATTAAATTTTTTAAGCCCGGAACCCCATGTTCCTATCCAAATAATTTCGTTATTTTGTTTGTAAAGAGAGAGTGCGGCGTTTGTGTTATTAGATTGTTTAGAGTAGTCGGTTAATGTTTTATTAGACAAATTAATGTTTTTTAATAACCTTACTCCCCCCACTAAAATACTGTTTTTCGAAGTTTCAATAATGGAGTTAACATCTTTAATTAGGTCTAAATAATCAGGATTATTAAAGCGTTGGGATTGTTTAAAATTAACATCTACACCCGAAAGCTGTGTGGCCACCCAAATATTTTTATTATTATCAATATAAATGTCTTTTAATCTGTTACTTGAGATTGAGCCCGGAGTATATTCGTTTTCGTTTTTTAAATAGGAAAAACTTAAATCGTTGCCTAATAAACTGAATACGTGTAGTCCGGATAGTGTTGACACATAAAGAGTATTCTCTGTAATTTGTATTGCAGTTACAACATTTGAGTTTTCATCAATTTTTTTCTTTCTTGGTAAATAGTTTTGTTCTATTTCGTTTGTTGATACATCTAATTTAAATACTCCAAAACCTTTGGTGCCAATATAAAGTCGGTTGGCGTATTTAGCAAAACTTAATATATTATCACACTCCGAAATTTTAGAAGATAAAAAATCAGCCATTTTTAAATCAAGGTGTTTAAGTTTTCCGGAACTATATTCCCACAAACCCTTTCCATCGGTACCTATGTATATTTTTTTATCAAATTCAATTAAAGCGGTAGCTCCAAAGGCTTCGTTTAATGGAAAGCTAATAACCGTGAATTTTTTTGATTCGAGGTTAAACAAACAAATATTTTGTTCGCTGGCAATGAGCAGTTCTGTGTTATTTACAATTGCAATTGAATTTATTTTTCCTTTTATGTGTGTTTCTGATTTAAATGCCGTGAATTTTTCAAGATATGGGTTAAATAATGAAAAGCCATCAGAGGTTCCAATTATGAATAAATCTGTTTTTAGTTGCTTAATAAATGTTACCTCGTTGCTTGTAAGAGACGTTTTAGGGTTAGTGGGGTCGCTTTTAAACACTTTAACATTGTAGCCATCGTAGCGGTTTAAGCCATCTTGGGTGCCAAACCACATAAAGCCCTTATCGTCTTGTATAATAGAGTTAACATAGATTGAGCTTAAGCCCTCTTCGTTACCAATGTTTTTGAATTTTAATTTTTGCGAATAGCCGTTTATAAATAATAAACAAAAAAACAGAAATATTATTTTTTTTAAATACATTTTAAAAAGCACCCCGAAGTTAATTATTTTTTGATAGCAATATTGCCAAAAACAAGTTTGTTGTAATTTTGTTGCGTTTGGTAAAAATTTTAAGAATAATAAATCGCTTTAATTTAGGAGGCATTACTTACAACGTTTCGTATTTATCAAAATATATGCCTAATAGTTATGAAACTATTTTGGTAGGTGGTCCTGAAGAAAAAAGCGAAAAAAGTTCGCTCTTTATTCCTCAATCGTTGGGCTTGCAGCCAATTATTGTACCAAGTATGAGGCGTTCAATAAACCCTTTTAACGATATAAAGTCGTTTTTTGCTTTAAGAAAACTAATTAAACAGCATAGGCCAGATATTGTTCATACTCACGCCAGTAAAGCGGGTGCACTTGGTCGTTTGGCGGCAAAATCATGCGGGGTAAAAATAATCGTACACACTTTTCATGGTCATGTGTTTAATGGATATTTTTCGCCTGCAAAAACATTTTTATTAAAATTATTTGAGCGAAGGCTTGCAAAGTATTCAAGCGTTATTATAGCGATAAGTCAAAAGCAAAAAAACGATTTGGCTTTGCAGCATAAAATATGCAATTTAAATAAAATTCAAATAATTTCTTTAGGGCTTGATTTAAATAAGTTTCAAGAAAAAAAAACAGAAAAAAGAAACGCATTTAGAAACTACTTTGCCTTAAACGATAGTGATATAGCGGTGGTTATAGTGGGTCGTTTAGCACCAATTAAAAATCATTTTTTATTTATTGACGCAATTAATTTTGTTAGAACTCAAGGCAACAAAAATGTTAAGGGCTTAATTGTTGGCGATGGGGAAACAAAAGTAGCGTTAATGCAATATTGTAAAAACAGTAATATTAGCTATACAAGCGATGCAAATAACAGTGAGGCCGGAATAAAATTTTGTGGCTGGCGCGAAGACGTAGATGTTGTATTTGCCGGTTCAGATATAGTTGCACTTACTTCAAATAATGAAGGGACGCCCGTAAGCTTAATTGAGGCACAAGCGGCACAAAAATTTATTGTAACTACAAATGCCGGAGGTGTTTCAGATATCCTTGAAAACAATTCGGGCTTTGTTTCTGAAACGGGCGATGTAACAAGCTATAAACAGAACTTATTAAAAGCCGTTTTAAATATTAATGTTTTGAATAATAATTTAGAGAAGGTATCTAAAAGCATAGTTAAAAAATTTGATTATAAAAGATTGTGTAGCGATATGAATTTGTTATATAAAAGCTTGCTAAGCAAAGACTAATAATATAAATTAAAATTCAAACTTATAACCAACGCCTTTAATGGTTTTAAAATAAGATTCGCCAATTTTTTCGCGCAACTTTCTAATATGTACATCAATAGTGCGGTCGCCAACTACTACTTCGTCACCCCATACTTGTTCTAAAATTTCCTCGCGTGTAAATACTTTTCCTGATTTGCTTGTAAGCAAGCACAAAAGTTTAAACTCTTTATTGGGTAATATAATTTCGATATTATGGCTATATACCAAATGACGCTCTTTGTCTATTTTTAAATTACCAAATTCAAAAATAGGGGCGTTCGTTGACTGCAACCGCCGTAATAAAGCATTAATCCGACTTAAAAAAACACGTATTTTAATAGGTTTTGTTATATAGTCATCAGCGCCAACATCAAAACCGGCTATTTGTGTGTAGTCTTCGCCACGTGCGGTTAAAAAAGTAATGATAACATCTTTTAAGGCTTTTATGTTTCGAATTTCTCTACACGTTTCAATACCATCTATTTCAGGCATCATAACATCAAGTACAATTAAATGTGGAGTTTCTTTTTTTGCAACACTTATAGCCTCTTTACCATTGCTAGCCGTATATACAGTGTAACCTTCTTTTTTTAAATTATAGCTTAAAAATTCTAAAATATCCGGTTCGTCATCAACTAATAAAATTTTTATAGAAGAGTTGTTCATTTTAAAACAAAGGTATGTATTTAGGTAAAACTTAGTTTATTATGAATGTAAATTTAACGTAAAGTTAACCTTGAGTTTTTTAAATAATAAAAACAGCTTAAAATACTCTTTATCGAGTATTGCTTGTGCTTATTAAGGTAGTTATGTTTGCATTAGTTATTAAAAACATAAAAGAAGCTAACACATGCGGCTATGTAAAGTCATTATTTCGGGATTTTTGTTGTTATTATTGTTTAAAGCAAAGGCACAGGCTAGTTATAATTTAGCTGCGTATGGCGGCATAAATACCGGTATATATTCAAATCACCAGCCGGGTTTAGAAATAAGATCGTGGGAATTTAATAATTATAAAAACGTAAGTAAGGCTATGCAGTATGGCCGAACTTATATTGGTGTTAATGTTGGTGCCATGCTCGAAATTACAAGAGGCAGTAGTGCAAGTTTTTTGATACCCTTAGAATTTAATACACGAAATACTTTAATGAGCGGCGTAAGAGATTCGAATGGTACCAAGGTTTCACAAAGTTTTAACCAGTACTTGCGCGGTATTTATTTTGGCATGGGTATTTCGTTTAATATTAAGAGCGACGATCAAAAAACACCGAAGTTAAAAATTGGGTATTATTTTACCAGTGGTTTCCCAAAATTAATTATGAAGCAAACCGATGAGGTTAATGGGACAATAAATCCTAATACAGTAAATTTTGAAAACAGAGTAATTACATTAAAACATAATTTTTTTATAAGGTACAATGTGTATAAAAAAATTAGCGTACAAGTTTCACCATATATTGAGCACCATTTTTTATCAGGTATTTTAGATGCTATTTACGATAATTCAAAAACTTTTGTACATGTAAAAGAGTATTTTAATATTAACAGTTACGGTTTAAACTTATGCGCCATTTATACATTTTAATTGGGTGTGTTTTTGCAGTTTTTAATAATGCAAATGCTCAAGATAATAATCAATCATCGGATAAAGATTTTGGATTTTCAATATTGTACGAACAGTGTGTTTCCTCAAATATTCAACCTAAGGGTTGGGAAACCTTTGTGAGTACATATAATCAAGTAAATTCGCCAACACAAGCGCTTACGTCGTTTCATAATAAATTTATGATGGATATAGGTGTTAGGCTTAGATATAAAAAATATTTTGCATCGTTTATATTTGAACGCTTAAACCGTGAATGTTCAGCAGGGTTTTCAAACAACGAGTCAAGAATTTTTACATTACAAAACAACGCTGTGTTAAGTGAGATAGGAAAATATTTTGTTAGAGTTTTGAACCAAAAGTTAAACATAGGCGCCTCAGTAGGTATGAGGGTTGGCGCAAGCTCATATTTATTTTCTTCGTATAAGTATCAAGATGGTTTTGAAAGTTATGGCGGTGAAAAATCTTTGAATGGCTCTTATATTGCACCTCCTGTTTTAGGAGTAGAGCTATCGGCAATTGCTAATTATAAATTGTATAAGGGCCTTATGATAAGTTTAAAATTGGGATATCAGTTTAATAATAATGTTGCTCCTTCGTCGTACACAGACTTATCTGACTATAAAGCATTAAACCCAGGAACACCTGGCGCTATTGTTTTTCCGCTCGATTATACAAAATATACTTTTACGAATATCGACAACGATTTAAAGTCATCAATGAAGGGCTACAAACTTAATATAGGAATTGCGTATGAATTTTAAAAAGATAATTTTATTTAGCGTTATTTTAGCCACAATAATTTCTTGTAAAAAAACGCCAACGTTACACCCTGAGTTTATTGTAACCGATCAGGCGGGCGTGTATTCATTAAACAACATTACGGTTTCAAAATATGTAAATGGCGTGCATATAAAAGATAGTTCGGTAAATGTAGGCACATCAACTTTTATTTTAAAAGCAGTTGAAGGCAGTGCAGGTTCTTCTTTTTATTTATTAGATATTTATGGAAATTATACTCCCGATTTTTTAAATCACCCGGGTGCTTTTGGTTGGCGAATTGAATATGACTCAAAGCGCATTACATTTGGGAATGATGATCCATCAATAGGATTTACGCCAAACGCATCTTTAACGGTAGATAATATGGGAAAAAGCACGCAAGCGTGGCATCAAATAATTTCTTATACACAAAATGGTAAGGACTATTATTATCACAAAACATTTAACCTTATTCGCAAATAGTGTTTTTATATTTTTTCTAAAGCTTGGTTTAAATCGGCAATTAAATCTTCGTAATTTTCTACACCAACCGAAAGGCGAATCATTTTTTCGCTAATTGAAAATTCTTTTTTTAATTCTGAATCAACATCAACATGTGTCATAGTTGCAGGGTGCTCAGCTAAACTTTCGGTGCTGCCTAAACTTACGGCAAGTTTTACTAATTGAAGTGCATTTAAAAACTTAAACGCTTCTTTTTCGCCACCTTTAATATCAAAAGAAATCATGCCACCGTTAGTTAAGCATTGTCTTTTTTTAATTTCAAATTGCTCGCCATCTTTTTCAGATAAGTTACCTAAAAAGTAAACTTTTTCTACCTTTTGATGTTTGTTTAAAAAATCAGCAACTTTATTTGCATTAAACGCTTGTGCATCCATTCGCACTTTTAATGTTTCTAAGCTTCGTAAAAGCAACCAACCGGTATTAGGACTTGCCATGTTGCCTAAAAAAGTTCTTAGTCCTTTAACGCGACTAATTAAATTTTTTGAGCCTAAGCAAGCTCCGGCAATAACATCACTGTGGCCGCCAATATATTTTGTTGCTGAGTAAAGCACTAAATCAGCACCATGTGCAATTGGGTGTTGCCACACAGGCCCCATATATGTATTATCAACTGCTAAATAAATTTCTTTTTCGCCGGTAGAAAAATGTTTTGCAATTTCTTTACTCCCCTTTATATCAATTAAATCATTAGTGGGATTAGCGGGTGTTTCAATATATATTAGAGCCAACTTTTCAGATAATCCTGTTTTTTTTACAATTTCTATAATTTCTTTTTGTGTTTGTCCTACTTTAAATTCAACAATGTTGATGCCAAATTTTGGAAGTATTTTTTTTATAAAGTGATCGCTGCCTCCATATAATGGGCTGCTTATAAGCAGTAAATCACCGGGTTTTAAAAACTCTAATAATACGGTAGAAATTGCAGACATGCCACTTTCAAAAACAGCACAGTCTTCGGCTTTGTCCCATAGGGTTAAGCGTTTTTCAAGTATTTCTAAATTTGGATTATTGATGCGGCTATAAATTAAACCCAACTCTTCGCTTTCATTTTTTTCGCGATGTCCATAAGCAACTTCAAAAAAAGCCTTTCCCTCTTCAGCACTTTTAAACACAAATGTTGAGGTTTGAAAAATAGGACATTTTACAGCGCCTTCTGACAATTCCGGCTTATAGCCGTATGACATCATAAGGCTTTCGGGTTTTATGTTTTTGCTCATATTAATTTTTGATTAGTAATAAAGTTATTTCTATAGAATTGTGCCGAATATAAAGATTTTATTAAATGAGAGCGTTGTATTTATGATTTTTTAATTGCTATTTTTGATACTAAATGAGCGATATCATAATAAATAATCAAAAAATTTTAAAAGGATCAAACGCAACTGTAGTATTAAACAGTTATGAGCTGCATACAAAAACACAAATAGAAATACCCGTACACGTAATAAATTCAAAAAATGATGGCCCGGTAATCCTTCTTTCGGCCGGCATGCATGGCGAAGAAATAAATGGTGTTGAAATTATTCGTAAACTAATTTCGCGTAGTGAAGTTAAAAATTTAAAATGTGGAACAATTATAGCGATACCGGTAATAAATATAGTTTCGTTTTTGTTTAGTAGCCGTGATTTGCCTGATGGCAGAGATTTAAACCGATGTTTTCCGGGCACCAAAAACGGAAGCTTAGGAAGCAGAATAGCTTATGATTTAATGAAACAAATTTTACCTGTAATTGATTTTGGAATTGATTTTCATACAGGTGGCGCAAAAATTAATAACTATCCGCAAATACGTTGTGTGTTTGATTTTCCTATGAATATTGAAATAGCCGAAAAATTTTCGCCACCGTTAATTATTGATAGTAATTATCGCGAAGGAACTTTTAGGCAAGAGGCAGCAAAAAAAAATAAACCAATTTTAGTATTTGAAGGAGGAGAAAGCATGCGTTTTGATTATTTGGCAATAAACGAGGGTGTAAATGGTTGTTTAAGGCTAATGAAAAATTTTAATATGATTGATTTAGAGCTAACGCCTAACCCAAGCGTAAAAATAAAAAAAGATACTTGGCTTAGAACCGGTGTAAGTGGCTTGTTTCACATGAATGTAAAAAACGGTGTTTTTGTAAATAAAGGCGATTTGTTGGGGGCTATTTATAATCCTTTTGGCGAAATGGAGCATAAAATTACAAGCACTTACGATGGGTATATTATTGGAATAAACAATCAACCTGTTGTAAATGCAGGCGATGCTCTAATACATATAGGAATAGAGGGCTAATTTTTCATAAAAAAATCACGCCATCAACTTCAGATGCTTTTTTATAAACAGCAATTATTTCATCAACTGTCATTAATACTTGCTTTGCTGTAATAGAGGTATAGCGACCATTAGAACTTTCTTTTGTGTGTAAATCGGCACCTTCGTCAAATAAACTACTAATTAAAGCTATTTTACGGTTATTGCTCTCAACAATAAATTTAAACATATAAACTGTTGGAAAGCTTGTACTTTCTATAATTTTTTGTCGTAAATTTTGAAAATCTTCTTCTTTCATTTATAAAAGTTTAATTTAGTGTATTATAGTTTTTCAAAATAATGCTCATAAATAAGTACAAGGCCAAATATAATTAATAAAGTTCCTGTTGTAAGATTTACCACGTGCATTAGTTTTGGAGTAAGCCATTTTTTTAATTTAGATGATGCTCGTATTTTTACCAATTCAACTAATAACACCAAGCCTAAAGTTATACCAAAATATAAAAGCATGTTAATGGCGTTGTAGTTTAATATTTTTCCGGCAGCAGTTACATTGCCAAGCCATATAAGCCAAACGGCCGGGTTTAGTATATTTAAAAAGAAGCCTTTAAATAACATAAACGATGCTTTTGGAATTTTAATTTCAATGGTTTCGTTGTTATGCGTGTTAGTTGTAGGTTTTTTAAAATAAAAAGCCCCAAAAACGATAAGCACAATGCCCGCAAGAATACCCATAAATCGCTGAGTTTTTTCGTCTTGTATAATGGTTGTAGCGCCAATATGAACTAAAAAAATAATTAATACACAAAGAAAAAAATCGCTTAAAAACACACCCGTAGCTAAAATAGAGCCTGTTCTGTTGCCGTATTTAATGGCGGTGTTTATTAAAGCAAAAAATGCAGGTCCAAACGAAAACGCTAAAAATAAAACTATTAAAACAGTTTGCGTTGCTAGTGTTAAAATCATATTTTATCTTTAATAAATGCTTGCCAATCGTTTAAGTGTTTGCCTTTCATAACGCGCGGTATTTTGCTTTGTGCGCCTAATTTTCCTTTAAAGGCAAGAAAATCAATAAATGTTTGGTTTGGTAATATGGTAATAATTAATTCTTTTAAGGCGTGCTTGCGTTCTACTATATAATCGTCATTGAGTGTTTTTAAGGCCTCGTCAAGCTTAGTTTTTATGATAGCGGGGTCCACTCGCGAGTCGGTACCAATATACCAATGGTGTGCAAACAGCCCTTGATAAGGAATGCCGGTTACGCAATATTCGTTAATTACAATTCCCATTTCATCAGAAACAATTTTAATAGCTTGATTCATATTATCCACACTTAAGTGCTCTCCACATAGGCTTAAAAAATGCTTTGTACGACCGGTAATTACAATTTCGCCACGTTCAATGTCTGTAAATTTTATAGTGTCGCCAATTAAATAACGCCATGCTCCCGCACAGTTAGAGAGTAGTAAGGCATAATCAATATTAACATCAACCTCGGTAATACTAAGCGCTTTGGCATTAGGTTTAATATTTCCATCGCTGTCAAAATTATCGTTGTTAAAGGGTACAAATTCAAAAAACATTTTATTATTAACTACCAATTTCATGGCTTGATGAGGGTTTGGTCGTTCTTGATATGCAAAAAATCCTTCGCTTGCCATATAAGTATCAAGGTAGTCAATTTTTTTACCGCATAAAGCATCTATACTTTTTTTGTAAGGATGTATTGCTACGCCACCATGCACGTATAATACTAAGTTTGGCCAAATATCATGAATAGTTTTTACGTTGTAATATTTTATTATACGTTCAAAAATTATTTGAATCCAAGCCGGCACGCCGGCAATAAAGCCAATATTCCAATCTTTTGCACGTTCAACAATTTCTTGTATTTTTTCTTCCCAAATTTTTATAGATAAAATTTCAGGGCCCGGTAATGTAAAATTTTGAAACCAACGTGGTTGAGTTCCTGCAGTTATTCCGCTTAAATCACCACTAAAGTAAACCCCATTAAAGTTTAAATTAGAGCTTCCGGTAATAAATAGTATTTCGGTTTCGTATTGCTCTTTTGGGTAACTTAAATGGCGAGTTGAAACAACTTGACTTAAAGTTGTACGTTGTATGGTTTTAATTAATTCTTTTGTAATGGGTAAGTGTTTACTGCTACTTTCACTGGTTCCTGAGCTTAGTGCAAAATATTTTATTTTACCCGGCCAACACACGTTTTTTTCTCCTTTAAGCGTTCTGTGCCACCACAAATCAAAAATGGATTGATAATCATGTATGGGAACTTTACTCTGAAATGTTTTTATAGGATCTTCGCTTAAAAGTATTTCTCCAAAGTGGTAGCGTTTCCCAAAATCGGTAAACTCTGCTTTTGCCATTAACTTTTTTAATTGGGTGAGCTGTTGTTTATAAAAATTTTTACGCGACGGAATTTTCCCTCTAAAATTAATAGCGCCTTTTATTATACTTCCTAAAATTGGCATTCGATAATATTCTTTATTTTATGTATCTAAAGTCGTGATTGTTTTTTATTGATTTTATGGAGTGATAAATTAATTTAATAACCTCTTCAACATCATTTTTACTTACTGTTTCAACAGTTGTGTGCATGTAACGTAGTGGTAAAGAAATTAATGCTGAGGCAACACCATCAGCACTGTATGCAAAAGCATCAGTATCAGTTCCGGTGCTGCGAGGCGAGGCTAATCGTTGAAACGAAATTTTATTTTTTTCGGCAGTGTTAATGATTAGTTTTAATAAATTATTTTGAACCGCCGGCGCATAACTTAATACAGGGCCATTGCCACACGCTGTATTACCACTACTTATTTTATTCATCATAGGGGTGTTTGTGTCGTGGCAAACATCTGTAACAATTGCAACATTTGGTTTTATTTTTCGCGAAATCATGGTAGCGCCATTTAAACCCACTTCTTCTTGAACGGAGTTTACAATATACAAGCCAAACGGAAGTTTGTCTCTGTTTTCTTTTAATAAGCGTGCTACTTCGGCAATCATAAAGCCTCCAATTCTATTATCGAGAGCTCTTCCTGTATAGTAACGGTTGTTTAATTCCATTAATTCATCTTCATAGGTTATAACACAACCAACATGAACTCCCATTTCTTCAACCTCTTTATCGTTTTTACAACCAATGTCAATAAAAATATTTTTTAAAGTAGGGGCTTCTTCTTTACCGGGTTCGCGCACATGAATTGCCGGCCAACCAAAAACACCCTTCACAATACCTTTTTCAGTATGAATGTTAACTCTTTTGCTTGGCGCTATTTGATGATCACTGCCACCATTACGACAAACATAAATATAACCTTCTTTTGTAATGTAATGCACAAACCAACTAATTTCATCGGCGTGCGCTTCAATCACCACTTTATATTCTGCTTTTGGATTAATAATGCCAACAGCAGTACCGTATGTATCAATTAAGTAATCGTCAATATAAGGTTTTAAATAGTTTAACCAAATTTTTTGACCACTACTTTCAAAGCCGGTTGGAGACGTGTTATTTAAATATTCGTATAAAAATTTTTTTGAATTGGGGTTTAGAACAGATTTACTCTTTGAATTTTTCATTTGGTTAATTTAATAGTAATGATTAAAAAGAAGATAAAAATAAGTAAAAAAAACCGTTTTTGAAATAATCGCTTTTTAATGCGCTGTTTTCTAAATCCTTTCAACATAAATTATGGCCTCTTTTTACCAATTTGATTTAATGTATCGTTTTACTATTCTTAATTTCATTAGTTTTGGCTAATAAAGTAGCTATGGTTAAAAAAATATTTAACGGACTGTTTTTAATCTTTTTGATAAAAGGTTTTGCTCAAAAACCTTACGTTTCAATAATGCAAGAGCAAAGTAATTTTTATAAACAATTTAATTTAAATGCCGAAAAATCTTTTGACAGCCTTAATCAAGCACAACATACTATATTAAATACAGCCAAAACACAAAATATAAGCACCAGCATTTGTAGTTTAAATAAGCGTGTTTTTGGCTGGCACCCATATTGGAACGGTACCACTTATCTTAATTATCAATGGAATTTATTAAGCGATTTATGTTATTTTGACTACACGGTTTCTTCTTCAACGGGCAATAATACGAATGGTTCGTTTGCCTGGTCAACAGCTAGTGTTGTAACTGTTGCAAAAGCAAATGGGGTTAAGGTACATATTTGCGCTTCGTTATTTAGCGGCTTTTCTACGTTTTGGGCAAGTAGCTCTGCCCAAACTACTTTTATTAATAATATTATAAATTTATTAAATACCCGTGGCGGAAATGGTGTAAATATTGACTTTGAGGGTATGGGAAGCAGTGATTCTGCGCCGTTTACAACATTTATCACAAATCTATCTACAAGTTTAAAAGCCGCTAACCCAAGTTACGAACTCTCTATTTGTTTGTATGCAGTTGATTGGGGGAGTGTATTTAATATGCCGGCTCTTAATAGTAAGGTTGATTTTTACACCATAATGGGGTACGATTATTATTATGGAGGAAGTGCTCAAGCAGGTCCAACATCGCCACTATATAATTTTCAAACGAGTTATAATTATACAATTTCAAAATCTATTACTGATTATGTGAAAAAAGGAGCTCCTGCTTCAAAATTATTAATGGGCTTGCCTTATTACGGCAGAGAGTGGGAGGTAGCTGCCAACACAATACCTGCCAATACAACCGGCAATTTTAATGCTTCAAGAACGTTCAATTATATTGCCTCAAATCCATCTACATACTCAAGCGCTAATAAATTTTGGGAAGGGAACTGTTACAGCCCTTATTATGCATATTTAAATGCGGGTAATTGGAGGCAATGTTTTATTGATGATGCTTATAGTTTAGGCAGAAAGTACGACATGGTAAATCAACGTGGGTTGGGAGGTATTGGTATTTGGGCATTAGGATATGATGATGGAATTAGTGCATACTGGTCGCTAATTCAAAATAAATTTTCGAGTTGCGCGCCAATTATGTGCAATGATAGTTTGTTTGATATGGGTGGGCCTACACGCAATTATTACGATAACGAAAATTATTGGTTTACCACTACTGCTGGCGTAGGAAATAATATTCAATTGCAATTTAAAAGTTTTAGTACAGAAAAAAATTATGATTCGCTTTGGTTGTATGATGGCGTAAACCCATTGGCACCACTTATAGGTGTTTATAGTGGCACTGTTTCTCCAGGCACAGTGGTTTCGACCGGAAGCGTGTTAACATTAAAATTTAAAAGTGATGGTGCAACAAATTATCCGGGCTGGAGAATAATTAAAAGCTGCCTTACAGCAACAACAAGTGTTGATACAATTTCGCCCACTACTATTATTACACCTACCACAACATATTTTTATAAAGATTTTACTTGTAATTATGTTGATGTTGATAATACCGGCGGTTCAGGTATTGAAAAAAGTTATTATGCGGTGCTGAAAAACACAGGAAGTGAGTTTAGATCAAATAATTTAAACGGATATTTTTACGACGATTTTAATACGTTAAATACTGATTGGACAGTTTCTGTTGGTACATGGTCGGTTACAGGAAACCAACTAATTCAAAGTGCAAACTCGGTAACTAACAGTAATATTTACACTTATGTTAATCA
Organism: Bacteroidota bacterium; assembly: GCA_018267655.1. GTDB lineage: Bacteria > Bacteroidota > Bacteroidia > B-17B0 > Aurantibacillaceae > Aurantibacillus. Next base: position 203,084 of record JAFDYB010000034.1, read on the forward strand.
AACTTTAAGCAACAGAAGTGTGTATAGCTTCAATGCAAAATTTACCAGTATTGCTACTAACCAACGCCTTGGGTTTCATTATTTTTGTGACAGCGCATCGCTAAGTAATAGAGGCAATTCTTATTTTATATGGGTTAGGCAAAACACCAATACAATTGAGTTATACAAGGTAATTGGAAATTCATTTAGTAGCCCGGTTACCACGTTTTCGAATGTTGTTATAGCTAATAATGTTAGCTATAATTATAAAATAATTTTTGATAGAATTAGTGGATTAACACTAATTTATGTGAACAATAAATTAATTGGCACCTACACTGATTCAAGCCCCTTAACGGTTGGTAAATATGTGTCGTTTAGAAATGCCAATAGCACAATTGCAATTGATAGTTTTAGAGTGCTTCGCTCACGGCCAATTTTAAGCAATACTATTAGCGTAGGTGTTTTAACTGCGAAGGACATAAATGTTTGCAACATCAATCCGGCTACTCCTGGCGCAAAAATAATTTCTTTTACAAATGACAATGCGCACAATATATCTGCATTTTCGCAAAACACTTTTAATATTGATTTTACACGACCAACAACAATATTAAATTTAAATAACGGATTAACAGGGAGTGTTAACACAACTACTTCTACTTCAATTTTATCAGCAAATTGGAGTAATAGCACCGATCCTAATTCTGGAGTAAACTCGTATTGGTACTGTATTGGAACAAGCCCTGGGGATAGTAATATTGTTTCATATACATCAGTTGGATTATCTCAAACCGTTACTGCAAGCGGATTAAGTTTAACGAATGGTCAAAACTATTATTTTAGTGTAAAATCTTTAAACAACGCAAATTTGTTTTCCTTACCAACAATCGGGCAAGCTCTATTGGTAAATGCTTTTGTAACGGGAATTAACGAAACGCAATTGAATGCAAGCATTGCTCTTTACCCAAATCCAACAAACGCCACTTTAATGATTAATACTGCAAGTAATGCACATGTTACAATTTGCTCAAGTGATGGAAAAATAATGTTAAGTCAAAAAACAAATCACACTCAAACTAGTATTAACACATCGTTGTGGGAAAATGGAATTTATTTTGTGGAAATTCAAACTAATGACAGTAATATTTTACGCACAAAATTTGTAAAACTTAGTGAATAAAACGTTGTGCATCTTTAGGTGATAACATTTCGCAATTAGTTGAATGTTGAATTATTTTTTTTCGATGTTTCGCAATTATATCGTAAACAAAATTTCTTATGAAAGGTGGAATTATGATAAACACTATAAGTAATTTCCAGATACCCTTTAAGTAAAGCGCAAGGCGTAATGCCGCACACGATTTAATATAAGCCGAATAATTTTTTATTAAAATTATAGAGTCGATTGATGCGTTAATTTCGAAATATTGTTTTAATTTTTTTCCCGATTCGGATTTAAGTGATACGAAGTGCATGGTTTTACTACTTTCGTATTTTAAAAAAAATAAAATAATTTTATTGCAAAACCCACAATCACCGTCAAATAAAAGCAAGGGTTGCTGTTTTAATATTTCATCTATTTTACTCAAGGTCTTTCTGAAATAAAATAAGGATCTACGCTTAATTCGTATCTTATTCCGGTTAGCGAGAAGGTGTTTAAATTAACAAAATCTACAAAACCATTTCTACCTGCGCAATTACTTGAGTGGTGAGGAGCAACGCCTACACCTGTAATATTTCTCGATAAAACGTATAATATTCCATTTTCATCATCAACCGCTAAACCATGTGGCTCCCAACCTACGGCAATTTTTGTTGGACTTAAAGTAAGCGCATCTATTTTCGTAATTGTTCCTCGTGAGTGTGGAAAACTTGATGTGTCTTCAGCACAACTTACATAAAATTGATTTCTTAACATTGAGTGCGCAATGTGTTGAGGATAAATTCCGGTTGGAACAACTGCTATAACAGAGTTTGAAGCAATGCTAAAAACGCGCACTTCGTTTGTTTTTTGGCAAGTAACAAGTAACTGATCAGTGTTGAAAGGCGATGGCATAACATCATGAACTTGAAGTTGATTATTAAAATCGCTGGGCAACTGCCCGTTTACCATTGAAAGTTGATTGCTGGTTGTAAAGGATGTATCAAACTGTGTTAAGCAATTTCCGCTTAGCGCTGTTATATAAATGTTTTGATTGTTGTTGTCTAAACAAATACCATGCGGGCTGTTTAAGCCGCCAACAAAGTTAAGAAGTTTCATGTTTACTAAGTCAACTGAACAAACAACACCATTTGGCTGCCAACTAACGCAAAATGCTTTTTTACCATCGTTTGTAATTGTAAAAGTATTCCAATTTAATGCATCAAAAGTCCCAGTTCCTGCAGCCAATGGAGAAAGCGGAACGCTTCCTACATATGAGTCGTCGGAGCATCTGAATTTTTGCATGATATTATTGTTTACAAAAATCACATACCAATAAGCGCCATCGGGAGATATTTTTATAAAATGCGGAGTATCTGTGCCTCCTTTAGTGCCAACGTTTATGTAGCGCATAGGGAGTTTTGTTTCTGCATCGAAAACAGTTACTACACTGCAGCCTTGATTAACGGCATAGAATTTTTTTCGAAGCGGGTTTGATGACCACATGATATTACCATTTATATCGGGGGCCCCCGCATCAATCCAATCTTTAATTAATTTAACTTGTGTGTAGCTCAATAAAGCTTTGTTTAGAGGCATGGTTGGTATATTTTGGTTGCCGAGCGCAGCGTATGTGTTTATAAAATAACACATGCTCGAAAACTTTGAACTATATGGAATAACCGGCGAGCCGTTATTACTTCCTTGAAACATTGCTTCCCATGTTTGCATATTAAAACCATTGGTTGCAATATAACTGGCGTTATTGTGGCAGCCTGCAGTTGCACAGTTGGCTCTGATAATATTACCAATATCATGCGGATAATTACCAAAATTTACTTGTCCAATGTCTTTTTTACAGGCGCAAAAAAACAATAGTATTAAAGGAAGTATAAAAAAAGTACTTTTCATTCTTTTATAAATTTTTTATTTGTAAAAAAATTGCCGTTAAATGTTTCGTAATTAATTTTTGCAAAATATAAGCCTTTTGAGAGTTCGGAGACAAAAAAACCATTGGCAATATTAGTTGTTTTTTTAGAGAGAACTAATTCTCCATTTGAATTATAAATATAAACACTAAGCATAAAAACATCAGCGCGATTAATTTTTATAAAAATATTTTCGCTTGCTGGGTTAGGAAACAATACAATATTGTTAGCTGTTTCAGAAAACATATTTTCGTTTAATCCAATGTTGGGAGATTTACTCGAAAAAAAAGATAATCCACCCGAAGCATTACCCATAAATAAGTCTGGCTTTGCATCATTATTAATATCTTCGTACCAAACTGTTGACTGCCCTCCTTCAAATAATCCATTTACAGTTGAGTTTAATTGTGTAAAAGTAACTGTGGGTGAAAATACTGATGGAAATTGGTATTGAAAAATAGCTCCACTTACAGAGCCCACTAATATATTAGTGTTAAGACCGTCGTTATATGCAAATGGTACAGCATAACCATCAATACCATATTGGTAAATGCTGCCTTGTACGTTTATATTGCCAAATGTATTTGTAATTAATGAAAACGTAGGAGTGCCAACAATACCGGTGTTTTGATAGTAGGCTATTTTTCCGTTTTTCATTCCGATTAGTAAATCAAGTTTACCATCTTTATTTACATCAAAAAGCTGAGGTGAGGCTGATGCAGCTTGGGTAGTAAAACTAAATGCATTGGGTATGTATTGCGAAAAATTACAAGGATTACCGGCGCCGGCTGTGTTTTTAAGCCAAGCTAAAACACCGTATGAATTACCAATTACAATGTCAATATCGCCATCGCCATCAACATCTCCAATAGCGGGCATAATGTTGTTTATGCTATAAGTGCTGAGTGACGCATAATCGCGTGTTATTAGTGAAAATGAAGGTTGAGAGTTTGTTCCAATATTTTGGTAAAGCGTAAGCGATGCAATTAAATTAGGGGCGTTATAATAACCAAATGTTCCAATTAATAAATCTTTTTTCCCATCTGCATTATAATCAATTAGTGTGGGATATGAATTTTGTCCAACGTCAATTTCGTCGCTTTGAATAAAGTCTTTTTGTACAAAATTAAATGATAGAGTAGGCGTGGTACTAATATTTTTATAAAGCCAAACGCTTTTTGCATTTTCGCTACCAAATGCATTAGGTGTTGCTATTAAATCTAATTTGCCATCGCCATCTGCGTCAACAGTATAAGTACAAGGAAAATTATTCATTTTAATTTGTTGTATGGCTGATGGAAAAAGTTTTGTGGTATCGCTGATTAACGCAAAATTTATTGAGCCGGTGTTTGTTGCTAATTGTATTACATTGCACGAAACATCGCCCATTAATAAATCTTTTAACCCATCGCCATTCATATCAATACACATTAAGCACGAGCCTGCGTGAAGCACTTGTTCGGTTTTTGTAGTATCGTTTTTAATTCTAAATACAGGTGCGCAAGTTTGGCTCATGCTAACTACGCATGAGTTTTCGCTTACATTACCCCAACACGAATTATTTATTTGATATACTAAACTATCGCAATTACCATATAATTCTTTACTCATATTTAAGTGATATTCCATTAAATAACCATTGGGTGTAAATGTAATTATATCTAAATCGCCGTCGTTGTCAACATCTGCAATTCCGGGCAAGCCGGCTGTGCTTGCATACAAATTGTAATATGTAGGGCTAGGCGATGATGGCGAATAATTGCTGTACACTAGTGCTTTAGCTAATTGAAAATTAATTGGGTTAGATGCAGAGCTTATATTTTTATAAACCATAATGCCTCCGCTCGTGCTGCAAAAAATATCTTCTTTACCGTCACAATTATAATCTTTTAAAATAGCCCAATTATTAATAAGAGGGAAAAAATAACCTAAATCGGGTGATGCAGAGTAGCTGGTTGTTCCGGGCAAGCCGGTTTTTAAAAAACATCTAAATTTACCAGTCCCATATTGATTTGCTTTATCAAAAAAAACTAAATCTTTTGTGCCATCATTATTTAAATCAATGTGTGAAGGCATAGAATAGTTGATGCCATTAGTCCAAGGGTATTTTAGGCAGTAGTTGTTTTGAAGTACATTGATAGTGTCACGCGCTACTAACAATTGCGAGTATGTTTTTTGAATGGGACAACAAAATAAAAACACTAATAAAAAATTAAAAGAAATAGGGCGGTGATTTTTATTTCTTGAAGGGTAAAAAAACATTTTAATAAAGGTAATAATGATATATAAAATTACGATTAAAATAGTTTGGTAGTTGGCCTGTTTTAATTTTAACAACTATCAAATTTTTATAAAGCCAAATTAATGCCTAATCTAAGCCCTATGTTATTAGCAGGGTTTGCAAATTGATAAGTAGCTCTATAATAAAAATCTATTCTAAATACTTTAAAAATATTTTCGATACCTGCGCTACACTCTACGTAAGGACCATTATTAAGTGAACTTAATGTTGAGGGGAAGATCAAAACGTTTTTATTGGTGTTGTTAACCGAACCCCAAGCCATTTTGCAGTTTGCTACTTCGCGCCATTTTAAACGCCTTAGTAAAGGAATTTTATTTAAAAATAAGCCATCAAAATGATGAAATAAGGCGAGGCTCACAAACTGATCGCTGGCAAATTCGTAGTACCGCATCATATTAAATGCTAAAGGGTCGTATAAATATGTTTCGTTTCCGCCGTGTAATTCCATTAATACATAGGGTACTTGCCCCCAAATTTTTCCTCCTTCTAATATGCAATCAGTGTACCCTAAAATAGGCGTTATGCGTAAGCGATATGAAATGTTGGCAACTAATTTTCGGTAACGCCATTCACCTTTAAAGGCATTAAGCAACGATTTAGCATAATTTATTTGTATTACCGGATACCTGCTTCCTATTGATAGTCGTTTAAACGATTGTCCTACGTATTTTTCTTTCCATGCAAAACGCACATAAAAACGAGCTTCAGTGTTTACAACATTGGGTTTACTGTCTATCTCTCCTTTAGCATTATATTCTAAATACTTGTTTGTGCCAAGTGGGGTAAACTGGCGACCTATCAGCGAAACCTTTGTTCTTAGTCCAGGAAACCACTCATAGTCATAAAAAGCTTCTGTATGTTCTACCCTTGTCATATTGGTTAAAGGGTTATACCTAAAGAGCGAGGCTAGTACGTTGTCTTGAGAAAACCCATTAGTACTTTGACCTAAAATTTCGTTATCACTTTTATAATTTAAACCCACAATTTGGCGGCGCGGACTTTTTGATAAAAAAGTTTGAAAGCCTAAATAATATTTCCATTTCTCGTCTTGTAATCCATACGCAACATAACCGCTTAGTTGATACCATTTACTAAAGGTTTGGCTGGTTCTACCACCAAATCGAAAACGCGGACCCTCAATACGATTATAAGAAATCATGGAAGAGTAAGGACCTATTTCAAAATTATTAAATTTTTTATAACCTGTAATTACTAAATAAAACACATCTACCCACGATTTGTATATTGGAAGAGAACGAATGGTGTCAACCATTTTAAAGATTTTTAATTCTCTGTTTGAAAGACTGTCGTGCCTGTTTTCTTTCCAAAACTCGTCGCTTTTTTTAAACACACTGTCTTCAACTTCAATTTTATCGGCAAACTCATAAAATTTATTTTCTTTTGGATGATTAAAAATTAATTTTTTGTATGAAGTGGTTTTTCTGCCATAAAATCCAATTGAGTTTTTAGTTGGAGAAAAATCAATCACTAGGCGGTCTTTAGTCATAAACCATGTACTATCAATATAAGAATATTCTTGAACAACATTTGCTGTATTTATAAAATTTATGTTGGCATCTTTAGGTAGTCCCATCTCTAAACGCTTTACACCCCATGTTGTATCGGCTATCCATATGTTTCCGGTAAAGCTCATTTCTTGAGTGCGCTTTGGTTTAAAGCGAATGTGATAAACATATTTATTGCCCTCAAAAGTGCTGTCTTCTAAAAAAAACTTATAGTAAAAAAATGCGTTTTCACTTAAAGGACTTGGCAGTTGTTTACCGAGTATTAAAATATTATTGTCGTATATATTAATATTTTGATACATGTCGCCCAATACTTGCGAAACACTTGAATTTTCCATACCGGTATATCTTGTTGCAAATACAACTTCTTTACGTCGTTCGGGGTTTGCGCGATAATAAAAATGCGATAAATTTTCGACCATAAAAAAAGGCAGAGATGGCTTTTCACCACTATTTATACTGTCAACATTTTCAAATACAAATTTAATAGGCTTAAAAATTTTTTTATCGCGCATTTGTTTTGGAATTCTGTTTAAGTCAAATTCTAATTTATTGTAAGTTTCGTATTCGTAAGCCTGTAAATATGTTTTGTTGTTTTTGATTTTATGTTTTACAGTATTTCGTATAATTCTATGGGCAGGATTTTCTCCCGCTTTTACGGTTACTTCTTCTAACGATATGCCGCCTTCGTTTGTCATAGCAAAATTTATTTCCTGAAGTGCAACCCCTTTTTTTATGATTTTTGCTAAGCGCTTATAACCAACATAAGTTGCAACAATACTATCGCCAATCTTTGTAGTATTGATTATGAAATTTCCATCAAAATCAGTTTGTGCCCCTATAGTAGTACCTTTTATAATTACATTTACAAAGGGCATTGCTTCTTTATTTTCTGCAATAAACACCTTCCCTTTTATGGTAAATTGCGCTTGAGTGCGTACAAAAAATACAAAAACAAGAATAGCTGCGAGCAATTTTGGCATAAGTGTAAAAATACAAAAAAGAAATAGTTTTAGTTAGCTAAATGCAATAATAGCAAACATTTTAATACAAATTAATGTTGATATTTTATAAATTAGAGTTTTGGAATAATTATTGTAATTAACCTAATCATTAAAAAATTAAATAAATGAAAAAGTATATTTTAGGATTAACCTTTTTAAGTGTATTTGGTGCTTTTGCTCAAACACCATTATGGAATAAAACCCAATTAATGCCAACAAAAGAATTAGCTGATAAAATAAAAATAAATGGCGCAGATAAGCCCGTGATTTTTAATGTAGGCCCAATGGATAATATTAAAACCGCTATTTTTGTTGGTAAGGCTACTAGTGCAACTTTTGTTGAAAAAATGAAGCAATCGCTTACTATGGAAAGTAAAAACAAATCAATTGTTGTTTATTGCGGTTGTTGTTCTTATGCAAGTTGTCCTAATATAAAGCCTGCTTATGATGCCTTAATTGGCATGGGATATAAAAACACTAAAGTGCTTGAGTTGCCGGAGGGGCTAAAACCTGATTGGGTTGCTAAAGATTACCCGATGGAGTAATTAGTTTAAGTTACTGTAATAATCGCGAAATTAAACTTTCAGTGTCTTCTTTAAAATGGATATACTCTTTACCCGTTGCCGGACCCGAAAAACCCGTGTGAACACGAATAATTTGATGATTTTTATTTAAGTAAATGAGCGTAGGAAAAGCAATTATTTTATTAAGTGTATTAAAAACATCTGAAGCTTTTTCTTTACCGCTTTGTTTAGTAATAAGTATGGGGTAAGTAACATTAAATTTATTTTTAAGTCGGGCTACTTGTTTTTTTGCTTTTTCAAAATCGTTTGTGCGCTCAAAAGCTAGAGCAATAATTTCAAGGCCTTTAAATTTTTCGTTTTTATACAACTCGCTTAAATAAGCTGTTTCGTCCATACAATTTGGGCACCAACTCCCCATTACTTGAATAAGTACGGGCTTATTTTTAAATTTTTTATCGCTTAATGAAATTAATTTTTTTTCCAAATCAGGAAATGAAAAATTTAATACTGCGCTTTTATCTTTCGCAAAAGTAATGTTGTTTGCATCTCGTAGTTTAAAAGTGTCGTTGGGAATGGCAGTCCAATCTTCTTCCCAATTAGCAGCACTATAAAATTTGCCATTTATTATTTTCCCATTTTTATATTCAGCAGTAAATAAAAAAGCGTGGCTACCATCAAAGCACGAAAGAAAAAGCGTGTTATTATTGTTAGCACCTTCTAAAAATCTATAATCTCCTGTTTCGGTTAAAAAAGTGCCGGTAATAAAATTTGTTTGTTCTTGGTGATGAAATATGCCAATGGCTTTACTACTATCTTTTAATCCAGGAGAAAATGAGGCTTCCCAGCGACCTTCAAAAATAGTATTTGCCAGACTGTTTGTAATAGTAAAGCGTTGTTTACTTTTATATGCAATAAAAGAAATTTTATTTTTTTCGGTTTTGTAGTGATTTACCCAAAATCCTAATAAAGTATCGTTTTTTATTTTGCATCTAAATTCAGTGTCAAACACAGGCATTTTAATAATGACAGAGTCATTATTAAATTTAATTTCATCAACTATAATTTTTTCATCGGCATTTTTAATTATTATTTGACATTTTTTTTCTTTGTATGTAACATCAAAATTAAAAGGTAGCTCTATGTTTTTTTCAGGATGTAATAATAATAAACCTCTGTAAGTACCAGAATTTAGTTTAGATGCTTGTGTTTGAATGCAAACAATAAAAAAAATATATATACTAATTTTTTTAATCAAAATTTATACTGTTTTTCCTTGGCTCATGGCAACTAAATTGCATATCCTATATAATAGTCGAGCGGCTACGTTTGCATCCCAGTCATTATCATCGGCGGTGGCTACTTCGTTTAAATCAAAGGCAATTATTTTGCGCCCGCTTTTTACAATTTTTTCGAGTAAAAATAATATTTGTTCAACCTCAAAACCACCTGCTACAGGGGTTCCGGTATTGGGGCAAAGTTTTGGGTCTAAGCCATCAATATCAAAGCTTAGGTAAATATTTTGTGGTAATTCATTAATAATCCGATTTACTATTCTGTCCCACGAATCGCCGTTGTATTGTGCGTATTTAATGTCCCTGTCAAAAAATGTTTTTATTTTACCATTGCTGTTATTAATAAGCTCCAGTTCTTCTTCACAGTAATCTCTTATACCAACTTGTACTAATTTACTTATTGAATTTATTTTTAGGGCATTGTACATTATTGATGCGTGGCTGTATGTAAATCCTTCGTAGGCATTTCGCAAGTCGGCATGCGCATCTATTTGCAAAACAGCAAATGAATTATATTTTTCGGCAAGAGCTTGCATTAACCCTAAGGGTGTACTGTGATCGCCACCAATTAAGCCAAGTGTTTTATTTGTGTTTAAAAATGTTAAGCACTTAGTTTTAACTTTTGCGTTAAGCCATTCGCAGCCTTCGGTAATGCTTTTAGCTGTATTGAGCATTTTTGTTGAACTTTCATCAGCACCATTTGCCAGTTCAGCAATATAATTTTCGGCAATTGTTCTTAAAGCATTGCTTTTTTCTTTAATTGTGTTATCAATAGTATCTAAAGCAATACCAAGGTGCCAAGCGTTTTTTACTATGGGGTCGTATAAATCAACTTGATAGCTTGCGTTAAAAATAGCTTCGGGGCCATTGGCTGTGCCACCACTATAACTTACCGTAACTTCCCAAGGCACGGGAATTAAAACTGTTTCACACTCATCAATTGTAAAAGGTAAACCAAACATGCCATCATTAAGTTGACCTATTCCGTTTGGATTAAATGATTTTATTTTTTCTTGTTTTGTCATTTTTTATTAAGGTGCTATTCGGTATTTTAACCAAGTATTATTTTTAAGTTCATAACAAATCCTATCATGAAGGCGGCTATGCCTGCCTTGCCAAAATTCGTAATAATTTGCTTTTAAAACATATCCTCCCCAAAAATCAGGACGCGAAATTTCACTGTTTTCAAATCGTTTTGTGTTTTCAATTACTGCTTGTTCTAACTCTTCGCGGTTTTTAATTATTTTGCTTTGAGGCGAACTCCACGCACCTATTTGGCTTTCACGTGGGCGAGAATTAAAATATTCATTACTTGCATTTTCATCGGCAAATGAAACGGTGCCCTCAATTCGAATTTGCCGTTCTAATTCAGGATAAAAAAAGCACATTGATGCATTTGGATTTGATGCAATATCGCCTCCTTTTTTAGAATTAAAATTTGTAAAAAAATAAAAATTATTTTCGTTTAATCCGCGTAAATATAAAATTCGACTTGATGGTTTGCCAAGTGCGTTTACAGTTGATAATACAAAAGCTTGCGACTCTTCTACTTCCGATTCAATGGCCTGATTTAGCCACTTACTAAACTGAACACCCGGTTTAGTATCTGTTTCATTTTCTGATAAAGATCCTTTTATAAAATCATTTCGTAGTTGTTTAATGTGATCGCTAATGTTTTTCATGGCATTATTTTTTAAAAACTGTATTTATGCGTTTGAGTAATAGTAGCATTATGAAGAAAGCTAACATTAAAAGGGCAAAGTTTAACCAAAAGTAATTTGCTTTTATTTCAAACTTATCCCAAAACTTTGCTATTTCACTACTTGTTTTATTACCTATAGAGGTGGCTAAACTCCAAGCTCCCATCATTAGTGCGGTTAAGTGTGGTGGCGATAGTTTTGATACCATTGATAAACCCATAGGACTTAAACACAATTCGCCAACGGTTATAACACCATAACAGCCTACAAGCCACCAAACGCTTGCTTTTTGAGCGCCATTATTTGTAGCATAAAAAGCAACAACCATTACTAATGTTGATAAGGCGCTAATTAACAAGCCCAGCATAATTTTACTTGCAGTAGTGGGCTCCATTTTTTTTCTTGCTAAGAAAGCAAAAAAGGCAACTAATAAAGGGGTAAGTACTATAACAAAAAATGGATTAATAGATTGAAAAATGCTTGTTGATACTAAATTTACTTCTGCTCCTTCGTTGGGTAAATTTTGTGTTGGGTAATTTTTAAAATAGGCCGGATAGTTAGTCTCTTTAATAGGTTTTCCGTTTTCATCTTTAATTTTTTTAAATTGATTGTCAATTTTATCAACTTCGATTTTTGTGTAATTTATTTTTTCAGAAAATCCTAATGTTTTAAGTATGTTTATCGCTGATTGGGGAATTTCGCGATTGGTATAATTTTTTGCATAGGTTGTAAGCGCGGTACCGTTTTGTTTAAATATTGCCCAAAAAAGTATTACAATTAAAAAAATTGTAAACATGGTGCTTAGCGATTTTTTTTCACTCGCATGGCTTTTGTAGTATATACGAACAAAGAAAAAAATTACAGGAATACAAAATGCAAAAAAAGCATCAGAACTTTCACTGCTTAATAGAGTGCCTTTACTTAACCAACTGCATAAAGCCAATACAGTGCCGGTTAAAAGCACTATAATAAATTGGTTAAGAATGGGCTTGTCTTCAGGTTTTGGAACTCTTCTTAAATCAACATGTTTGTAATATTTTATTCCGGCTATAAAAGTTGCTACACCAATAAACATACCTACGCCTGCTGCTATAAATGCCCCGTGCCAACCTATTTTATTTAGCATAATTGCTCCAATAAAATTGCAAATAAATGCACCAACATTAATTCCCATGTAAAAAATATTATAGCCGGCATCTTTTTTATTGCGAAACTCGTCGCTATTATATAAACTTCCAAGTAGCGTTGAAATGTTTGGCTTAAAAAACCCGTTGCCAACTACCATTATAATTAACGAGGTATAAAAGGCCCATATATGAGGTATTGCCAGCATACAATAGCCTACACCCATTAATGTGCCACCTAAAATAATTGAAAAGCGATAGCCTAGTTTTAAATCGGCAAGCAGGCCGCCCATAAAAGGTGTTAAGTAAGCTGCTGCAATAAAGGTTCCAAAAATATCGTAGGCCTTGTCGTTATCCCAACCAAATCCGCCTTCGTTAGTGTCAGCGGTCATGTATAGGGTAAAAATGCCTATCATTAAGTAATACCCAAAACGCTCCCAAAACTCAGTAAATACTAAAAAAAATAAACCTTTAGGGTATTTTGAATGCATTGAATTTTTATTCACAATTTTTTGGCAAGTGTATGAATTATAAAGCGCTTACAGTATGATTTATTTCATGTGTTTTAAATTTACGGCGTAAAAGCCAATAAATACTGCGTCAAATATTATCATAATGGCAATTGCGGTAGCAAAAATAGTGGTGCCCATTGAACCAAAACCCGATAGGGCTGCCATTGAAGTTTTTCCAGATAAAAACATACCTGTGTATGGCACTATCTCGCCCGCTAAATAAAGATAAAACCCCTTCTTTTTTAACTGCCACATAAGCGTAGCACCAATTGCGCTAAATGCTAAACAGATAAAATTAACGGCTGTGTTTACCTGCTTTGACGAATTAGATGTTTCGCTCATCGCTTCTTCCATTTTATCGGCCATTTCAGGGTTTACTTGTCTCATTTTTTCAATTTGTTGCGCACGGTTTTCAGGAGTGTCGCGTAGCAAACCCCAAAGTGAAAGTATAAACATTAGGCCGCAGCACACCCATGTTAATATACAAGAAACGCTTAATAATTGTGGGCGTGGCGAGTTTTGTTCTGCCATTAATTCTGAATTATAATTATTTTCCATATAGATTAAAACAATAAAGGTACAAAAGCTATTAGAAAAAATAAAATACTTAAGCTAATATCAATAATAATAATTTTTTGTGATTGACGGTTGTATTTGTAAGTAACGAAAGTAATTAGGATTCTAAATATAAATTGAAACACAAAAAAAAGAAAAACAAGAAATGATTTTTGGTTTATCTCTCGCCCTTCGGAAAAATTAAAATGTATGTATTCAGAAAAAGCTCTTGAAAAACCACAGCTTGCACAGGCTTTGCCGGTGTATAGTTTTAAAAAACAGGGTATTGGGTGGTTGCTGGGATAAAAAAAATAGGAGTAGAAAAAAACTACTCCTATTGCAATAATAATAATCAAGTTTACTAAAACATAACTTGATATTTTGTGCATTAATGTGTTTTTAAAGTGTCTGATAACTCTTTTAGTTTTTCAAGCCCTTTGTTTAAAGAGTCTAAAGCACCAGATGTTTTTAGTTCTTCTAGTCCGTTTGTTACCACGTGGGCTACTGCATACCAAGCGTAAATCCAATAAGCTGCAATTAAAATTGCAATTACTGAACAGATTAAGCCTCCAATTGCTAAACCTTTAGCAGCAGGTTTTTTCATGGCAATTACAGATAAAATTAACCCTATTAATGCAGGCACTACGGCCCACATGCCTAAGCAAGGCACAAATGATAGTACTAGGCTTAAAATACCTACTACTAAGCCGGCTATACCTAAGCCTTTTCCATCGTTGTTTGATGTTGTTGGTGTTGTGTTATTTTCCATATTTTGTTTTTTATTTATAACGAAGATATGTATAAATATTAAACAAAAAAATATTTTTTATATTTCTTTCTCTGATGTAAATAATTGTTTGTTTTGAAGTGTAATGAGTTGAATTTGATTTAGAGCATACAATAAATTAAAATTTGATTGTTGAAGTAGTTTTTTATCTATCATTCGCGCAATTTCATTTTGCATTTGTATAGCTTGTTTATGGGAGGATATAATAGAATTATAGGTATTAATTTGATCTTTTAGTTTTAGTATTTTTGAGTACCCGTTTTCTTCTATATTAAATTGTGAGCTAAGTCCTACTTCTTCAAAAGTTATCTGTTTCTCCTCAAAATCTTTAGGGATAGAAGTTGTGCCAATTGCATCAGAAATAATCATAGTTTTTATTTCATTACAATTTTGATTTATTTCATTTGCTAATTTTTCTATTTCGTTGTTTTGATTGGCGCTTTTTGTTGCTTGTAGTTTTAATAATAAATCTTCGTATTGTATATAATTATATGTTTTAGCTAAATAAAATTGTTTACTCGACATTAGCCTTGTTTGCAGAAAAAACACACCTGCAAGCATTATTAATATAATAGTAGTAGTGATGGTATTTAGTTTAGTTGTTGGATTTTTTATACCGCTAAAAAAATAAAGTGGTATAAAAATTAAAGCAAATATCCCTAAAGTAAAAAACCAAAGTAAATTTGCGCCCGGCCAATGAAACACCTTAAATAACACGTAGAGTGAAAAGAACATGCCGTTAATAACGCCAATACCAAGCACCAATTTTTCTTTGCTGTTTACAGTCTCATTTTTTTTGAACATAAAGAAGATGGGTAAGAATATAAGCGTGCCTATAAACATACCTAATAAGATTAGAACACTAGCTCCCGGCCAGTGCATAAACTTAAAGAATGAACCAGCTGTAAATAATACTGCTGAAGCAATGCCGCTGTTAATCATTGTTTTTTTCATGGCGTAATAGTTTTTATAAGTTAATACTAGGAGTGTTTCTTCTTCTATTTCTGTTAAATCATTTTTATAAAATGTTTTAATTGTTTTTTGATAAAAGCTCTCAAAATCTCCATTTTCTTCGAGATTATTTTCAATAATGCAACAAACATGATCTGCTAGATCTTGTTGTAAAGTTTCCATCTCAACGCCGCGCGCACTTATGTCGTTGATAATAAAATCTATTTGTTGTTCATTGAGTTGGTACATATTTTATTTAAGCCGATTTTGTTTTTATATCTAATAAAAATTTCATGGTTTCCATAAAATCAGCCAATTCACTTACTTTTTCTTTTGTTTTGCTTTTACCGCTTGTACTTAATTTATAATATTTTCTTACGCGCTTCCCAATAAATTCTATTTCGGTAGTTACTAAGCCTTCGCTTTCTAAAGCATGTAAGGTTGGATACAAAGCGCCTTCGGTTATCTGAATTTTATCGGAGGTAAGTTCTTTTACTTTTTGAGTAATTTCATAACCATACATTTTTTTATTGTTGGCTAAAAGTTTTAAAACAATTGTTTTAAGTGTTCCTTTTATAAGTTCTGATGAGTAAAACATACTATAATAATTCAATACTTAAGACAAAGATACATAAGAAAACAATGTATTTGACAATTAGGTTATAAATATTTTTTAATTGTTTGAAAATCAATTAAATAAATTTAATTGCATTTTAAGAATAAAATTTATTTTACATTTGGTACAATATTAACATTCTAAAAAACTAGAAATGAATTTAAATAAATTAGGAAAAATCTTACTCTCTATATCTGGGATAATCTTTTTGTTATTTATAATTACTCTGTTTATTTATGAAGATTTTTTTGATTCATTTCCGGGAATACTAATACTTATAGGAATAGGTACTTTATACATATTTATGTGTTTGAGCTTGTCGCTTATCTATTTTAATTCATCAATTCAAAAAAGAAAAAAAGTAATAAAAGTGATCAGTACTATAACCGCTTCTATTTTTATTATTGGTTGGTTTTTTAAATTTATGCATTGGGCTGGAGCAAATGTGTGTTTAACTCTTTCATGCTTTTCATTTGTACTTAGCGCATTGCCCTTAATAATTAAATCGCGTTATGAGAATAGGAGTAAGCTTGTTACATCAAAAACATTATTGCTTAATTTCTTTGATTTATTTTCAACTATATTCATCATAATCGGGTTTATGTCTAAAATTTTACATTGGCCTGGAGGGGCTTATATGATAAATACCGGGATTGTTATGTTAGTTTTTTCTTTCATTTTATGGAATATATTTTTTAGAAAAGAAGTAAAATTAAGAGCTGTAGTGGAAGAAAAATTAAAAAAAACTTTACATGAAGTTGAAGAAAAACAAAAAGAAATTACAGATAGTATTACTTACGCAAAACGCATTCAGGAGGCAATTTTACCTTCATTAAATTTTATTAATACACATCTTCCAAATTCTTTTATTTATTATCAACCAAAAGATATTGTAGCAGGTGATTTTTATTGGGCAGAAAAAACGAACAACGGTTTTCTTATTGCGGCGGCAGATTGCACTGGTCATGGTGTTCCAGGAGCTTTAGTTTCAGTTGTTTGTTGCAATGCATTAAACAGATCTGTTAAAGAGTTTAAATTATCCGACCCAGGTAAAATTTTAGATAAAACTCGTGAGTTAGTTTTAGAATCTTTTTCAAAAAATGGTGGAGATATAAAAGATGGAATGGATATTTCATTAGTAAGCATTAATGCGAATAAAATTTCTTGGGCAGGTGCCAATAACCCATTGTGGTATTTTAAAAACAATAAGTTAGAAGAAATTACAGCTAACAAGCAAGCTATTGGAATGACAGATAATCCCACGCCATTTACTACTCACGTTATAGAATTAAGCGAAGGCGATTCTTTATATTTATTTACTGATGGTTTTGCCGATCAATTTGGTGGGCCAAAAGGTAAAAAGTTTAAGTATAAACAATTGGAAGAGTTAATCATCAGTAATAAACATCTTTCTTCAACTGAGCAACACCAAGCTTTAGAATCCACATTAAATAAATGGAAAGCTAATTTAGAACAAGTAGATGATATTTGTGTGATTGGTATAAAAATTAATTAATCAAAAAACGACCAGCTTATGCCAAATCTTATGGCAAAATCGGGTTGATAGTATCCTTTTACAAGCCAATAATTTTGTTGAGGCGCAATGGTTTGTAATAAATTTTCTATTTTCAAAAAAACAGTAACAGGCCTAATACGGGCATTTAAAAACACATCGGTATATAAATAAGGAGATGTGTTTAAGCTATTTTGTAAAATAAATTGTTGTGTAGCGGGCATGTATGCATAAGGTGTAAACGATGAGTATGTATATACTTGTACCCCCGTTTGCAACTGCAGATTGTTTCGAAATAAATTGCCTGTATAATATAATGAGGCTAAGCCATAAGCAGGTGGTAAGCGCCAAAGCAAATGAGTATTTGCTAATTGATATTTACCCGTGAAGTATAACCCTAAGTGTTTAAAAAACACACGCCTTGCGCTTAAGCCAAACATTGCAGCTTGTACCGCACCACTTGCTTGCCTTGATAAACCCGACGAATCAAAATAACAAAAACCAAAAATGTTTTGAAACTGCCCTTCAAATGAAATGTGCTTGCTTAGTAAATAATTTATTTTACCATGAAACAATTGCTGGTTTGTAAAGTTTAAATTTTGCCAATAAAAATTATTTGAAAGATATTGCCTGTTAAAATAATCTACTTGCTTGTTCTGCAGTAAAAAATTAATACTTAGTGCCGAATTGTTTTTAAAAGTAAATATGCTTGTATTTTCAATCTTAAAATTATTTTGATTTGCGCCAAAAGCTACATAAGCCAAATTAAAGGTTGATTGATAGTTTTTTATAAATGCGTGGTTTAATGAGTCGGGCACATGTTTTTTTCCAAAACTAAAATCACCAACAATTAAATGATTAAAAAAAGTTGAATCTTTATGTTGCCAAACTGCATTAAGCTGAGTTTTATATCCTATTGATGCTCTATAATTTTTATTTGTATTAATTAACGTGTAATCTACACGATTTTCAATTTGTTTTACAGCGGTGCTGTCGTATGTTTGTGTTGTATCGTAATATGAATTGTTATAAAGCCCCGATCCCTGAAACAAAGCGTCTTTGTATTTATATGTTTGTAGTGATGCGTTTGTTTTTAATTGAAGGTAGTGTTTTGTGTTTGATACCGAGTCGCCTGCAATTTTAAAATAAGGGTTAATCATAAATTTGTATTCGCGATTATCTCTATTAGCATACGAAAGTTTAGTTAGCACTAAATCTTTACTTGTCATTACTTCGTTTAAAGTTAATGTATCATTCTTTACTCCGCCATTTTCTTGATTTCTATTAGAGTTTAATAAAAAATAAGCGTAAAAACCATTGTCTTTTTTTGATTGATAATTTGAAGTTACTACAAGATTATTTGTAAGAGATAATTGGCGGGAATAAAACCCTAGCGAAGAATAGCGATTAAATTTTAAACCTAGATTTAATCCGTTCTTAAACGAAGTAGTAAAAATCATTTTAAACATTTGCAGTTCTTTTGAGCCGGTAATTCCTTCTAATTTTGCATAGGGTCCTTTAAGTTTATAATATGAAATATCTTTATCGGTAAACAAATCGTTATTGGTAGTTTTGTTGATATAATTAAACCCCGCATTATTAGTACCATATCGTAAAAAATAATCGGGCGAGGCATAACCTAAATTACCTAAATAATTAATGGGTGTGTATTGATGAAGATAATTTACAGATGAATCGGGGTAGGTGCTAATGAATTGTGTAGTTAAATTGTTTTGCTCCGTTTTTTGCTCAATATAATTTGGTGCAACTGAAATACGTGTTTGAGATATAAATACTAGGCATACAAATACTAATGCAAAAGCATAATAATATTTTATTTTATGTGTAAAACCGGCCTGCAAAATTTGATTAATAACTTAATTAAGAAAATTAAACTTTAAATATAAAAATTATAATTTTCCAAAAAAATGCTCTTCTACATCAAAGGTAGATTTAATGCCCACGCCTGCAAAATCTTTCTCGAGCCAATGTTCGGCAATTTCTCTGCCTTTTAATTTAAGCGAATGTAAAAACTCCCACGAGGTATTCATTTTACTGCTATAACTGAGTTGGCTAAGGGCATCATAGCCGCTAATTGTGTGGATAAAAATTTCTCGATTTGTTTTATTGTCGGTTTTTAAAATTCCGTTTCTTATTAATTCGTTTCGGTAATGAATAAGCCTCATTTCATTAATAAGACTACTGTTAAAACTAATTTCGTTTACTCTGTCTGCAATATCACGAGCTGTAGTAGGCACAGAGTTAATAATGATAGAATTTATTTTTATTAAAACAATATCTCGTATAGAGGAATTAGTAATTAGCGGGAAAATAGGCGGGTTGCCCATATAACCACCATCCCAATAATATTCGCCTTCAATTTCAACTGCTTGAAATAAAAAAGGAAGACAAGCGCTTGCCATTACAGCATCGAGGGTAATTTCTTTATTTGAAAATATTTTTGCACGATTTGTTTTTACATTAGTTGCACAAATAAAAAGTTTTTTATGATTGTATGCATGCAACTCATCAAAGTCAATTAATTCAGCAATAATATCTCGGAGGGGATTAAAATTGAATGGATTTAGGTTATAGGGCGAAAAAACCTGACTTAATGTATTAAACCAAATGTAACCAGGGCTGTTAAAAATGTCACCGTTACCAAATGTTTTATCAAAAATACCGGGCTTAAACAAAAAGCTTCCGCTTAAAGAAATTTTACGCCACATTTTATCTAAAATTTCTTTTGCTTTTGCCGGGCCGCCAACATGAAGCCCATAGGCGCAAGCAACAGCATTGATTGCACCGGCACTTGTGCCGCACATAACATCTGCTATCAGGGTTTCTTCTTCCAGTAATCTATCTAAAACGCCCCAAGTAAAGGCACCGTGGGCACCCCCTCCTTGTAACGCAATTCCTACGTGTTTATTTTTTATACTCACAAAAAAACTTAATCAACCAAATATACACAGTAATTTTTAAAGTTCAATTTTAGTTTTGATGGCTTGAAATTAAAAAGACTTATACTTTAAACAATTCATCTGTTTTTTATTATTCAAATAATTTAATAGAGTTAATTTTTCACCATTTTTTTAGTGTCAATAATATTACCGTCAACAATTAGGTAATAACTGTACATGCCGCTGCTAAGGTCGTTGGCAAAAACGTTTAGTTGCCCTGCACCTTTTTCGGTGATGGTGTGTACTTTTATAATGCGGCCATCGGTGGTATTAAAAATAATTTGTGCTGTTTTAAAATCGGTAGGCACATTTTGTAGTTGATGGTAGTTTGCTCGGCAAATGGATTGGGTACGTTTTGCGAAAGCACCACAGTGTTGCCGCTACCAAGGTCGATATTGTATTGGCGAGGGTTACTGCCCGTGTAGCCCGTTGAACGAGCAGAACTACTGCCACAGCAAGAAGTTATACTATTGGTAAGGGCTGTAATAATACTGTCTTGCTTTTCTATTTGGCGTTGCTGTTGTTGCATTGCTTTTACCAAATAAGGAATTATTTCGGTATATGCCAATGACTTGATTCCTGTATTTGGATTAGTTTTAACCAATTGAGGAATAACTGTATCAACTTCTTGCGCAATAAAACCTGCATGTGTTCCTGCCATGCCACTATCCAAAACATTATTCCACTTAAAAGTAATCGATCTTAACCGTTTTATTTGTTGTAATGAATTTGGTATATTAGTAACTGTATTTTTTAATGAAATATCAGATGGATACGTTGTTCCTGAAAAATCAGCAGATCCGTTAACATTCAATATCCCAGTACCACTTGACATTCCTACTGAAGGTGTTGAATACCCTATACTAACTATTCCTTTCGATTGCGGAATAAAAATTGCCATTGTTCTACAAACTGCGTTAGAAGTACCTGCCTCAAACCACCCAGCAATTGGAAAACAATTGCTATTATTTGAAGCCACCGCTTTGATTCCAATTGCATTTACATTTGAAGAATAACCACCTGAAACATCAGTATTTGTAACTAATAAGCCTGTACTTCCCGTGTTTCCAGAGCTTTGTAATATTTCTAATTTTGTAGCAGGCGTACAACTTGTTCCAATTCCCACGTTATTATTTGTAGTCCCTTGCCCACTAAAGATATAATTATTGTTTGCTAAAGGAATTTCCCAACTGCTGGTAAGTGGATTTTGAGGTGAAGCACCACACACATTTCCTAAGCCCGATGTTCCCGAAGGGAAATTAGTTAAAATTACATCGCCGTTTGCAGGGTTAACGCTCAATACTTGGTTATTGCTTGGTAAAGGGCTTGCTCCCGCTAAATCGCGCAGGCGTAAGCCACTTAAAGGATTGCTTAATGTACCTTTAAAAATTTCTAACTTATTTTGCGGACCGCTTGGGTCGGCACTTAAACCAATGCCCACGTTGATACTATTAGATCCCAAAATCATTTGGCTGTTATTTACTACCGTAGCGCCAGCACCAATAGCAATTGCATTTTGAATTGAAACATTAGTACTTGTGGCATTACTTCCTATTATTACATTAAAATTACCACTTGTGATACCTATCCCAGATTGATACCCCGCAAAAACATTTTCATTACCATTATTGTTTTGCCCTGCTTTATAACCCAAATATGCATTTACCGCCCCTAGCGTATTATTTTGTCCACTTTGGGTTCCAACAAATGTATTAAAATCTCCGAGTGTATTTGAATATCCACTTTTGTACCCCAAAAAACTACTACCTGAGGTTTGATTATTATACCCACTTTCTTCTCCTACACATGCAGAGTTGTTTGACATCAGGTTAGAGTTAAAACCGCTATTTGCACCTAAAAATGTATTACTATTCGATACCCCGGTTGGAAAATTATTACCCGCACCCACTCCTAAAAATACATTGGTGCTACCGCCTTTATGCCACAAAAATTGTTGGTTGTTTATCATATAACTATAGGTTGGTGTTTTTAAGTTTATATTGCCACCGTTTACATCTAGCATTTGAGTGGGGGTTTGGGTATTAATTCCCAAGCCAAACATAGCTGTTGGAAAAAATTTATTACCTCCTGTTATGGTAAAATAGCCGGTAGTTACACGCAAATGATCTTGTAA
>JAFDYB010000035.1 GCA_018267655.1 Bacteroidota bacterium
CGTCTGTCGGCATAGTTTCTTCTTTTTTATGTCCACAGTTCGGGCAAGTGATTGTTGATTTTAATATAATTTCCATGCTTTCTTTCATGTCGGAGTTATGTCTACCGCAGCAATTGCTTATAACGGTTTCGGGCTTTGCGTTCGGGCGGGTTTCCTAGCACAAAGTTTCAATTTATTACTAAAGCTTAATAGTAGCACAAAACTTCAATTTTGCACATCAGCCCGCCTGACGCAAAACCCGTGTTGTGCGTTCGTATTTAATTCTCATTTAACCATTTCAGCCAATCGTTCGCTACTTTGTCCCAATTAAAAATATCGTAATTAGGCTTATTGTCTGCTGTTAATGGAAAAAAATTATGTTCAGTTCCAACATACGGTTGGAATGTAAAATTTATTTTTTCTTGTCGGATAAAGTCCACACGCATAAAGTCGTTAAATGGGGCACTCCAATCTTTTGTTCCATAAGATACTAAAACAGGAATTTTTAACTTTTCTAAATACTTGATTGGTGGTTGTGAAAATTCAAATGTTGCTTTATATGTGTCGCCCCTTGAGTCGTCAATATCGTTTTTATTTTTCACGACTGCTTCCCAATGCTTTATTTGTCCTTCGCCAATTCTTGTGCTGTCTGTGTCGGTTTCACTTGCTCTGCTTTGTCCAATCATTGACATTATTCTTCCTAATGGATTTCCACTCGCATAAACTAAATGTGTGATTCTTTTATAGACTGCTGCCATTTTTGCAGCAACTGTGCTACCTTCTGAATGTCCTGCTACAACAAGTTGGTTTTTTGTAACCCATTTTTGTTTTTGTAGATATTTTATTACTGCGATATTTCTCGGAACGTAGTAGCTTAAAAGGTTTCTATTAGAATATTCTTTTGGAAATTTACCTGAGCTGTCAGTATAATTAAAGCTGGGCGAAAGAGTCTTGTAATCTGCTATTATAGGTATGTATGGTTTGCTTACAATGACTAAGTGATATTTTTGGGAAAGGCTGTCAGCATTAAATGGAAAAACACCATAAATGTTTTTTTCATTATATATGATTAACGGCTTAGGCAGGCTTCCTTGACAAAAAAAGAATAGTGGTTTCGGAACGTTTTCTTCGCCTTTTTTTGATTTAATTAAAATATCAACATTGTCAGCTTTGTATTTGAGAATAATGTGTCTAAAACCAAAGTCTTCGGGAGCTTTAGTTTGCCCAAAAGCAGAAGTCGCTACAAGTAAGAGAAATAAGATTGTTATTTTATTCATTTTTATTTTAGAGTTTCGCAATATGACGCACAACGTTTTCGCGGTTTGCTACGGCCGTTTTGGAACCGTTGTCTACCGAAATGTTTAAATAAAGATACAAATGTTGCTATGCAATTGCAAAGAAAAAATTAAAAACGTTTCTGCCGCTTTTGCAATTGCTTTGTTGTCTGTAAGGCTGGGGCAAACCGTGTGTTAGCAGTTGGCCACCACACTTAGTTTTTTTGTCCGTGTCTGCATATTTAACTTAATAATACCTTTAGTTTTTGTCGCTCACTAAAAAGAATTACTAATGCATTAATAAAAAGAGTAATACTTATCGCCAATGTCCAAGGTGTGATAACGAAGAAAATGTTTATTGCTACAATATTTGTCACGGTTACCAAGTATAAAACGTTACCCAGAAACCTTGTACGCTTAAATAATATAAGTATTGCAGGAATTATTTCAGCTAGTGCAACTAATACAGCGTAACCTTTTTTTAAACTAAAGAAATACCACATAATTGAAAGCGGTCTTACGTCTTGAAGCAACTTGTCAGGTGGTGGAGCGTGATAAACAAACTGGAATCCTGTCAGTTTAGCTGTCCCGTATAGCATAAATACTCCTGAATTGAAAAGGATTATTAAGAATAAAAGTATGTTTTTAATTTTCAATGTCTTTCTGCTGTTATGTCTAGGTGGCTTACTGCTAACGGTTTCGCGGTTTGCAATCGGTGGCGTTTGAAACCGATTCTTGCCGAAACGCTTATAACAAAGATAAATGTTTGGTAGACTTTTGCAAAGCGAAAATAAATTCCGCCGTCAGCGGGCAAAAGCCTTTGCAAAAGCTTAGTTGTCTGTGCCGATGTTGCAAACCGTGTGTTATATGTAGTAAGCGCCATTTAGTAATATTACATAAAGGTCTGCGAGTAATACTTTATTTTAATTCGATTTTGAGCGGAAAATTAAAGTCTTGACTTTGAATTTTTCCATTTATTAATGCAGGTTTCCAATTTGGCATTTTTTCCAATGCGCTTTTAAATAGCGAGTCTACTCTTGGAACATTTGAGCTTCTTATAATTCTGACATTTGTAACTTTCCCCGACTCTGTAATGGTGATTTTCGAATAAGCTGTTCTTAGGGAATAAGATTCTTCTTCAGTAATATTAATTTTTGAAAGGACACTGTCTCGTATGTATGTCATGCAGGCCTTTGTTCCTCCAGGATATTCAGCCATGATGTCTGGGTCGATTAAGATATTTGGATTGATTGTGTCTTTCGACTTATTTTGTCCAAATGCCATAATGCAAGTCAGCAAGAATATAAAAGTAAGTTTCATTGTCTATTATGTTTGTCGCTGCGCTTATTACATATAACGTTCTCGCGGCTTGCTTCGGCCGTTTTGGAACCGTTGTCTGCCGAAATGTTTAGTTAAAGATAAATGTTTAGTAGCCATTTGCAAAATGAAAATAATTGTCTGCCGCTGACTTTTGCAAATGCCTTTGATGTCTGCAAGGCTGGAGCAAGCCGTGTGTTATGCACAGTACTTACCTCTGTAGTTTTCTTATATTTTCAATTACCAAATTCGGTTCTTCAAGATAAACAAAATGTCCAGACTTATTTGTCTTTATATGCACGAAATTTGTAATTCCTTTACCTAAAGTTTCGTGTGCCAAAAACCAATCAGCTACACTCTCTTTGGTCATTTCGCTGTCTGTTTTTGTTGAAGTAATAACGATTACAGGTATGTCGGGTAAAGTCGGCAACTGTTTTAAAAAACTAACATTCTCTATTAATTGTGAAGCTTCCATTGCCGCACCCGTCATTTTTTCTGTAGCGAATTGTCGAACAAGTGTATCTTCATGCGCTTGGTCCATTTTTGCATATTGTGTAAAATTTTCATTATTGGGTTCTATCAACAATAAGGCTTTTACTTTGTCGGGATGCTGGATTGCATAAACTCTGGCGATTGCACCACCTAAAGAGTGTCCAATGATTATAACCTTCTTGTTTGCTGATTTTGTATTAATGACAATGTCTAGGTCATTTACTAGTGATTGCATTCCTCTTGCCTCATTTGTCGGTGTTGATTTTCCGTTACCTTGTCTATCATATGCAATAACTTGATTGTTTTTTCCGATGGAGTCAAAAATGCCACTTTCTAACCACGTGGAACCGTCAACACCAAGCCCCGATTCAAACACAATTGTATTATTACCTTCCCCTCCTTCATAAGTGTACAACTTATGAGTTTCCCCTATGTCTAAGAGTGAGGTTTCTCGTTTGAAATCTTTTTTATACTGTCCGCAAGAAACAAGCAAGAGAATAAGTAAATATATAGTTGTAATATGTTTCATTTTGTCAGAAGTCATGACTATCATGTCCGAAAAGTATTGTGCATAACGGTTTGCGGCTTGGCGATGGGCGGGATTTTTAGCACTAAAGTTCATACGAAGAACAAATGTTTGTTTATGCACAAATGTTTCTGCGAAGCACGTCAGCCCGCCTATTGCCAAACCGCTGTTAGCGGTTCGGGCTATTGTGTGTGTCATCTTTATTTTGTCATTCATTAAGTTTGTCTGTCAAGTTAGTGAATGATTTCCCGTCATAAAAACATAAGCCTCCACGTCTTGTTCCAAACCAAATATTACCATTTCTGTCTTCCAAAAGTCCTTTGATTGAGTTGTTACATAATCCATTTTGAATTGTGTAATTAGTAAATGATTTCCCATTGTACATACAAACTCCGCCACCGTCACTGGCAAACCATAGGTTTCCGTTTTTGTCTTGCAACATACTGTACACGTTTAAAAAACAAGAATTGTCTTTTTGTGTAAATTCTTGAAACATTTCTCCGTCATAAGCTGTGAATTCTGTATTTGTCGTGTTTGTGTAATGACGAATACCTCCACCAACCACACTAAACCAAAGGTCTCCGTTTTCTGTTTCTAAAATGTCCAAAAGGTGATTGTTGTTTACAATGCGAGATTTGAAATTTTTGAATTCAATCCCATTATATGTCCAAACGCCTTCGCCTCTTGTGCCGAAAAAAAGTATTCCTTTGTTATCCTCGGTAATACATTGTATTAAATTGTAATTTGGTTCTTTGGGTGAAAGGAAATAACTAAACGCTTTTCCGTCATATTTATAAACACCAAATCCCATTGATCCAAACCATAAATTACCATTTGTGTCTTGTAAAATGGATAAAATGCAGTCAGGATTATATACAACATTTCCCATTGCATCTGGTTTTGAAGCTATATAAGAATGTGGTATAACAACTTTTGAAAAAGTCTTTCCGTTATATTTATAAAGTCCGTTAGAAGTACCAATCCATATATTACCAACTTTATCTTCAAGCAGTGAAAAAACACAAGTTTCATCAAAACCATCATTAGCGATAAAATGTGTAAATGTGTTGCCGTCATAGCAATATAACCCCGATACTGTTGTTCCAAACCAAAGTCGTCCGATTTTGTCTTGTAGTCCAAAATGAACATTGTCATTTTTAGAAATTTCGTTGTTCGTAGAAGTCGAGATTATCTCTGTTTTATTGCTCGATTTCACTTGTCCGTTGCAGGAAGTCATAAGTGTCAAAAACGAAATTAACAGACTCATTTGTCTGTCAAATTTAAACCATTTTTGAGTTGTCAAATTTTGCATTGGTGTAGTAAATATACATTTTATTCTTGTTGGGTTATTTTGTTGCAGCCTGACCGCTAACGGTTTGGGGCTTTGCGTTCGGGCGGGTTTCGGAGCACAAAACTTTCAACCTGCGAGAAACTTGAATAGAAGCAAAATGCTCCAAGTTTGCACGTCAGCCCGCCTGACGCAAAACCCGTGTTACAGGCAGTGCATTTGTCTGAGTTTTTGATTTTAGGCAATTCAAATATGTCTAAGTTATTTCCCATTTCTCAATGTCGCCTTTAATAATTTTAAACATTGGGTGTTGGTCAATTTTTTTTAGGTTTTGTAGTTTGTCAAATTTCTCTTTGTCACGAACTTTAAGTTTATTCAGTAAGTGTCCTGTTTCGTATTCTATTTGTCCAGTTGTTACGCACAAAATGGAAGGTTCAAAGTCCCAATTAATTTTTCCTTTGTCAAAATTGTAATTTCTTGTTAATGCTTCGTCATAAACAGTCGCCAAATACTCGTTAATTCTGTCAATAGGTTTGTCCGCACGTTTAAAGCGGTCGAGTTGTGGATGATTTCGATAACCTTTTGTCTTTCCTTCCAAAACGTGTTTGGCAAGAAGTGTTTCTCGCCACAAAGCCACTAGTCCTTTCGTGTCTAAATATTTTGGATGAATTGACCAAATTCTCATTTTCCTATATGTAGTAAATTATTGTAAAAGTTTAAAAGTCAATAAATGTCATTTTGTAGCAGTCGTCCTTTTGCATTGCCTGTAACGTTTTGCAAGCAGGCACAGTTTGCAGTTTGAAACAGTGTCTGCCGAAATGTTTGTTTAAAGATACTAATGTTTGTTGCTTTTGCAAAAATGAAAAACTTGTCTACCGAAACTTTTTGCAAA
>JAFDYB010000036.1 GCA_018267655.1 Bacteroidota bacterium
AACATCGGTTTGGCAATATGGCGGCTGAAGTGCTTCTATGAAACATTTGTGCAAGGTTCAACAGCAGTAATTCTATTGAACTTTTATGCTAAAAATCCGCCACATCGCCAAGCCGAAAAACGTTATAGGTAAGTGGCGGGACAATTCACGGTAGAAATAAAACATTTCGGCAGACAAGCCTTCGGACAATTAACCATCAAAAATAAATCATATGACAAAATCAATTACCCTCTCGACAATTGTTTGCTTGCTGACAATTTTTCTAACACTTTCTTTTAAATCGGCAGACAATGAAAAGAAGGAGTATGTTACAATTTTTTACAACGACCTTAATAAAGAAGTCTCTCTAAGTTACAGTAACGGAACTTTCAAGACCGTTGACTTTAAGGAGCGACAAGGTAACGGTGACCAGACACAAATTTTAAAATTAATTAATGATCAAGAAGCATTGGGTTATAAGTTAATTAACTACGACTTCAAACTTCCTTCTAGCACAAAAGCGCAAGTAACAACTGTTTTACTAGCTAAATAATAAGCGGACACGTACCTTGACGTATCCTGTGTCCCGTCACCTACCTATAACACAGGGCTTGGCGTCAGCGGGCAGAAGAGGTCATCGCAGCGGTTTGACAATTTTGCGTGCTTCGCACTTTTTTATTTCCGCTGCTAAAAAACATTTGTATCTTTAAACAAACATTTCGGTTGGTAGACAGAGAAAGCTCCGAAAGCCCGCCGAACGCAAGCCCTGAAACCGTTAGTAGTAATGCGCCATAACGACGGACATAAAAACAACGGTTTGACAAAAAACGACATAAAGCTTGACAAGTCCGTTTCTTTAAATTTTGACAAGCAATTTTTATGCTTTTTGCTCTCCACCCCACATTTCGAGTTTAATAAACCCGTTTTAGCTATCCCTAAATTAAGCACATTTATTTTTGCAAGTACAAAGGCAAAAATAAATAAGCTTAATTGCTCTCCACAAATAGGTGTGCTTCGCACATTTTTTGTGCGTGCGCTTAATGCGTCACAAAGCACGCCACAGGCGTATGGCTTTCTTTTTTTATCGGCAGGCAAAGCCTGCCTGACAGTATTTTACAAAAACAAATTAGGCTTTCCTTGACTTTAAAAAACCTCGCCAAAACTTAACATAAACTTATTACTAAAAATCAAATCAAAATTTAATTAAATCTATATATTTACAATAGCTTAAAACATAAACTAATGAAAAAACAATTTTACATATTAATATTACTTGCTTTGGTAATTAAAATTAAAGCGCAGACATTAACACTTCAACAGCGTGAGGAACAATATAAAATAGAAAAACTAGAAAGAGATAAAAAAATTCTTATTAATGCTAGAACAACCGTGCCTTATATATTCGAAGGCACAGTAATAAAGAGCGATGAATTTTATAATAAATCAATGGGTATATACGTTCAAAACGTTGTGAAAATTACGTATATTTTTAAAGGGGAAATTAAAGATAGTATAATAGTTTTAATTACTGAACCTTATGCTGAAATACCACAAAATCCAGATGTTCGGCCAGATCTACAAAAAAACTTGCCAACAGGTTATAAAGGTATTTTTTATGCAGATTTAAACAAACAAAATTTAGACGGTAATGAAGATGTTACTAAATTGTATTTACACACACACCGTCAGATGAAGATTATTATTGAGCAGGAAAATAATATCAGTCTACCTATAGCACAATTTGGTAGCATAGTATTTGATAATAAGGATCAATTATATAATACAATTGGGTTTTTTCCACCAAATTATGTACCTTTCAAATATACTGAAGGGAGAACAATGACTAAAGAAGATGAGGTAAAATTAAATAAGCACAACGAACAAATTAAAAAAAAAGACGAAAAAAATAAAGTAGCCGCCACAGCTATTACATATTCTTTTCAAAATATGGTTGTTACCGGGACTACACAAAAATATTACGAATTTGATATTGCCGCTTATGCATCTTTATCAAACACGTATTTAGATGTTGCCCAAACCAATATAGGTTATGCTCCTGCAGCCTTTGGCAATAGTGTTTCCGCAGCCAATAATGTTACAGTATCTTACTTGCCAGCATTCCCAATTGCAAACTATCCGTATTTATTAAAAAACGATTATGCTGCAAATGCTGTTCAGGTCATACTTGCCGCTGATTTTAGCACTCCTAATAGGTTAATTTTACCAACAACACTTACTAATCTCTTTCACGTTAAAATGAAAGTAATATGTAATCAAACTGTCAATTTATCTTTTACAGGTACAACAGGCGGCTCATACGCATCAAATCCAACAACATTATCTTACACAAATTTTTCACCTGTAAACGATAACGATTTAGATAATACCGTTGCATGTGCTTTAGCAGTTACAAGTTTTGCACCTAATCAAATTAACGGCGGTCGAAATGAGGTGTTAACTATTAATGGTGTTAATTTTGGAACAACGCAAGGTAGTGGATATGTAAAATTAAAAAATGCAAATGATGGCGGCGGATCATTTATTCAGTTGGATGCTGACGATTATGTCTCTTGGTCAGATACACAAATTAAAATCAAAGTTCCATCTTTTTCAAGAGGTAACGGAACCATAACGGCAGTAGGCGATCCCGTTGGTAACGGAGTAATTATGGTATCTAATGGTACTTCAACCACTACATCAGCAGCGCAAGTTATTGTCTATTATAGTCGGTTCAACTATAACGAACCAACTGCACCCTTGCCTTTTGGGCTTACTTATCGTAAAGAGAAGGGTTATTCTACCGGAAATACTGCCGCACAAAATTACACTCAAAAATATCCAATTAAAATCGATTCTATATCTTGCTTACCTTTCCCAGGTGCACTAACTTGTATAAAACGAGCGGTTAAAGAATGGATTTGCGAAACAAAAATTCCTTTTGTAATTGTCGGAGATACTACGTTTCCAAATACCACACCAACTAATAATTCGCCCAGTCAAAATGTTTTAGATGGTGTTTCCACAATTAGGTTTTCAGATTTTTTATTAAGCACAAGCGTTTCTACTGCTGCAGTTGGAGCAACTTATCATCGTTTGCGCAGGTGTGATACGGCCATTACAGGCAAAGTAATAGGTACAATACCAGAATTTGATATAGAAATGGACTTAAATCGCTCATGGTTTTGCGACACATCATACTTTGCAACTAAACCAGCAAACAAATACGATTTATACGAAGTCATATTGCACGAATTAGGTCATGCAAATTTACTAAAACACAATAATGCTTTTAATTCAATTATGTTTTGGGATTCAGAATTTACTCTACCATTAACAGGTGGTCAAAGAAGAATTTATGTGAATATAATGGATTATTTAGGAGGTCAGCAAATTATCACAGAAAGCAAAAACACAACTTATGGTAATGGTTGTTCCTTTCTTTCTATTGCACCCGACAATAAATGTGGCGGTGTAATTGGTATTAAAGAGAATACATTAAATCAAAACAACATTAAGGTTCAACCCAACCCTTTTGCTGATAATCTTCTAATCTCGTTAAATACAAAAAATAAATCGTCAGTTAAAATATCTGTTTATGATATGTTAGGCAAACAGGTTAAAGTTTTTGAAGAAGCTAATAACATCATTGGCGACTATAAAATTGAGTATAAAGGAAACGAACTAAATAGCGGTGTTTACTTTATTAAAATTCAAATTAATAACGATTGTGCCATTGAGAAAATAATTAAACAATAAACTAATTTGTTTTTAAAACAAAATAATAAATTGTTACTTGGACTGCTAATTCTCATTAGCAGTCCTTTTCGCTTATCTAGTTCACACCTTGCTGGGGGCAAATTAACTTATCGTTATTTAGGAAATAACAAATATGAATATAAATTAACAGTTTACCGCGATTGTTCCGACCAAGTAGATTTTCTCAACCCCGCAAATATTCGTATTTACGATAAATCAAATGGAAGTCTCGTAGTAAATAAAAGTATTTTTCTTACAAATCGCTCAATCGTACCGCCCAATCCACAAAACCCTTGCTTTGTACCACCAAGCGGTATTTGTTTAGAAATTGGAAATTACATTGATACTGTTCAACTTAATCCAAATATAGCAGGTTATACAATTACACATCAAAATTGTTGCCACAATGCAGCAATTAGTAATTTATTTGTGCCAAGTACACAGGCAATCGTAATTACAACCGACATCCCACCTCAAATAAATAACTCTTCGCAATTTATAAACTTCCCGCCAATTTATATTTGCTTAACCGATACCTTTAAGTATTCCTTTGCATCAACAGATGCGGACGGCGATGTTTTAAAATACAATTTATGCACTCCGTTTAAAAACGGAACTATAAATTATGTTAACGATTATGTAGCAACACCACCACCCTATAATCCTATTTTGTGGGGCGCATCATTTACCGCCACTAACCCAATCCCCAATAGCGGAGGAATAACTTTAAATCAAAACACAGGTCAATTAAAATTTAAACCAAGTATGTTAGGGCAATATGCAATTGGTGTTTGCGTTGAAGAATACCGTAACAACCAATTAATAAATACTAATCGTTTAGAACTTCAATTTAATATCGTAAACTGTTACCTTACATCAAGCATACCAACCGCATCAAATTTATGCGAAGGTTTAACTATTCCTTTTCAAAATTCAAGTACAAACTCTAATGCGTATCATTGGGATTTTGGCGTTACCTCATTAACAAATGATACTTCAAATATTCATACACCT
Organism: Bacteroidota bacterium; assembly: GCA_018267655.1. GTDB lineage: Bacteria > Bacteroidota > Bacteroidia > B-17B0 > Aurantibacillaceae > Aurantibacillus. The sequence goes on from JAFDYB010000036.1 coordinate 4,750, forward strand.
ACATACACATTCCCTAATTATGGTACTTATACCGTTTCACTTACAGTTTATAATACTGCTTACGGCTTTTGTAAAGACTCTGTAAAAAAAGTAATTAATGTAAATCCATTATTACAACCAACTTTACAACCAACATATTCTAGCTGTTTTAAAAACAATAATTTTAATTTTAATGTTGGTGGCAGTTTTCATCCATCGGCAAACTTCAATTGGAATTTTACCACTAACTATAATTCGCCGAACATATTTACAAATAATACTACTGCTCACTTTACAACCGATAGCACAAAACAAATTTCAGTTATTGTAAATCAATTTGGTTGTAAAGATACTTTAACAGCAATCGTATCATTTACAAATCCAGTACCCATGATTAATAAAAACGAATTAAACTGTAACGAAAAAAATCTCACATTCAATAATTCAAGTTATAATGCAACAAATTACTTTTGGGATTTTGGCGACCCATCAACAACCACCGATACAAGTACAGTTAATTCGCCAACATATATTTACAATAATTACAGCAACTACTTAATAACGCTTATTGCTTTCAACGGCATCTGTTCCGATACTTTAAAAGACACTATACATGTATTCCCAAAACTTCAATTAAACTCGGGTAACACAATTTACAAACAATGCTTAAAAAACAATTCATTTAACTTCATATCCACAGGCATTTGGGGTAATAATGCAACTTTTTATTGGCAATACTATTTAGATACAAACGTTATAACATCTACACAACAAAACCTTACTAACGTTCATTTTACTAATGCGGGGCATTATATAATTAAACATTCCGTTTCGGAAAACGGTTGTTCAAAAGTAGCAGTAGAAAATATTTTAATATACCCCAACCCAAAAGCCATCCCATTATTAAGCGATACAATTGGTTGCGAACCACTAACAATAAAATTTAAAAGTGTACAAGATAGCCTACAACCAACACAAAATTATTGGAACATCAACAACTATAATTTTATCGACACTACAATAAATTATACGTTTAAAAACGCTGGCTTATATTCATATAACCTAGTAGTACGAGATACTAACAACTGTACCGATACAATTTCAAAAACAAATTACATAAAAGTAAATCAAACACCAAAAGTAAAATCATACGCAAATCCTTTTTACGCATCAATCTTAAACCCACAAATTACATTTATAGACTCTACAATCTTAGCACACAACACATTGTATAATTTTGGTGACGGCTCCTCTGCAACCCAAACCAACACAACTCATAACTACCAATCAACTGGCGAATTTAACTACTCGCTTATCGTTTCAACACAATATGGTTGTGCCGATACAGCAACTGGAATAATTTATATCGATGATATTGCAAACAACTATGTGCCTAATATTTTTACTCCCAATAACGATGGCGCAAACGATATCTTTTTTATTACAGGCAAAAATATAACAAGTTCAACAATGCAAATATTTAACCGTTGGGGAACAATAGTTTTTGAAAATGACAACGCTTTAAAGGGCTGGAACGGCATCAACCAAACCAATAATTCATTAGCCAACGATGGCGTTTATTTTTATGTAATATCAATTACTTTAGGCAATAACCGTACTTATAAATTTAATGGCAATGTTACTTTAGTCAAATAAATATTTTGGGCGCTTTAACACGCTTTCGCTGCAATCTTTTTGCAAAGAGGCAAGCAAAAAGTATTTTCGCTACAATCGTTAGCGCAAATGCAAGCAACATAATTTTAGTTTAAATTTAGTATATTTGATTAATAACTTTTAAAACTTAAAACTATGGCATCACAATCAGAAAAAGGACACGCAAAAAACTTGGCAAATATTAAACTGTTAAAAGAAATTTGCGTACAAGTAAGCTCGGCATATTCACCAATGAATAGTCAACTAACCATTGCATCTCTAACAACCTTAATATCACAATCACAAACCGATTTTATGAGTTGGAAAAGTGCCGTAGCTGTGTTTAAAGATTTATCTGACAAACGCGAAATAGCTTTTGAACCTATTGATAAATTAGTTACTAGAGTAAATGCAAGCGTGCAACAATTAAACGAACCACAACAAACCTTTAACGATATTCAAGCCATCGTTTCAAAAATACATGGATCAACAGCTAAAATAAAAGCATCTATAGAGGCAAAAAAAGCCAGTTCAAACGACACTACACCAGTTGAAGACCCAAACGCCGAACCAATAGACCCAATCTCAACATCACAACAAAGTTACGATAGCATACAATCTAACTTTGATTCACTTATTAAACGCTTACAACAAATACCAGCCTATGCACCAAACGAAGTAGATTTACAAATTGCATCACTTATTACAACTTACGGTATTTTAAATAGTACAAACACAGCAGCAGGAAGTGCCGAAATTGCACTTAGCAAAGCACGTAACCAACGCAACCTTACATTTTACGCACCACAAACTGGGCTTTACGATATTTCTATAAAAATTAAAAAGTATTTAAAATCAAACTCGGCAACACAAAACTCAGCCTATAAAGATGCTACCAAACTTAGCTTTGTAAAATACGTTCAAAAAAAGAAAAAGAAAAAAGCAAACTAAACTTGCACTATCCCCCTCCATTGGAGGGGGTGCCTAAAAGGTGGGGGAGGTTAAATGCTTAACTTAGTAAAAGCACTCTTTGTTCTTACGACATAAATGTTTAATAAAGTAATATAAGTTATTTACCTCGTTACCAAACTGTTTAACCTTGTGACATAAGCCTTTGTTATTCAAACATAAGTCTTTTTTATTGAAACCAAAATGCTTTACCTTGCAATAGAAGTCTTAATTTTTAAGACAAAAGCATTTAACATAGCAATAAAACCCTTTAACCTAGCTACATAAATGCTTAACCCAGCGACATCAAAAGTTAAAAATGTTAAAAACAAGGCAAATAATAGGAAATAATACAAAAGTGTTTTTGGTACTATTTTCATAAACACTACCGCACATTTACAAGCACATTTTGCGTTATTTTTAATGGCATAAATGTTTTATAGTTCGCAAAATAAGCTTGTAAATTTCCTCCTCGCCTATGTGTAACAACATAACCGCATAATAGAACCTCCTACCCACAGCAAAAAACAAAAAAAATTGCCTCACTTTTTAAATCTCGGTAGACACCCGACAAGCAGATACTGGCTAAATACTATGTGTGGCGCACAACTACTAACAGCAAGCAAGCGCAAGCGGGCGGTAAAGTTCATCGCTCAGCGACTTTTAATGGTCTGCTTCGCAGTAATTTATTTTATTTTGCTTCGCTAATAAACATTAAAAAAAATAATTACCTTTGGTAAAAGCAGAAACAGTTGAGATAATAAATCCCGCCTGCGCCTGCTTGCGGAACGTTGGGCGTAATGCAATTAGCGACCAGACAAACGACAAAACATATAACCGAATGGATAATAAAAGAGTATTAAGAGGAGTTTCGACAATAAATTTTTACGCAACTGAGCATTCAAAAGCTGTGAAATGGTACGCTGACTTTTTAGAAATAGAGCCTTATTTCAGTGTGACAGGTTATGCAGAATTTCGTATTGGAGACTATCAACAGGAATTAGGAATTGTGGACAGCAAATTTGCACCTAATCATTTAGCAGACAAAGCAGGTGCGACAGTTTATTGGCACGTCGACGATTTGCAAAAGACCATTGAAAAACTTATTTCTTTAGGAGCAACTGTTTATCAAGCAACAACAGACAGAGGAAATGGATTTATTACAGCTTCATTTCTCGACCCTTTTGGAAACATTTTGGGCATTATGACAAATCCTCATTATCTCGAAATTTACAAAACAACAAATGGAGCTTAAAGATGGAATGCCGACACTTTATGCTTCTTCGTTAGACGAATGGAGAAAGTGGTTAAACGAAAACTGCCAGAAAGAAAAATCAATTTGGCTAATTGTGTATCACAAAACAAGTAAAACCCCAAGTGTTCATTGGCACGACGCAATAGAAAATGCACTTTGCTATGGTTGGGTGGACAGCAAAGCAAATAGTAGAGACAAAGAAAGTTGCTACTTGAAATTTACGCCAAGAAATCCTAAAAGTAAATGGGGGAAACGGAACAAAGAACGAGCAATGAAAATGATTGAGCAAGGTTTGATGACTGAACAAGGACAAGAACTAATTGACATTGCAATAGAAAAAGGAAAATGGGAAATAGAATAAATGCACATACGCCCAACATCGGTTTGGCAAAAGCAGGGCAGACGGAAGTAATTGAACATTTGTACTACTATCAACATTTGTGCTTACTTTCGGCTGACGATTTTCAAAGCCCTGCCTTCGCCAAGCCGTAAACCGTTAGCAGCAATATTTGGACGACCGCATAACAATTAGAAAAATGAAAAAAAATTTCTTAAATCCGACTCATAAAGGACTACAACCTATTAGGGTTTTAGAACATAACGTGTTGTATGTATTTGAAAACACTTATCAAGACTTTATCACAGAATTAAAAACGTCAATTTCTAAAAACGGTTTGCAACCCGGACTAACCTATCATTGCTTAGAAAAAGAAATTAGGTTTTCAAACAAAGATTTTGACAATCAAACACCTTTTGTAGGACTTGATAAAAAAATAGTTTTACACGAAACGTTTTTATCTTTTCTTTGGACGTTCTGTTATACTATTTTGGTTGTATTTGACGAAGGAATTCAAAAACCTCTTCTTGCAAAAACATACAATCCTAAAAATCCTTTACCTGAAATTGCTAACGAAGCTCTAAAATTATTTGACTATGGTTTGTCTCTAATTGACAATTTTACAAAATGGGACAAAAACTTGCCAAATCCCGAAGAATATGACGACAGTAAATCATTCTATATTGAAAGGACGAATGCTGTTTACCTTTATGCAATAGACTTTATTCTGCTACACGAACTTGGACACGTAAATCTTGGACACGTTGACGAAAGTTTAGAAGCCCATAAAACAGGTTCATATATTTCTTCTCATCAAATAAAAGAAGACGAATATGCAGCAGACAAATATGCAATCAATTTATTACTAAAAGGTCGAGAAAATCCTGTCTATCAGAAAACGATTGAATTTGGTCTAATAGCAGGTTTTAGTTCTCTTATTTTTCTTTCAAGTAAATTGACATCAAAAACACACCCAGATGGAGACGAACGAATAAAAATTGGACTTGAAAGTTTAAACCTTGACGAAACTGACAACCTTTGGGGTATTGCTTGTCTATCATTAAAACTTTGGACAGATAAGAAAGGTGTAACTATTGACTTACCAGCATCAACGGAAACATACAAAGACTTATTTTATTTGACACTTAAAAAACTTGAAGATAAAAAATAATACAGCTGCTAACACGGGTTTTGCGTCAGGCGGGCTGACGTGCAAACTTGGAGTTTTGTGCATCTATTAAACATTAGTAATAAATTGAAACTTTGTGCTCCGAAACCCGCCCGAACGCAAAGCCCGAAACCGTTACCACGCATTGCTGGACAGACGAACGACATGAAAATTCCTTTAAAAATATTGATGGTTTTGACTTTATTGACTGGCTGTGGCGACAGGACAAATATTAAAGTTATCGGACAAATCACAGACGAGGAAACTGGCGAACCTATAAATAACGCTGACATTTCCGCCTCTTGTTGGTATCATCATAACATTGACGATGCTTCTTTGGACAGAAAAACAGTAAAGACTGACAACTCCGGTAAATTTGCCGTTGACTTCGAAAAAGGGTATGCAGTAAATCTAGTTGCCAAAGCAAAAAATTACGAACCCAAACAAATTAGTAACGACCTAAATGAAAATGAAATTTCCTTCGCTATTAAATTAAGAAAAGCAAAAGCTAATCCGACCCTAATTTCATTCACAGACAAAAATTCCTTAAACTTAGAAGATTCTGAAAAAGATCCTTATCTGCGCGTTCGGTTCCAAGGGCTAAAAAGCAGGCAATTGGACTTTAATAATGTCAAGACTTACGGATTCGACTTTTCAAGCCAGACCACAAAAATCGAAACGGCAAATTGTGACATTTGGTTTGATCCCGAAAAAAAAGAAGGACAACCTACAATCCTTCGTACAAACAAATCAGGAGGACTTCTTCCGATTTTTGAAAATGAAATCAAATCTTCTTTACTTTATGAAAAAGATGTTGCCCCGAAAGTAGGCTATACTACAGAATATAAACTAAAAGGAAATGAGGTTGGCTTTTTTGTTCTTTGCAGGGATGGCAAAACTTATGCAAAAATCATATTTGACTTAGGGTTGATTGACATCAGCAGTCCAGACGGCAAAGGAAGTTTCTATAAAGAATTCGGACGAAAGTTCCGTTATTTATATCAGCCAGACGGTTCAACAAATCTCGCATACCCTAATTCTGACATTGATCCCGAAAACATTTAATTGACTTGACATAAGCAACGACGTGGTAACAGCACCTACTGGCCATTAGGCGGAAACGGTTTATCGCTCGGGCAGGACAAGTGGTCGCTTCGCGAATTTATTTGCCCTCGCTAAAAAACATTTGTATCTTCATATAAACATTTGTGGTTAAAGACAGTTGATGCTTCGAAAGCCCAACGGCCAGTAGCCGCCAAACGTTATAAGTAATGCGCCCGACAGACGGACATAAAAATAATGGAATGACAAGTACAAACATTTCGTCTTTAAATTCCCGTTTCTTCTCGGCTGACAACAATCCGACTCTTACAAATATTTTTTGTTTTTTCTTGCCACCGCACTTTTTCGGGTTTTACAAACCCGCTTTGGCTAATACTAATTTAGCACATTTGCTTTTGCCCTCTGAACAGGCTTACGCTCCTGCAAAATCAAAAGAGCTAAATTACAACCGCACTAAAATAAGGTGCCCACCTTGAAGGTGAAGAGTTTTTGCACGTTTGCCTTTGGCAACATAATGTGCGCCACAGGCGTATGGTACTTTTAATTTAATTCAATATATTTACTTAAAACTTACAGTATGAAAAAATTTATATATATATCGATGTTGTCGATTTTTGGTCTAAGCAATAAAGCACAGACCACAACATCAGAAGTAGCTACAAATCATAGTCAAAATAATTATGTTTTTGAAGGGACAATTGAAAGCGTTGTGCTTTACCCTACGGATAAAGATGAAAATATAATAAGTAAAAAGTCTGCGCGAAACGAAGGAGGAGTTAATTATTTCTATCAAAAAGACGGGAGCTTAGCATTAACGACTAGTAATGCTAAAATTAAAATATCAAAAATTTACAAAGGTTCAGCAATTCAGATTAATTCTGAAATTAATTTAGTAGCAAGTTCAAATGAAGTAACGCTTTACTTTGGAGGTATAGATTCAACTATCAAATATATTAATAATTCAAGTGGTCATGGATCTAATAACACCATGATTAGCCCAACTGCAGTAAACGAAAAAATGATTTTCTTTTGCGAAAAAGATAAGAACGGTAATTTTTATTTAACGGATATTAAATCATTAGTGACCTTTAATCGTTTTTACGAAGAAAATATAAAAGTCACAACAGAGCCTGTTATTTACGCACAAGGTTTTGGGAAATCGTTTTACTCAAGAAATGAATTATTGGATTTTCTAAAAAACGAAAAACAATTAAGTATTCCTTCTAGTGAATACACCACTGAAAAAAAAAGTCTAAACGCATCAAAAAATGTAAAAGAAAATAATTTATCGACTATCTTAGAAGAGAACACTAGCCGGAGTAATGCTTGGCTAAAACTAAGACCGGCAAAATCCATTAATATTCAACAAAATAAAGTATTGGCAAACGATATAACGATTTCAATTACCGGATCACGTATATTAGATTCAGCAAGTTTTAAATGGTTTGAATTCGATGTGTCAATTATCGCAAATAACGGAAGTATATATTTTGACAGTTTTTTAGCCGATGTTCAATATAATTCGTCGGCATTTGGGACAAATGTTGTTGCAAATAATAACATTGTTGCAATAGTTGACCCTGCGTTTGCCTCACCTACTTATACCAATCCAAGCGCATTCTGGTCTGATAATGCTTCAAATATCTTCCGTCTGCCATTTGGAACAGCCTCGAGCGGACCTTACAATAGAATTTTATGTCCAACGACATTAAAAAAGGCGTTGACCATAAGACTTAAAATTCAGAATTGCAATGTTCTAACAAATATTCAATTTACAAATGTTGCATTTACTGGCAGCTTTTGCTATTATACAACAACAGCTAATGCTCCTTTAACAAGTTCTTTACCTTTTGATAATGGCTTTTACAATGGAGCAATAAATGATATAACTTGTAAACCAATAATAACCGGTTTTACGGATAATGTACCCGCAGGTATAAATCGTAATGTTACCATAACAGGAAAATATTTTGGTAAGAAAAAAGGAAATGGTACAGTGTTTTTCAGAAATGCCGACCAAGGCAGTCAATATCCACCTGTAATTGGCCCAAATGGTGGCGGATTACAACAATATGATATACTTTTTTGGCAAGATGATAAGATTATAATACGCCTTCCCACTATAATTGATTCCGCTGTAGCAACTTTTGGAGCGGAGCCTCCGAAAATTGGCTCTGGATATTTTAAAGTAAAAAATTCTTTTTTAGTGGAAACCCAATCTACAAGTTCAATCACAATACCTTTTGCCATACGCCAGCAACCTGTTGTACAACCTATAACAAGTATCCCTTATAAAAAATATACAGTAAACCTCGCCTCGAATAACGGTAATGGTTACAAAATTCAAATGCACACAAACCTAACCTCTAACACGACTTATACAGCTGCTAAAGCAGTTATCAAAAGAGCAATGAAAGCTTGGAGCTGTATGACTAACGTTAATTGGTTTTTAGGGAATGACACTACCTTAAACTTTAACCAAGATGGAATATGTGTCATAAATTTGAGTAGTGCTTCGGGTCTTATGCAGACACATCCTGAAATTAGACCCTGTTTAGCTTCAAATGGCGAACCAATTTTTTATTTAAAAAGCTTTGACATAGAAATCAATCAGACACCATCGTCTGGTGTTTGGAAAGTTGATACAGTAGGGCCACTAGCAGTTGGTGAACTTGACTTTTACGCTGCAATTCAACATGAACTAGGTCATGGTCATTTAGTACAACATATAAATGACAGTATAAAAGATATTATGTGGTGGCAAGCATATCCTTTTGGTGCTACACAGGCTCAAAGAAAAAATTTATTATCTTCTTTTGGAGCAAGTGATGGCGGCAATTTTGTGATTGATAGCTTGATTGGAAATTTAACTTGCGTTAGCAATCACATAGATGTAGCGCCAAGTAAATGCGAAGAGTTTGTTGGCATTAAGAAGCTTGGTTATGATTTATTTCATATTTCAGTTTTCCCTAATCCATCTTATTTAGATGAAGAAATAAAAATAAAATTTAATTTAGAAAAAGAAGAGGAAGTCTATTTTGAAATTTACGATATTACTGGTAAACGACTAATAAAGACTCCTATCGAAAAGTTTAAAGAGGTAGAATACAGTTTGCCAACAAAACAAATTTCAGAAGGGGTTTATTTATTGATTGTTAATGTTGGTGCAAAAAAACAAACAATGAAAATAATAAAACAGTAAATGTATAAAACTGCAACTTATAAATTAATTGGACTGCTAATTTTTATTAGTAGTCCTTTTTACTTATTTAGTTCGCACTTAACAGGTGGAAAAATATCATATCGTTATTTAGGAGCAAATAAATTTGAAATAACGTTAAGTGTGTATCGCGATTGTAGTGTTACAACCCCATTTGATAATCCTGCATACATTTCAATTTTTAACAAAGCCAATAATAATTTGGTTTATAATAAAGGTTTAGTTCTACATAGTCAAACAATCATTCCTTTATCTCTACCAAATCCTTGTTTTGCACCACCGCCCGGCATTTGTTTGGAAATTGGAAATTACATAGATACTGTGACACTAGTTCCAAACAGTCAAGGTTACACTATTGCCTATCAAAAATGTTGTCGAAACGCAACAGTTTTAAATATAGCAACTCCTCAAATAAATGGCACAACAATTACAAATGATATTCCTCCGCAAATTAATAATACACCTCAATTTATAAATAATCCGCCTATTTTTATTTGTGTTACAGATACTTTTAACTATTCTTTTAGCTGTACAGATACAGATGGTGATGTTTTGAAATATAAACTTTGTGATCCGTTTTTCGGTGCATCGTTTGCAATTAACACGCCCAATCCATCAAGCCCCCCACCATACTTACCTGTAATATGGTCATCAACATTTTCAGCAACAAACCCAATTCCAAATAGTGGAGGAATTACTTTAAATCAAAACACAGGACAATTAAAATTTAAACCAAGTATGACTGGTCAATACGCAATTGGCGTTTGTGTTGAGGAATATCGTAATAATCAATTAATAAACACGAATAGATTGGAATTACAATTTAACGTTGTAAATTGTTATTTAACATCAAGCATTCCAACAGCAACAAATTTATGTCAAGGTTTAACAATTCCGTTTCAAAATTCTAGCACAAATGCAAACGCCTATTATTGGGATTTTGGTGTTACGTCATTAACAAACGATACTTCAAATATTCACTCCCCAACGTACACATTTCCTAATTTTGGTACATATACCGTTTCATTGACAGTTTATAACACGGCTTATGGCTTTTGTAAAGACAGTACAAAAAAAGTAATCAACGTAAATCCATTATTGCAACCCACATTACAACCAACTTATTCAAGTTGTTTCAAAAACAATAACTTTAATTTTAATGTTGGTGGCAGTTTTCATCCGTCCGCAACTTTTAATTGGAATTTTACCACTAACTATAATTCGCCGAATATAAATACAAATAATACTACTGCTCACTTTACAACCGATAGCACAAAACAAATTTCAGTTATTGTAAATCAATTTGGCTGTAAAGATACGTTAACGGCAATCGTATCATTTACAAATCCAATTGCAAATATTTACACAAGTAATTTAAACTGTAACGAAAAAAACCTATCCTTTTTAAATACATGTAACAATGCAAATTCTTTTTTTTGGAATTTTGGAGATTTAAGTACAAGCGCAGACACAAGTTCACAAGTAAGTCCTCAATACACTTACCCAAACTATGGAAACTACACAGTTACTATAATTGCTAAAAATGGAATTTGTATTGATAGTACAAAACAACAAATAAATGTTTTTCCAAAACTACAATTGAACTGGATTAATACGATTGACAAGCAATGTTTAAAAAACAATTCATTTAATTTTACACCGACAGGCACGTGGGGTAACGGCGCAACTTTCAATTGGCTTTTTTATGACCAACCAACAGGGTTTACCTCTTCTCAACAGAATCCTACCAATATTCATTTTACTCATACTGGCTACCATTTAATTAAATATTCAGTATCTGAAAATGGTTGTACTAAAAATGCACAAGCTGTTGTTTTAGTTCATCCAAATCCAAAAGCAAAGATATATTTAAGCGATACTGTTGGTTGCGAACCATTAAAAATTAAATTTAAAAGCATAGCGGATTCATTACATCCTATTCAAAATTATTGGAATATTAACAACACAATATTCACAGATTCAATAGTAGATTATACGTTTAATAATTATGGATTGTACTCATATTCAATTGTAGTTAAAGACACTAATAACTGTACGGACACCATTTCAAAAACCAATTACATTAAAGTAAATCAAACGCCGAACGTAAAATCATTTGTAAACCCATTATATACTTCAATTTTAGACCCTAGAATTGACTTTGTTGATTCAACCGTTTTAAATCATTTCACCAATTATTCGTTTGGAGATGGCGCAACTTCCACGCAAACAAATACAACTCACAGCTATCAGTCTTCGGGAGAATTTAATTACTCATTAACTGTATCAACTCAAAATGGTTGTTCAGACACTGCAAGTGGCATTATATACATTGACGACATTCCCAATGACTATATCCCAAACGTGTTTACACCAAACGGAGACGGAATCAACGATGTGTTTTTTATTAAAGGGAAAAATATTACAAATTCTAAAATGCAAATTGTAAATCGCTGGGGAACTACAGTTTGTAATTCGGCAGACGCATTAATTGGGTGGAACGGCATCAATCAAAATAACAATACTATCGCTGACGATGGTGTATATTTTTATATCATTGAAATTACTCTTGGAAATAACCGTACTTATAAATTTAATGGCAATGTTACTTTATTAAAATGACGGAATCAATTAGACTTATCTTTGCGCATGTAAGCACATGTGCCGTTTAATTTAATGGTAAATAATTTTTTAGCGGCACATAAGCTTACATTTCCTGCCCACCTAAACGTACCGAACTGTGTGTGAAATGCAGTTTATGCTGAGCAACGCCGAAGCACGAGAAAAACAAAAAATCTTTCCCGACCACACAACCACCCGACTAGACAACACACGTAAAAACCATTTGTATCTTAATTAAAAGCGGGCGATCTTCGCAGACACATGAGGCAAAACTGTGTGGGGCGCACATACTTATAACAGCACCTACCCAAAATTGGCACAGAAGTGGTTTTAATAACATTAATTCATTAAATTTACATTATGCAGTTATAGAAGTTTGTGTTTCAAACGCCAACTTCGGGTAGCCGCAAACCGTTATAAGTAATGCGCCCGACGACGGACATAAAAAATAACGGTAAGACAAGAACGGCATTCTCTTGTTTAAAATCTCGACATTTCAAGACCTCGACAGACGCCCAAACGGTTTTTAGTTTTTTTCTTCCCACCGCACATTTCGGGTTTGACAAACCCGTTTTGGCTATCCCTAATTTAGCACATTTGTTTTTGCAAAAAGGCAGGCAAAAAACAAATAAGCTAAATTCCCAACGCACACAAATAGGCGTGCTTCGCACTTTGTTTGTGCGTGTGCTTGACGCACCAAAATGCACGCCACAGGCGTATGGTATTTTTATTTTGTTGGCAGGCAAAGCCTGCCTGACATTATTCTACAAAAACAAATTAGGCTTTCCTTGAACTAATAATTTAACGTTAACTTATTATTCATAAATTCTAAATAAAAAAATTAAATCAATATATTTACATCAAAACAAACCAAAAATGAAAAAACAATTTTACATACTAATTCTAATAGCATTATTTAATAAAATAAATGCACAAACATTAACCCCACAACAACGAGAAGTCCAGATTAAGCAAGAAATTAATCAGCGAGATAAAGCAGTATTAAGCGATGCAAAAGATAAATCAACTTTTGTATTCGAGGGCGAAGTAATAAAAAGCGAAGACTTTTATAACAACCCCCATACAGATGTTTATACAAGAAACACGATTAAAGTTGCTTATCTTTTTAAAGGAGAGTTAAAAGACAGTTTAATAGAATTAATTTTACAACCTTATACATACAACACTGATGCAAACTTTGGCGGTCAACTGCCACCAATAAGAGAAAATCTACCAACTGGTTATAAGGGAATTTTTTATTGTTTAAATCTTACAAACGATTTGCAAAATGAAATTAAGATTGTTAGAACCACGTTGCAACTTAATAGACAAGTTGTAATTTATTTTGAAGAAAAGAATAGAACTTTTAAACCTACACAATATAATACATTGCAATTTTCAACAAAAGATGAATTATATAAAGCCATTGATTTCTACCCTCCAAACTATAAACCATTTGAACCAAAAGAAGCAAAAACACTTTCTAAAAAAGAGGCAGAAGATTTTATGAAACTTAAAAATTCTAAAAAAAAAGAAATCGCAAATAAAACCTCATTAGCAACTTCTGTTACATATTCTTTTCAAAATATGCAGGTAACGGGCACCTCTCAAAAGTATTATGAATTTGACATTGCTGGATATTCTTCTGTCCCAAATACTTATTTAGATGTAGCACAAACAAATATTGACTATGCTCCAGCTGCTTTCGGTAATAGTGTTTCTGCAGCAAGTAACGTTACCGTTTCGTATTTGCCTACATTTCCAATTGCTAATTATCCATATTTAATAAAATCCGATTATGCAACTAATGCTTTACAAGTAATACTTTCAGCTGATTTTACTACTCCAAACCGATTAATTTTACCTACTACTTTAACAAATCTTTTTCATGTAAAAATGAAAGTTATTTGTAACCAAGCAGTAAACTTATCTTTTACAGGAACAACTGGTGGTTACTATGCCTCTACTGCTACTAGTTCTGTCTATACAAATTTTAATCCAGTAAACGATAACGATTTTGATGGTACGGTGGCATGCGCATTAAGCATAACATCATTTTCACCTCCAAGCATAAACGGTGGTCGAAACGAAATCTTAACTATTAACGGGGCAAATTTTGGTGCAGCTCAAGGCAGTGGATATATACAGCTAAAAAATGCTAACGATGGAGGCGCAACATACATACAGTTAGATGCTGACGATTATATTTCATGGTCAAATTCTCAAATTAAAATTAAAGTCCCTTCATATTCTCGTGGTAATGGCACAATCACGCCTCAAGGCAGTCCAGTTGGAAATGGTAATATTGTAGTATCAAATGGCACAAGCACTTTTACTTCTGCTTCACCGTTGATAGTTTTTTATAGCACAGCAAACTATAATGAAACGGCAGCTCCGCTACCTTCTGGTTTCACTTATCGTAAAGAAAGAATTTATGCTACTGGTAATCCATCACTTTCAGCAACAAGTTACTATGGTAAAAAATTCCCAATAAAAATCGACTCCACCTCTTGCGCTGCATTTCCTGGCGCTTTAGCTTGTATTAAAAAAGCAATTAAATATTGGGTTTGTGAATCCAAAATACCTTTTGTAATCGTTGGCGATACTACATTTCCTAACTCAACACCAACAAATGGAGGCTCTCAAAATGTTTTAGATAAAGTTTCAACCATTCGTTTTAGTAATTTTAATCTTGCGGCAGGTATTGGTACTAATGTAATTGGTATAACTTATAATAGGTCGCGCAGATGTGATACTATTGGTGCAAGTAAAGTAATTGGCACTTTGCCCGAGTTCGACATTGAGTTTGATTTAAATAAATCTTGGTTTTGCGACACAACTATTACTGCGTCAAAACCAGCTAATAAATACGATTTATATGAAGTGGCATTGCACGAATTAGGACATGCAAACTTATTAAAGCATAACAACGACCCAACATCAATTATGTATTTTAGTTCAATATATACTAATGCGGTTCCAGCAGGTAATAGAAAAATATTCTTAAACATAATGGATTATTTAGGTGGTGCTCAAATTATAACTGATAGTAAAATTATTTCTTATTCTCCTAACTGTAATTTCCTTGCAGTATTACCCGAAAATTGCTCAGGTACAATAGGCGTTAAAGAAAATTATATTACTAATAATGACGTTGTAGTAATGCCTAATCCATTTACAAATAATCTTTTAATTTCGTTAGATATTAAACAAGCCTCAAACATTAATATTTCAATAACTGATGTTTTAGGTAAAACTGTTAAGCAATTTGAACCATTAAAAAATGTAGTAGGTATTATTGAAAATGATTATAATGGCAACGAATTAAATAGTGGTGTTTACTTTATTAAAATTCAAATCAATAACGATTTTGTAACTAAAAAAATAATTAAACAATAATTGCATTTGTTTTTAAAACAAAATAATAAGTTTCTAATCGGACTGCTAATTCTCATTAGCAGTCCTTTTAGCTTATTTAGTTCGCACCACGCAGGCGGTAAAATTACATATCGCTATTTAGGCAGTAATAAATATGAGTTAAAATTAACTGTTTACCGTGACTGTGGATTAGGAATAAATACAGTTCCATTTGATAACCCAGCATTAATTTCGATATTTGATAAAAGTACAACCTTATTAATAGCTAATTTTGGTATGGCGTTAAAAAGTGTAAGCGTAGTCCCTGCCAATCCTATGAACCCTTGCTTTGTCCCACCAATGGGCATTTGTTTAGATGTTGGCACTTACATTGATACCATACAATTAAATCCAAACACAGCAGGCTATACAATATCATATCAACGCTGTTGCAGAAATTTAGGCATTACAAATATTATTTCAGCAACAAGTGATATCATTACTTTAACAACCGATGTACCCCCTCAAATAAACAACACTCCAAATTTTATAAATACTCCACCAATTTTTGTTTGTGTAAACGATACCTTTAAATACTCCTTTGCTTCAACCGATGCCGACGGCGATTTATTAAAATATAATTTATGTTCCCCGCTTATTGGTAGTCCGGGTACTAATCTAACTCTAAATCCCGCAAGCCCCCCACCATACCTGCCAGTTAACTGGTCATCCACTTTCACAGCCACAAACCCAATCCCAAACAGTGGAGGCATTTCCCTAAACCAAAACACAGGGCAATTAAAATTTAAACCAAGTATGTTAGGGCAGTTTGCTATTGGTGTATGTGTCGAAGAATACCGCAATAACCAATTAATAAACACCAACCGTTTAGAATTGCAATTTAACATCGTTAATTGCTACCTTACATCAAGCATACCCACAGCATCAAATTTATGCGAGGGCTTAACTATTCCATTTCAAAATGGTAGCACAAATGCAAACGCCTTCCATTGGAATTTTGGCGACCTTACTACCGTTGCCGACACTTCCAATCTTCAAACCCCAACTTACACCTACCCAAGTTATGGCACTTACACTGTTTCACTAACCGTATTTAATACCGCTTATGGCTTTTGTAAAGACAGTACTAAAAAAATAATTAACGTACACCCTTTATTACAACCAACCCTACAAACAACTTATAGCAGTTGTTTTAAAAACAATAACTTTAATTTTAACGTTGGCGGTTCTTTCGACCCTTCCGCAAACTTTAACTGGCACTTTACACAAAGTAGTAATTCCCCTAATACAAATACCAATCCAACAACAGCACATTTTACAACCGACACCACAAAACATATTTCAGTTATTATAAATCAATTCGGTTGTATAGATACTTTAAAAGCAACCGTTAGTTTTACTAACCCAGTTCCAATGATTAATAAATCCGAATTAGACTGTAACGAAAAAAATCTCACATTCAACAATTCAAGTTACAACTCAACAAATTATTTTTGGAACTTTGGCGACCCAACCACAACCCTCGACACAAGCACTATCAGTAGCCCAACATACAGTTACACAAATTATGGTAACTACCCAATTACATTAATTGCCTATAATGGCATTTGTTCCGACACATTAAAAGATACAATACACGTTTTTCCAAAACTTCAATTAAATTGGATAAACACAATTCAGCAACAATGCCAAAAAAACAATTCTTTCAACTTCACGCCAACAGGCATTTGGGGCAATAACCCCACATTCTTTTGGTGGTTTTACGATAGCCCAAGCGTTACAACATCAACCTTACAAAATCCAACTAACATTCATTTCACAAGCCTAGGCAATCATTTAATACGCTACATTGTAAAAGAAAACGGCTGTACAAAAATTGCACAAGCTGTTGTTATAATAAATCCCAACCCCACAGCCAACCCAATTATTAGCGACACAATTGGTTGCGCACCATTAACAATAAAACTAAAACAAAAACCCCCACCCACCCACCCCTTGCAGGTGTTGTGGTCGGTCAGTTCAAATACATTTACTACCGATAGCGTAATTTATACCTTTAATAATTCAGGGCTTTATTCTTATAACATTGTTGTAACCGACAGTAATAATTGTACCGATACCGTTTCAAAAATAAACTACATTAAAGTAAACCCAAAGCCCAAAGCAATCGCAATCGTTTCGCCATTGCAAACAAACATTTTAAATTCACAAATAACTTTTATCGATAGTACTCTTACCAATCATACAACCTATTTTAATTACGGCAATGGTGCAACATCCACGCAAACACTCAATAATTATTTTTATCCCAATGCAGGGCAATATCAATACTCATTAATAACAACAAATACATTCGGTTGCGCCGATACAATTAACGGAACAATAATAATAGACGACATCGGGCAAAACAACATACCAAATATTTTTACGCCAAATAACGACGGTGCAAACGATAATTTTTTTATAAAAGGTCAAAGCATATCAACCTCATCAATGCTTATCTTCAACCGTTGGGGTACACAAATTTTTCAAACAAACAATGCTTTAATAGGTTGGAACGGTATAAACCAGACAAATAATTCCGTTGCCGACGATGGTGTATATTTTTATATCATTCAATTAAACTTAAATAATACCAAAACCTATACCTTTAAAGGTAATGTAACGCTCTTAAAATAATGTTATTTGGGCGTTCGGGCGGGCTTTCCGCTACAATCTTTTTGCAAAGAGGCAGGCAAAAAGTATTTTCGCTACAATCCCTAACGCAATAATTCTCTAAAAATTTCGTTTTATAAAAAAAATAAATTACCTTTATTTTACAAATTAAAAAATCATTCATTCAAAAACTTAAACCTATGCCAGCCTATTACGAAACAGGTCACCCAAAAAACGTAGCCACATTTTTTAAATACAACCAATTCCTTACCACACTTGGCACAGCCTACAATCCATCAAGTATAGCTATTACACTACCCTCGCTTACCACAAGCCAAACTACTGGTGCTACAAAACAAACCAATGTAAACACAAAAACCGAAGGTTGGAAAGATGCCACCAACCTGCGCGAAAAACCATTTAAAGACCTTCCCGCTTTCTCAACACAAATTTTCGGTGCCTTAAAAAGTTTTAATCCCTCACAACTTACTATCGATGATTTTGCCTACCAAGTATCAAAAATGCACGGTTACGATAACGCAAAAACCAATCAAAACGATAAAGGCAAAATCGCTATCGACCCTTCAAACCCAAGTACCCTACCTGTAACACCAAGTAAATCAAACTCACAACAAAGCTTCGACCAAAAATTAGAACATTTAGAAAAAATGATTTTAATACTACAAACCGTACCAAGCTATCTACCAAACGAAGTAAACCTGCAAATAGCATCCTTACAAGCCTATTTAATAACACTAAAAAACCTAAACGTAGCAGCCGAACAAGCCAAGTCCGATTTAAAAGCCGCTCGTCTCGACCGTAACACATTCTTTTACGCACCAGGCACAGGCTTTTTAGATTTAGTAAAACAATCAAAAGAATACATAAAAAGCGTTTTCGGTGCAACAAGTCAGCAATACAAAACAGCCCTTACCTTTAAATTTACTCGAGTAATCCCTAAAAAGAAATCGAAATAGTTTTGTACTACTAAAGCAAAATTTGTAAATAACTAAGCACTATTTCACAGTACGTTCAATCTATTACACGGTAAATTGCCTTTAGTGGTAGATAAATGCAATCTATAGCACAGTATGCCAACCCTCTTAGTCAATTTTAACAATCTATAGTAAGGTAAACCCAATCTATTAGACGGTTTAACAACCCTAGCGGACAATTTTAACAATCTATTGCAAAGTAAATGCTCTCTATATCCCAGTTCATCAATCATTTTAGACAATTTTAACAATCTACTGCACAGTAAACCCAATCTACTAACCAATACTTAAGCCCTCGCACATTTACAAGCCCATTTTGCGTACCTTTCAATGGTATTATATGTTTTTGTGCGCAAAATAAGCTTGTAAATTTGCCCCCCGCCTGTGTGTATCGACCTGTGTGTAGCTTGCCGACACACAAAAAAACTAAAAACCGTCCATCGCAAGTACATCTCGGCAGACACTTCAAATCACACCGACAAATCATTTCTAAAAAAACCTTGACATTAACAAAATACTTTCGTTCCTTTATACAGTGGACGACAAACTGTGTAGGGCGCACTACTTATAACAGCACCTACTTGCAATTTTTTGCGTGTTAACGCTCAAATGCGTAACTTGACATAGCAAAAAACTGCAAGTAGCCGCAAACCGTTACCACTCATGGGGGCGGACAGACATTTCGGTAGACAAATACTCGACGACTATTGACTGACGTTCTACGAATAAAATTCGTACCTTTGACAAAATATTTAGACAATGAGAGTTTTTGGCGGT
>JAFDYB010000037.1 GCA_018267655.1 Bacteroidota bacterium
CAAAAGCTGAACAAAGAACGTCAAGCTGATGTGGACTTTTCTTCAAGTCAACCTATGATTTGATAAATGGTTTCTGTCTAACGCTGTGAATTGAAGACTGATTGCCGTATTGCTTGCAACGTTTTGCGGCTTGGCGTAGTGGCGGATTTTTAGCACTAAAGTTCAATCGAAGAACTGCACCTGAACCTACCACAAAACTGTCATACGAAGCACTGCACCCGCCATTACGCCAAACCGCTGTTAGGCGTATGTGCTTTTTTCTATGGTCGTTTGAATACTCCGTTTGCATTAATACTGTCAATTAAAACTTGAATTTCTATTGGTTTTTTCCAGTTTCTGTGAATCATTCTGTGGCAGTTAGAACAAACAGGTGTCAAATTTTTTACAGCTTGTTTTAAAGTGTTTTCAAGGTCATCGTCTTCGTATTTGAATATTGGTTTTGTGTGATGAATTTCAATAAAGCCTTTACCAATTTCTTGTCCGTAAAAGTCGCCAAAGTTAAATGTGCAACAGTTGCAACTTATTCTGTCGTCTTTTGTGAAAAACTGAATTGCATAGTTTCTCAAAGTTGATGAACGTTCATAAACTGCAACTTCAGCAAGTCTTTTTGTTCCTTCTTGTATGATTACATTTTCGTCAAATGTTTCTATTTTTTTCTTGTTCTGATTCTGCTCTACTTTACGAAGGTTTTCTGTTAAGTCAGTATAAGTAAAATCGTTTATTAAAAGGTATTTTAAAATGTCTTGATTTTCTTTTAAATGTAGTTTGCCGTCTTTTGTGATTTCAACATAACCATCTCTTGGTCCACCTTTGTATTCTGCATAACCGAATCGTTCAAATGTGCTGTGTGCTTTTAAGTTTCTAACTTTTTGAGAAAATTTATCGTCAGCACGACCAGATAAAATCTGCAAATCTTCTCCAGTAGGTTTCATTATGTCACGCAATTTTTGAATTAGCTCTGAAGTTGTAATTCGCCCACCGTTTAAGCTCATCAAATACAATGATGGCAGTATTAATTCCGTTTCTGTAATTCTTTTTGCCATATTAATAATTTGTAATTAAAAGGTGTTCTACATTTTTGTCATTACGATTCATAAAACTAACGAGGTAAGTTTTGTCAAATGACCTTATATTAAGATTGTTATTGTTATAAAGGTTGAAAATAAAGTCTGTGTTTTTAATTATCATCATCCATTTTGCTTTGCAGTGATTAATTAAATAATTTGCAAGTCTTGCTTGGTCGTCTTTTGTAAATTCATTTTTTGCATAGGTGCTAAATTCGCTGTCGTATGGTGGGTCAAGAAAAACAAAATCATTTTTCGTTGGTTTGTGCAAATTGAAAAAATCTTCAAAGTCAAGATTTTCAATAGTCGTTTGGTCTAAAAGAGATTTTAATTCTTTAGTTCTTAAATAGTCAACTTTCTTTAGAAAATTTTTGCGGTTGTAAGCAATGCCCCCATAGGGAACATTGAAGTCGCCACTTGAATTGTAACGGAACATTCCACTATATGCAAAGTTTCTTATGAATAGAAATATTGCTGATTTGAAAGCAGAATTTAGTTTGTATTTAGTTGAGTTGTTATAAAGATGTCTAAAGTGCATATAAAATGCACTTTTTAAAGCTGTTTCAATATTGTCTAGAATTTCATTGTCAGGAAGCAAATTTTTAATTTGCTCCAATTCTTTCATTCTTTTACTTTTCCTTACAAGATTTATCTTGATTTCTTTGATGAAGTTTTCAATATTGAAGTTGAATATAACTGAAAACATTCCGTTGAACTGTTCCGAGTTTTTTAGGATAAATTCAAATAAGATGTCCTTTAGTTTTGTTTCGTCAATTTTGTCTTGCGAATACCGTTTGTAGGTAGTTATAAAAAACTTTGAATTGTCTTGAATAACTTTTGTCAGTAAGTCCCAGTTATGAATTATTTCGTCAACGGCTTTAAAAAATGTTCTTCTGTCGCCATTAGTTATGCTACGATATAAATTTATTAATTCGTCTGATTTGTCATTAATGAAATAATTGTCAGCTTGAACTGCTGTATATACGGCACCACCACCTACAAAAGGCTCGTAGTAGTCTTTGAATTTACTCGGTAAATTCGGGATGATATATTTTAGTTCTTGTTCTTTTCCACCAGCCCACTTTAATATTGGATAAAGTCGTCTTGTGTCAACATAGTTGCCAATACCAAGTCCGATTTGGTTGTATGTTTCTACTGGTTCTTCAACTATATTTTTCATCTGTCAAATGTAAGTTATGATACTCTTTTTTTCATTCATTCTGTCCGAAAGTTTTTAACAATGCACTGTCGTCATAGCATTACGCCTAACGCTTAAATTTATGATATAAGCTGCGATTTTCAAAAAAAAATGTTATTGAAAATCAAAACATTAATGTTATACTTTTTGTATTATAGTTAGTATAATCCACCAAAAGGATTTTTTTACCATTCA
>JAFDYB010000038.1 GCA_018267655.1 Bacteroidota bacterium
AAAAAATTATTAATGGTGGTGCTGTCGGCTTTTAAACTGCCGCTTATGTTTAAGCCACCATCGGTATTGAACCTTGCTCTCTCAATATTATTGGTTTTAAAAATTAAAGGGCGGGCATTGCTACTCCCTATATAATCGCCACTACTTAGGTTATTGCCATTTACCTTCCATGCATTCTGTGCTTGCATATAATAGCAAAAGGCAAAGATGCTAATTGTAATTTTTATTTTCATTATTTTATTTTTTAAGGTTTATAAAATTTATAAATATTATTATTTGTTTTTAAAATATAAATTCCGATGGGTAATTGTTCGATATTAATACTGTTTTCTTCAAAATTTCCCTGCATTATAGCTTGCCCAAATGTGTTGTAAATACAGTATAATCCAGAGGCAATGCAATCTATAAAAAGTATATTATTTTTGTAACATACAGCATTTTGCTTGTTAATACAATTATTTTCATTTTCTTTTAAATCAGTGGCAGTTGTTAGCATATACATATCGTTATGAAATACGTTTGAATTGTCATAGCCAAATAGCACATACATAATTCCATTTGCTACAAAGCTGCTGGCAACAGTCCTTGATCCTCCTAAATAATTATTTAATTGTGTACAAGAATTTCCAATTGTGTCATATTGCCAAAAATCATTTAAAACATTGCCATTAGCTTCTTGTCCTGTACCCACATATATTTTACTTACTGCAAAAACTCCATTTGCAGCAAAACGAGGGTTGCCTGTTAAATTATTTTTTTGTGCCCATTTATTTTGTGCTGGAAAATATTGCCATAATTGCTGATTTTGCCCACTTACACTGTCTTCCCCACAGGCTAAATAACCAGTTGTAATCGCAGATATACCTGCAGGACCACATCTAGCAGGAGCAGGTAAATTAGCTTTTTGTGTCCACTTATCTGTTAGTGCATTGTATTGCCACAAATCGCGCAACCAAGTATTTACAGCACTCCAACCGCAACTAACAAATCCACTATCATTTGCGCTAAAAGATCCCAGTCCGTAGCGGCCCACAGCAGGTAAGCTTGCTTTTTGAGTCCATACATTTGCAATTGGGTCGTATTCCCATAAGTCAGGTAGTGGCGTAAAAGAGCTATCATTACCACAAGCAATAAAGATTTTATTATTTGCTACAAAACAACCAGAACTAATATTATTATTACCTGGGAAACTTGCTTTTTGTACCCAAGTGTCGCTTGTAGGATTGTACTGATACCAGTCCCTAAAACCGCCACTTGAGCCACTTACCCAACCTAAGCCTGCATAACCCATGTTGTTTACGCTAGCTGCTACTGCATAAGCACGAGGTGCACCAGGGAAGTTAGCTTTTTGAATCCAAACCATTTGCCCATAAAAACTACTTGTTATTAAAATAAACATTAATAAAATATTATTTATTTTCATTGTTTTATTTTTTAAGGTTTATAAAATTTATAGGTAGCATTGTTTGTTTTTAAAATATAAATTCCGGTGGGTAATTGTTCGATATTAATACTG
>JAFDYB010000039.1 GCA_018267655.1 Bacteroidota bacterium
CGCTCCGATTTAAAGTGAATGCGGCAACTATCTTCGCTGCTAAAATTGGCTGTAAAAGAAAATAAATT
This sequence comes from Bacteroidota bacterium, assembly GCA_018267655.1. Classification (GTDB taxonomy): domain Bacteria; phylum Bacteroidota; class Bacteroidia; order B-17B0; family Aurantibacillaceae; genus Aurantibacillus. Next base: position 69 of record JAFDYB010000039.1, read on the forward strand.
CATCTGATTGATTTTGAAACAAATATAAGAAATTATGAGTAATTACGGATATTCAATCGTAATTAAACAAAGGTTTTACCTTTGCGAGATTTGCTTTACTTTACATGAAAAACATCCCAAATAACAAAATTAATGATGTTACGGTTATAAAATCAGAAAAACACAGCAATTTTACAATTTCGTTGCGTAGCGATGGTATTCTGCAGTTTGATATATATGATGATATTGAATTTTCGTATGCCGACGCTGTTGAATTAATTGATATTTTAGAGACCTTTGGGGAGGGGAAAAAGTGCAAAAATTTATACATTATAGGAAAACATTGTTCTGCCAAAATGGAGGCTATTCAATATTTTAGTTCTGATGCTTCGTTACCATTTACAGCAGCCGATGCTTTAGTAATTCAATCATTAGCACAACGTCTTTTAGGAAACTTTCTTGTTAAATTAATTAGAAGTAAATGGCCCATTCGGTTATTTACAGAAAAGGAGAAAGCCGAAGAATGGCTGCTAAGTATTAAAGAGGAATAAAATAAAAACGGCTTGTCAAATAAATTTTATTATCTTTAAATAATGTTCTCAAAGGCAACTATATTATTTGCAGGGTTTGTATTTATTGTATTTTCGTGTGCCAAAAAATCGCCACAATCTGTTGATATGGGCTACGATTACTACCCTACAAAGCAAGGAAAATATGTTGTTTATCAGATAGACAGTGTGGTTTACAATCAAATTCCTGCTGATACTGTGTATTATAAGTATTTAATAAAAGAAGTAGTTTCAGATTCTTATACTGACAATATTGGGAACACGCAAATACGCCTTATGCGTTATATAAAAATGTACAATCCTATAAAAATATATGATAGCATACCTTGGTCAATTAAAGAGGTATGGCGCATTACGCCAAGCGCAAAGTCAATAGTACTTTTAGAGCGCGATAAACTATTTATGAAACTTATTTTTCCTGTAACTCAAAATGCTACATGGAATGGAAACGTCTTAAACACAATTGGTGAATGGGATTATAGCTACAAATACATTAATCAACAAGAGGCAATCAATAATGTGTCGTTAACAAATGTTTTGTGCGTTAATCAATATAATTTTAGAACAGCAATTTCATACCAAAATTATTTTGAAAAATATGCTCGCGGCGTTGGACTTGTGTATAAAACAATTTCTAACTTGCAGTCAAATAATGTAGTGGCAGGTGTACCGGTTGAGCAGCGCATTCAATCGGGCATCACTTACACACAACAAATTATTGCTTATGGCTATGAATAAAAAAATAATACTCCCCTGCTTACTGTTACTTTGTTTAATAAACTCAATTAACGCGCAGCAGTTATATAAAATTTGGGTTGCCTTTAAATCAAAAAGCGGTACACCTTATAGTTTAAGTAACCCCTCTGCATACCTTACCCCAAAATCAATTCAGCGCCGGAGCAATTATGGTATTACAATGGACAGTACAGATTTACCCGTTAATCCATCTTATTTAACGCAATTACAAGCCGTACCTACTGTAACACTGCGTTACGCTTCAAAGTGGCTTAATGGCGCTGTAATTGCCACTTATAACTCAAGTGTTGCTGCAACTATTGCAAGTTTATCTTTTGTAAAAAACAGTAATGGCATATATCCTAAAATTATTAGCGAAAACAAAAACTATACACCTCAAGAAAAGCTAAGCGCTTCATCTAAAACCGAAATGGTTCAAGCTATTACATCGTATTCATACGGCGGGTCGTATTGGCAAAATCAACAATTAAATTTACCTTGCCTTCATAATCAGGGCTATAGAGGGCAGGGTATGACAATAGGCATTATGGATGCAGGCTTTGCTAATGCTAATATTAACCATGCGTTTGATAGTTTATTTGCAAGAGGCGCTATTTTAGGAACTTATGATTTTGTATTAGGTGGCACTAATTTATGGAATCAAGACTCGCACGGAGCTTTTGTTTTATCATGCCTTGCAGGGATACAACCAGGTATGTTAATGGGATCTGCACCAATGGCTAATTATTGGTTATTTAGATCAGAAGATGTAAATAGCGAAACCATAAGTGAAGAATATAATTGGGTTAGAGCCGCAGAATTTGCAGATAGCGTTGGCGTTGATATTACTACTACCTCACTTGGATATACTACTTTTGATAATAACAATAATAACCACTCCTATAATGATTTAAACGGACGAACAGCGCCAATAAGCATTGCCGCCAATTTGGCTGCACGAAAAGGCATATTAGTATTTAATGCTGCCGGCAATGGTAACGGGTCTTCTTGGCCATGGATAAGTGTTCCCGCAGATGCGGATAGTATTTGCACCGTTGGTGCAGTTGATTCGGCAGGAAACGTGGCTTCTTTTAGCTCAATTGGTCCTACAAAAGACGGCAGAGTAAAGCCCGATTTAGTGGCAAGGGGCGTTGCCACATGGTTAAGTTATGGAAATAATACAGTTGGCGGCGGTAATGGCACCTCGTTTGCAACCCCTGTTTTAGCAGGTGCTGCTGCTTGCTTTTGGCAAGCGCATAGGTTGAGAAATAATATAAATATTTTAGATACGCTTAAAAGTATTGCTTCAAATCGCATATCTCCCAATAATAGTATTGGTTGGGGTTTACCAAATGTTTGCTTTATGCAACCCGAAAACCCACCCACAGGTATCCCAATTAATACGCTATTAAACGAAGCTAATGTTGTAATTACACCAAACCCCTTCTCAAATAACTTGTACATCAATTTATTTAATACAACTTTCTATTCAAAAGAAACAATTAGCTTTTATAATATGCTTGGCCAAGCAATTAACCCAATTACAGTTGGGTTTACCCAAAATTTTTTATCGTTTGATTTTAGTTTAATTGAATCGGGGGTTTACTTTGCTAAAATAAATACGCAACACGGTGTATTTTTAAAAAAAATAGTAAAACAATAATTATTGTTACATGAAACGTTCAGAACTTGGTCTTAATAAACTTGTATTAGTTGCAGCTTTAGGCTATTTTGTGGACATATACGATCTTGTGCTCTTTGGTATGGAGCGAGTAGCAAGCTTAAAAGATTTGTTTTCACAATATAATTATAGTGCCGAAGAGCTTTCAAAAAAAATAGATGAGGTTGGTTCATCGTTATTAAGTTACCAAATGATTGGCATGATATTAGGAGGAATTTTTTGGGGAATTTTAGGAGATAAAAAAGGAAGATTATCTGTATTATTTGGAAGTATAATTACATACTCAGTTGCAAATATTATTAATGGATTAATTAATACCACTGAGATGTATGCTATGCTTCGCTTCGTTTCTGGCTTTGGTTTAGCAGGTGAACTTGGTGCTGGTATAACACTTGTGAGTGAAACAATGCAAAAAGAAAAACGTGGTATAGGCACTACCGTTGTTGCTTCAGTTGGTTTATTTGGGGCAGTAGTTGCCGGTGTTACTACTCTTTTAATTAATAATTGGCGAGCTAGTTATTTTATTGGAGGTGGAATGGGGTTACTTTTATTATTTTTAAGAATTGGTGTTTTTGAAAGCGGAATGTATAGTGCCATGAAAGAAAATGAACATGCAAAAAAAGGAAATTTTTTTTATATTTTTTCTCACCCAAAAATTTTACTTAAATATTTAAATATTGTACTTATTGCCGTACCGGTTTGGTATGTTATGTATTTTTTAGTGCAATTTGCACCCGAAACTACAAAGGCTTTAGGCATGAACAACGGCCCTAAAGATGGTCGTATCCCAATAATGGTAGCCTATATTGGCATTACAATAGGCGATGTGTTTAGCGGACTTTTAAGCCAAAAATTAAAATCTCGCAAAAAAGTACTTTTACTTTTTATTAGTTTAACACTCGCCTTATCAATTATTTATTTTGCTCTTTCTACTGTTAATATTGCAGTTTTTTATTGTGTTATTTTTTTTATTGGCTTTGCAACGGGTTATTGGGCAGTATTTATGAGCAGTGCATCTGAACTTTTTGGCACAAACATTAGAGCTACCGTAACTACTACAGCACCAAATTTTGTAAGAGGTTCCGTTACTTTGATGAGCTTGGCGCATATAAACTTACAAATGCATTTTAGTAAAATAAACAGTATAATAATAATAGGATGCTTTGTTTTTGTGTTAGCCTTTTTTGCTTGTTATAAATTAGAAGAAACATTTAGTAAAGACATAAATTATGTTGAGTAAACAAAATAAAATTACAGTAGTTATTGGAGCATCGCCCAATGAAGAACGGTATAGCTATAAAGCTTGCATAAAACTTTCTGAAAATGGACACACTGTATATCCCTTAGGGGTTAAAAATGGCTCTATAAATCACTTAGAAATAATTACCCAACGACCAATTATTAATAATGTAAATACAGTTTCGCTTTATATTAATAAAAATATTCAAACCACATGGGAAAATTATATCATAAGCTTAAGCCCTAAAAGAGTTATTTTTAACCCGGGAACTGAAAATCCTGAGTTTGAAGTAAAATTAAAATCTCAAAACATCGAAATAATAAATGCCTGCACATTGGTTATGTTAAGTATTGGCAATTACTAATAATAACTATTAAAATCAACTTTTGAGTTCTTATAATCTAGTATATTTACACATCAAAAAAGTTAACTGTCTAATAATTGCTTTATTTTTTGCGTCGGAAATATCGGCTCAACTTGACTCTACCGTTTGGCTAAAATCATACTATAGAAAAGAAGAAATTATTTATAACAATAAACGCTATCGTATTTATAATAATTATTTAACACTCGGTGCAGGTTACGCCAACTCTTCATTTAGAAACGATATACAAAAAACGATTAACGTTGATTTTAATTTTCATATTCGAAAGTTGTACTTTCAGTCAAGCTTTATGATTAGCGGTAGTGATTTTTTAGGAACCAGCGATATAGAATTAAAAGGAGGAGTAGGGTATAGAAAAGAGCAAGTTAAAAATAACATGGCGGCGTACGTAGGTGCCGGATATAGCACAGGCGCTTACGCCGTGCCTGACCCAAATAACCCCGGTTATACAATGGGAGCAATTTACGAAGCTCCTTTAATATATGCTTGCGCAAGCTATGTTTATAAACTTGAGTATGATATTGGTGCGGGCTTAGAGCTATTTACTTCATATAGCACACGCCAATTTATGTTTGGCGGAAAGTTAATTTTATACTTTTCAGGTGCTTATCGCGGCCCTAAAAAAACAATCAACAAATATGTTCGACCTTTAAAATATGCAAAAAAATAATTTTTTAATTATTGGTAACGGCCTTGCCGGAACTGTTTTAGCGCATACTTTAAAGCAGCATCAAATTTCTTTCTCAATAATTGCAAATAAAGAATTGAGCAAGAGTTCGTGGGTTGCAGGTGGTTTATGGAACCCCGTAGTATTTAAACGATATACAAAAAGTTGGATGGCAGATGTGCTGCTAAGTGAGATGAAATTATTTTACCAATTATGCGAAAAAAAACATTCAGCTAAATATTATTACGAATTACCTTTACTAAAACCCCTTGCAAATAACGATGAAATTAAGTTTTGGAATAAGGCCAGCGATTTTAATAACTATTTACACGATCAATTAATCTTGCCAGAAGAATTATGTTTTAAAAACATTCAACACCCAATGGCCTACGGCTTAGTTAAAGAAACTGGAAGAATTAACTTAGAACGCTTTTTAACTTTATCACATAGCGAATTTGCTTCTGTAACAACTAACGAAACTTTTGACTATAATGAAATTATAATCAATGAAAATGACTTAGTATATAAAAATAATAGTTATTGCGCTGTTATTTTTTGCGAAGGGCATTTAATGACAAGTAATCCGTTATTTAATAAAACAATGCTAAAACCTGCTAAAGGTGAGTTGCTAGAGCTAGAAAATGAAACGATTGACATTAAAAATTATATTATTACAAAAAACTCTTTTTTATTTAACCTTGAAGCAAATAAATATATATGCGGCGCCACTTATGAATGGGATGACTTAACAGACCACGTAACTGAAAAAGCTAAACACGAACTTTTAAAAAAAGCAGCACTTATATCAAACACTCATTTTAAAATAACAAAACAACTTTCAGGTGTTCGTCCATCAAGTGTTGATCGCCGTCCAATTATAGGCCAACATCCTGTTTATAAAAACATTTATGCCTTTAATGGACTAGGAACAAAAGGCGTTATGCTTGCTCCTTATTTTGCAAAACATTTAACTAAGCACATAATTAATGGTGAAAAATTAATGCCCGAGGTAAATCTTAATCGTTTTTATTTATAAATTTATGTATGCAAAATAACCTTCGTATAATTGGTCGTCGCGAATTTGTAAAATTGCCCCAACTCGAATTATATAATATTGAAGCAAAAATTGATACCGGCGCATATACCTCAGCGCTACATTGCGATGCAATTTGGATTGAAAAACAAAATAATCATCATCAATTGCAATTCACAATTTTAGAAACTATAAATGGCATTACAGAAACAAAAAAATTTTCATACAACATCTTCAAAAAAAAGCGAATAAAAAACTCCTTTGGCGAAGATGAAGAACGTTATATTATTAAAACTTTAATTTGTATTGGACACAAAAAAATTATTGCCTCACTTTCACTTACCAACCGCGATAAAATGCGTTACCCTATGCTAATTGGAAGAAAAGCTTTAAAAGGAAAATTTTTAATAGATGTAAATAATATTCATACCAAAGGAATTAAACTTAGTAAATACATTAAAACAATTTCAAAATGAAAATAGCTGTATTATCTCGCAACAAAAATTTATATTCAACAAAACGAATTTTAGAAGCCGGAGAGCAACGCGGGCACGAAATGCTTTTGCTAGATCACATGAAATGTGTGTTGGTTATAGAAAAAGGTCGCCCACATATTTTTTATAATGGTAAAGAGATTACCGATGTGCAAGCCGTAATACCAAGAATTGGTGCCAGTGCTACTTTTTATGGGAGTGCAGTGGTGCGGCAATTTGAAATGATGAAAATTTTTACAGCTGTTGAATCGCAAGCCTTAGTGAGGTCAAGAGACAAATTAAGAAGTTTACAAATTTTATCACGGGCGGGACTAGGAATCCCAAAAACAGCATTTGCATCATCTCCAAAGGATAAAGATATAGACAGTGTTATTGATAGCGTTGGTGGTGCGCCTTGCGTTGTTAAGTTACTCGAAGGTACACAAGGTATTGGGGTTATTTTAGCTGAAAATTATAAAGCGGCAACTAGCGTAGTAGAGGCTTTTTTAAAACTTGAAGCAAATATGTTGGTTCAAGAGTTTATAGCCGAAGCAAAAGGAGCCGATTTTAGAGCTTTTGTGGTAGATGGACAAATAGTAGGCGCAATGAAACGTCAAGCAAAAGAAGGTGAATTTAGAAGTAACTTACATAGAGGAGGCTCTGCTACACTTGTTACACTTTCAGCAGAGGAAAGAGCCACTGCAATTAAGGCCGCAAAAAAATTAGGTTTGGGAATTGCGGGTGTAGATTTATTAAGAAGCAATAGAGGCCCCCTAGTAATGGAAGTTAACTCATCGCCCGGACTAGAGGGAATTGAAGGAGCAACAGGCGTTGATATTGCAGGAAAAATAATTGAATATGTTGAACGAAATGAATTTAATAAACCGGGCGAATAAAAATTAGCATTAGCTTTGGCAAAATAAAAATACAATGAAACTATTGGTAATTACTCCATCAAAAAACATAGAGGCAGAAACAAGTATTGTAACTAAAATGTTTGAAGCCGGATTACCTACTTTACACCTGCGTAAACCAAAATTCACAACGCAACAAATGAAAGAATATCTTAGCGAAATTCCTATTCATTTTCATCAGCGCATTGTAATTCATTCGCACCATAAGCTTTGTTTAGTCTTTCCTTTAAAAGGCATTCATTTAACCGCTACACATCTTGAACATAAATGGCGCTACAAGTGGCTTAAATTTAAATTAAGGTTAAAGTTTTCAAACATCTCAAAAAGCAAATCGTATGGCAAATTGCAGAGCGCTTATGATAACGAGAATCAAACATTTAATTACTACTTACTAGGTACCATGTTTAATTCGTTAACCGGCAATTTTTATCATGGATTTTACAAGGAGGGTATTGAAGCGCTTATTAAGTCAACCAAAAAAAAAATAATAGCAAGAGGAGGAACATCTTTGTCAAGTATTGAGCCGGTTTTCAACATGGGGCTTTATGGTATTGCATTTAACTCGTTTATATGGGAGTCTGAAAATCCTTTTGAACGTTTTTTAGAAATAACTCAAACTTTTAAATCATTAAATATTGAGTTTGATTAAACTCTGATAGAGTTATAAAACTCTTATTGAAATGTTATTCTTAAACTAAAGCCACCCATAGCACTACCCGTAGGAAATGATACTGATGTTTGTGGATAGTTGCGTATTAAGTCGTAAAAAACGCGTAAGGTTATGTTTGGTGTTAAAATATAATCAGCTGCAGAGCGTAGTGTAAATATATTTGTTCCGCCTGTTGGAACGCTTATACCATCGCTTATACGCCGTATTACCGAAATATTTTGTCGATAACTAAAATCTATTTTCACATTTAGGTTGCTTTCTAATGGCTTACCCATAATTTTTAAACCTTTTATTTTTAGTTTAGGATACATATACCCGAGTCCAACAATGTACTCTTGTCCTTTAGTTTCAATAATTTGTGGGCCTGTAATATTTAAACTAGTGGTTTTGTCTCTTTTAGTTTCAACATTTAAAGTCCAACCGGGTTTATTAAATTGGAAGTCAAATTTTATTAACGGCGCAAAAGATTCTTGTAGTGTAACGGCTGTTATGTTATAATACGGAACAAAATTAGGGTTCATTGCAACAGTTCCTGTGTTTTGTGTTACCGGCATGCGTTGGTCTTGTGTTACACCATCTTGATTATACAAAATATTATTTGAATAACCTGCAACATTGTATGTACTTCGATAACCATGACGAATAATAATATTTTTAAAATATTTTTTAGTGATTTTTAATCGGCCTAAACCATCCCAGCTTACATTCCAATTTGGCATTGGTAACGATGGAAATAAATTAGTTGTGCTATAATTTTTTATAGAACGACCCATGTATGTATTATAAAATGCGCCATATAGCACATCTTGCTGGTTGGGGGAGTAACCGTCGTAATAACCGTTGTTGGGTATGTTCTGATACCCTTGTGAAAATTTAGAGTTGCTTGCTGAAAGTTGACGGGCAACGTTTTGCCTTTCAGTTAAAAAATCACTAAATAAAGTTGAGTTAACGCCTGTTCCTGCATCTGAAAATGAGCGAAAATAATTAAATGCACTCATTGAAAAATTACCCGTTTCGTTTCTACTTACATTTGTACTAAAAGTGTTTGTAGTTGGATCGAACATAATGTATTCGCTTAAATTTTTTGATTGCGTGTAATTTCCGGTAATATCTATTTTTAAACTGGTGTGTGGTTCAATACTTGAGCGGAAGCTTAAATTTTTTGTATAAACTTCGGTGTATGGAGTGGTTTGATTAGGTACATGCGATAACCAATCGTTTGAAATTGAGCGTTGAACAATTGCTTTATCGTAAAAACCAGACGCAAATAAAACCCCCGGTGCCTCTCCTCTTGTAAAATCAATTCCCATAAATTGAGAATTGGGTTTGAAGTTTGGTAACCCTTGTCCTCCTTGTAATTGGTAAGTAATGTTTACTGTTTTTACCATCATAATTCCTTTAGCAATAAACTCAAGTATATCGTCAAAATTATTTGTTTTATCGTTTAAGGTATCTTTACTTTTTTTAGCATCGCTCTTTTTTAGCCCAATGGCGTTTTGCATATTTCTGTCGGGCTTTTTATTTTGGCCACTCATTATTCTATTAAAGTAAGGTATTTTATTATAGAGTTGGGTCATATTAAAATTACCGGTAAAATTATGTGTATGTGTGTTTTGAATTGTATTGCCTATACTGTCCGCTGCTGCAAATGGCCTGCGAGTCCAGGTAAATGTTCCGGTGTATTTATAATTTGCCGTAACAAACTCAAGTAATGGAAATTTATTTAAAGGTAAATTTACATCTATCATATTGGATTGATTGTAATTTGTATTTGTTCCGCCTTTCATTAAGTTTTGTAAAAGCGAGTCTCGATTATGTTTTTGTTCGACTCCAGTATAACCTATGGGTTCCAAAACCCTGCCTTGATTTGTTGCTTGAAAAGTCCACTTAACAGCTTTACTAAAATCCCAGCGCATGTTATAATTGCGGGTAATAATAAAATTTTTATTAATTAATATAGGGTTTGTAAAGTCAACTGCTCCGGCATAAAAAGAGGTTATATCTCGGTTTTTTAAGTCAGTAAATTGCCTGTTTAAATTCATGCTTGCGCCAAAGCTATTAGGCATTAATTGTAAGTTAAAATCTTTTATTATTGCACCCCATTTGTTGTCGAAGAGTTTAGCATTTTTAAAAGGTTTTATTGCGTATGGAGTAGCAAAAACGTAGGAGTATATAATATTGCCTTTATAACTTCTTATAGAGTTAAACTCAATGTTTACATTTCGTTTAAATATTTCGTTGTAGGCTAATGTTATGCCAATATTGTTAAGATCCCACGGCATTGGTTTTGAGCCTTTCTTTTTTAGTCCTTCAATTTTAAAATTAGAAATATTAAATCCTCTCCGTTCTGTAAAATCAATAACTTGATTTAAAATTTCGGTTTTTTTAGCTTGACTTATTTCCGGATTGTTTTCAAAATCAGTTGTGCGTACATCCGGATCAATAGGGTTAAATAAAGGTGTTATTTTTGTTCTGCCAAAATTCCAATAAATTGGTAAATTTATTTTTAACGAAGCCGGAAAAAACTTACCTGCATTGATAGATGTTACCACGTCCCAAGTGGCATTAGTTTCTTTACTGCGATCGTTTATTTTCTTCTCTACTCCTCCCCAAAATGGTGTGCTGTATGTTCCTGCCAAATTAACTACCGCTAAGTCGGCTAAATTGGCTTGCACTTGTCCTGTTGCGGCCCAACCACCTTTATTATTGAAGTCGGTTAAACGCAATTCATCTATCCAAACTTCAACGCTGTGGGCTAAACCATCTGGTGTTTTTGGGTTTCGAACACCAACCATAATACTTTTTATGGTGCCTAAATTAGGATTACCCTGCACCGTAAGTGAATAGCCATTCAACGACATTGTGTAGGGTTGTGTAAAATTATTCAAATTACTAAAATAGCCATAGGTTGTATTTCTGCTGTTTTTTAAATTAGTAATATCGCTAAATTTAAAATTAATTTCATTTTTTGCGGGCCATACTTGGTAGCGCGAGTCATTACTATTTGGGTCGTATGTGCCGGGTGATGTGAGTTGTAAAGGCACTGAATATTCGTAGTAATTATTATTGTAATCTGTTCCAACTCTAAAAAATAAAACTAAATCGCCGTTGTTTAAATTTTGATTATTAAGTTTTTCGGCATGTACATTCATTTTAATGTTATTATACATACGTGTATCTAAATCAACATTTTTAAATATAGCTCTGCTATCTCCGTTTTTTAAATTATTTACTCGTAATTGAAGCGATTGTTCATTCATTAACACTAAGTTAGTGGTTTGCACGTTTTGCTGTTGTTGTATGCCGGGAGGCATAACATAGTTAATGGGTTTTTTTGTGCCGTTTTCTTGTAAGTTAACCGCGCTAACATCAATGGTAGTTGTATTGTCGTCAATGGCAATGTATTCGCCCGGTTGCCGCAAGTCAAATTCGTATGTGCGCCAATCGCTTCTTACTAATTCAAAGCGGGCTAAACGTAATAAAACAGGGCGGTTAAACCCTGTCATGTACACGCGCATAAATCGTATTGAGTTAAAGCCTTGTATATCGCCAACTACAGTTTCAAATTGCGTTATGGGTATTTTAAATTGATACCATTTTACAGTTTTGCTGATACCACCAAATTGTGCGGTTCCGTCAAAAGCATTTACTAAAAAGTTTTGGCCAATATTGCTTGGATTAACTTGGCTTGGCGAAATTTTTACATGGTACTGATAGTAATTTTCAATTTCATTTAAGGTATTATCGCGGTTAACGTCTTCGATATTAGGAATTGTTGATGATGCCGTTGGATATCCGGCTGCATTTTGCGATTGATATTGACTTGGCGTTGGGGAGTTTCCTTCAGGATTGTTGTATTTGGCATAACGATCAATAGTTAATAAATTATTTCCATCGTAATCGTCGCCTCTAAAAAAGTGGTAGTCATCTGAAGATGGGTCGGTTAAAAATGATGCTATTGCCGGTGCGCTCATGTTAAAGCCTCCAGATGTTAATGCGTTAATCACACTTGAAAATTTCGCATTTTCTTGTGTGTTATTCATTCCGTCATATCCAACATCTTGATATGTTCTATCGCCATTATCTTGAGAAAATGCATTAACTGTAGGTGGTATAAGTGGTACAATGGCTAAATTAGTTGTATCTACGGGTAAATTACTGCTGTATTGGCTTTGTCCCCGTAAACCATTTTCATAACTCATTTGGCCGTCTCTTAATACATCTTCTGATATGTTTCCGATGTTAAAGTAAATATCTCCGCTAGGGAGTTGCGTTGGATCAAAGTTGCTGTTGGTTGTTTGGTTGTAGTCAACATTGTAAGGGTCCATTAACCAAAATTGAATGTATTCAATATTTGCTGCTTGAAAATCATTCGTTTCTAATCGGCGCATTATACCTCCCCAGCGGCGCTGGGGGTTAAGTAAATTTCCATTTACATCAATACCGCTCGAAATGCCAGCTACCGGGTTAACATCGTAATTGTAAGGTCCTCTTTGGCTTGGGTAAAATCCTAAATCTAATACAGGTAACACAACTTGTTGCCCGTTTGGCGGGGTTTTTCCTGGAAATAATTCTGTTTCAAAAACCTGGCGCCACATATTGTTTGAAAATATATTGTTATTGTAGTTATTAGGCGTTGAGCCACTGCCTTGGTTTCGCGTAAAAATAGGATCAACGGTGTACCAATTTAAGCGGGCTCTGTTTAAACCTGATGTAATAGAGTTAGTAATCGCCCCTTCAGGAAATAAATTTGGCAAGCCTTGCGGTACTCCTGATAAAAACCAACCATTGGGGCTACGTATGTCAATTAAAGAAATTGAACCTTCAAAATCGTCGATGTATGAATTACCTCCATTTGTATTTATGGCGCTTGCATTACCTGGAAAAAGTTTTGCAAACTCACCACGAGCCTTAATGGTACTCATGGTTTTTGTGCTATAAAAAGGTAATTTGTCAACTAAACGGGTTAAAAACGGCGCATCGGCGCTGTAATTAAAATCTGTACCTATTACTAAATTACTTACAGGCTCATCGCCAAAACTTACTTTTTGCGTTAAAGGCCTTTCGGCATATCTCAATAAAGTGCTTCCTAATGATAAGTTGCGATCTACTTTATAATCTAACCTCGTACCCATTAAACTTTTTTGTTGTACGTTAAATAACGAATTGCTCTCGAGGCTTACTTTAATTTGTGCTCCTGAGTTTAATATGCCTTCGTTTATTATTTTTACACGTCCAAGCGTGTAATCAACCGTGTAATCACTATTTTCAACTAATGGCACACCATTAGCCGAAACTAACACTGACCCTTGAGGAATATTTAAAGCGTTTAACGAAATATCTGAGCCCGATGCTCCGGTATAGCTACCCTTTAGCTTGTATCTATTTTTACTTTGTATAAAAGTTGCGGCTGTTTTTGTTGAGTCGTATAATTCAGTAAAAATATATTTATTAGCCTCTGGGAAATCATTTAAACTAAATTTTGCGGCAAGACTCCTACCAAAAGGTTCAACGGTTGGTAAATAAACCCTTCCGGTTGTTTGGTTAATGGTGTAATTATTTATAAAGTCATAAACTCCGTCTGAACCTCTATCTCCATTAACGCTAATTCTATCAGCATTTAAAACCCTAATTAATTGAATGCCGTTTACTGCACCAAATGGTAAATAAGGTACATCTACACCTGTTTCAATATTATTGTAAAATACATTGAGTTGAAAATTTTGTGGATTTAAATTATAGCCGCCGGTAGCATAAACGTTTTTCATCATTAATCTCCAAACCGGCTGATAAACACTTACTACAGAGTTTTTAAGTAGTTTACAAATTAATAAACTGGTGTTATTAGTAATTTGATCGCTAAACTCACCTACTTGGTAGGTTTTACCATTGTATGTAAATTGATAGGATACTGCTAAAGTTTGGTCGTTAGTTAATTGTTGATTTAATGAAATATATCCCATTCTTGGATTAAATGTAAATTCACTGGCGTTTAATTTGCGCGCATTAGCCATTGAGTTAAAATCACTTGCCATGCTCATATAGCCTCCTGATGCGTAATTAGCGTTTGATGCAAAGCTTCCCCCCAATAAATTTTGAGTTGAGGTAACAATGTTACGAGAGGAAGCAATTGATTGGCTAATGATAGAATATAAATTATTCGCACCATTTCTAGGGATAGAATCTGGGATAGTGAGTGAGTCAACTATGGCAAAATTTATAGGTGTAATACTACTTGTCATAGTAGTTGACACGTGATATAAGCGTTCTCCTAAGTCTTGAAAAGCTAATACCGGGCGAGCTTGCTCGGCATTACCGTTAATATTTAAGATATAAGCTTCAACACGGGTAATTACAATGGGCGTGTTTACCACAGGAATTGTTCCCATCCATTTGTCGTAATTATCTCTAAAATATTGTGATAAGAAAAAGTGTTTATTTGCTTCGTAGTTATCGGCAGTAATAACAAAGTTTTGAGTTTGTGCCCCGCCTTGAACGTTTATTTCGGTTTTTTTACCTCGTTGCTGAGAAAAAATTGCAGTTGCCATTAATTTACCAAACTGCATTTGTGTTTTAAATCCAAATAGTGTTTGGCTACCGCTTATTAAAGTACTGTTTAAAGGCAGGGAAATATTTCCGGCTTCGATTTTTTTAATAATGTCGTCTTCGTAACCAGTATAATCAAGCTTAATTTTATTTTCCCAATCAAAAGATGCTTCGGTGTTGTAATTGGTGGTAACTTTTAGTTTGTCGCCAATTTTCCCAATTAAATTCAATTGAATGCGCATATTGAAGTCAAAATTGGTGATTTTTTGCTGACGTTGTGGTATTGCTGGGTTTAGGTTAATAGTACGGTTAAGCCCAAAAATTAATTCGGCTGTTCCGGTTGGTTTAATATCAACGGTGTTTCCTCCAAAAATTCGATCAAATATTTCGCTCTCAATTTTAATGGGAGGAATTAAGCCTTTACGTGGTTTGTTATTTATATCATCAGCAGCCACTCTTGAGCGCCAGTACTCTCGCATTTGTTTTTTAAACATGTAATCGCGGTACTCTTTCATACTCATGTACGTGTTTGGGCGATACTGCATATCACCTATTTTTTGATTAACATCGTATTGCCCGCTTTGCGCATTATAATTGGTTTCGGTTTTTATATTTGATGGGTTTGAAAGGTATAGTTTTGAGTTTGGATCATATTGTGGCGGACGCCCTGAATTGTCGTTGAAATCATATTGCATTTCGGGTTTTTCGGTATCGGGAGTATCGGCAGGTAGTACTAAAGGTGGGGCTATTAATTCCTTATTATTGAGAACAGAGTCGGTTTTAGGTGCAACCGCTTTGCTTAAAAATTTATTAATTTTATATGTTGAATTATGTTTAACCGGTTCGCTTTTAGGACTATTGGCAGGAATGGCATTTAAGCTTTTAGTTTTATTGTGAGATAGTGGATTAAAAGCCGATTCTTTAATAGGTTTGTTATTGGCATTTTTTGAAATAACAGTCATTAAGGCAGCAGTAGTGCCGGTTATTAATACAAAGTTTATAAGGCTGTTAAGTCTCAACGAGGTTAAAAATTTTTCAGTGTTTGTTTTATTAAATTCTCTACATTATCCGTATTAACACCTTGCTGTTTTATCGTTTTTTCGAGCGCTTTTTCGGCGGCTACTTTCGGAAAACCTAAGGTTAACAAAGCCATTAACGCCTCATCTTTATTTTTATTGTACGATGTTGTTAAAATCTGTGAAATTCCCCCTTCGTGCTTACCTAGCTTCCCTTTAAGATCAACAACAATGCGCTGGGCTGTTTTGTCGCCAATGCCTTTTATGCTTTTGAGTAAGGTAACATTAGCTGTATTTACAGCGCCAGCAATTTCGGCTGGGCTAAGGCTGTTTAACATAAGTATAGCACTGCTTCCACCCACTCCGCTTACCGAGATTAATTTTCTAAAAATTTCGCGCTCTTCTTCGTCAAAAAAACCAAAATAACGCGGATTATCGTCACGCACATAAACGCTTTCAATAAACAATTTAGCTTGTGATGGTGAGCCTTGTAGCTTAGTATAGGTGCTTAAAGAGATTAAAACGCCATAACCTACACCATTTACGTCAATTACTGCAAATGCAGGATTTAAAGTATTTAACTGCCCTGAAATGTAATTAATCATAGATTTTTTTTAAAGGACGCTAAAGATAGTAAAAAAACGTAAAAAAAAAGTATTTTTTAAAAGCCTAATTGATTGATTTTAAGTAATTTAAAATTCATCTTCATTAAAAAAGAAATCATCTTTAGTAGGATAATCCGGCCAAATATCTTCGATGTTTTCATAGCTTTCACCTTCGTCTTCTATTTCTTGAAGATTTTCAATTACCTCCATAGGGGCACCTGTGCGCATTGCAAAATCAATTAACTCATCTTTTGTAGCAGGCCAAGGCGCATCTTCTAACCAACTTGCTAATTCTAATGTCCAATACATAGGCTCTCTAAATTTTGTGCAAAAGAAAAAAATTTTTTTGTATTAAAAAAATTTTAAAAAGAATATTTGTTTTAAAAGCATAACTAATTCAATTTTAATTAATACTATTGAAAAAGAAATTATACGAAAGCGAATAATTAAACAGGTTAAAAAGTGTTTCGTTCTAAAAAAAGTTACACTTTTTGGTTAATAATCCTATTATATCAAACTAAACCCCTATGGACTAAAGGGTTGAAAGAAAAAAATGGAATTTTTTGAAGAGATAAAATATAACGATTGCCATGCTGAGCTTGATTCGGCATATCCTAAGATTCCGAATCAAGTTCGGTTCGGAATGACATTGAAAGTTTTTAGAACCTGAAAGGCTTGCACTAAAAATGTATAGTTTTAGCTAACGATTGAGAGCAATAAATATTTTGCTAACCCCAATTCCTACCGAAATATCCTCCAAAGCACTGCATTTACAAAGCTATCTGAACAAAGGCGTCACCAATCGGTCGTATGTTTTATACTTATGGTAGTATTTATCGGCTTTATACCGATTAATTGACCTTGATAAAAGATGACGCAGAGTTAAATTAATTATTTGACGAATTACCGGCTTTTTGTTGTTTTTATTGCGGCAGAAAAGACTCATCTCTTTAGTTGGATTTGTTTTTTTCTACTACTTTTAAATAATAACTTTCGGATAGTTGAGATCTATTTTTGTTTTCTTGATAATCAATGAATTTATGAATTATTTAAATTATTTTTTTGGAGACTTAAGAATATTCATTTATAATTCTTAATTGATTTTTGAGTAACTATAAATATAATACCGAGTATTTTAGATTTTAAGAAACTTACCCTTTGTATTAAATTTATTAATTGCTTTATTTTTTAGTTTAATTCAAATTGCATTTTGCTCAGTTTTTGATAAAAACCATTGTCATTTTTCATTAAACTTTCATGTGTCCCCTCTTCACTTATTTCGCCTTTTTGCAATACAATAATTTTATCGGCTTTGCGTATGGTTGCTAAACGATGTGCAATTACAATGCTCGTGCGCCCAAGCATCAATTTATCAAGTGCTTCTTGAACTAGTTTTTCGCTTTCGCTGTCTAGGCTACTAGTAGCTTCATCTAGTACAAGTAATAAAGGGTTTTTTAATACTGCTCTTGCAATGGCTATGCGTTGGCGTTGTCCGCCTGATAGTTGAATGCCCCTTTCTCCCACAACAGTGTTCATTTGCTGAGGAAAAGAATTAATAAAGTCTAAGGCGTTTGCTTTTTTAGCGGCCTCTTCAATTTCTTGGTTTGTGGCAAAGGGTTTACCATAGGCAATATTTTCGCGAATTGTTCCGGCAAACAAAATTACATCTTGCGGCACCATTGCTATTTTGCTGCGCAGCTCTGTAAGGTTTAGTTGTTTTATGTCAATATCGTCAATACTTATACTTCCTTTATCTGGTGAATAAAATCGTAATATTAAATTAGCAATGGTTGTTTTTCCTGATCCGCTACTACCCACAAGTGCAATGGTTTGCCCGGCACGGGCAGTAAATGAAATGTTTTTAAGTACCTGAAAATCGGGACGAGTAGGGTAGCTAAAACATACATTTTGAAACGAAAGTTTACCTGCGCCACTTGCTTGAGAGTTTTTAACTGTTAAATCAATGTCTTCAATTTCTCCATCAATGAGTTCAAATACTCGGTCAGTAGCACCTAAGGCGCGTTGTATGTTTGCAATTTGCTCAGGTAAGCCACCTAAACTTGCGGCAACAAAGAGCGAAAGCATCATAAACTTTCCAAACTCATCGGGAGCAATAACTCCGTCAATTTTTGCTTCAATCATTTTAAATAAAAGAAAAAATATTGAACCAAACACAAAGGTCATGATAAAGGCAAAAAAAGTACCTCTAAAAATCCCATATTTTAAACCAAAATTTTTAATATCTTTTGTTTTCGACATGAATTTTGAAATTTCGAAATGTTCATTGGTGAACACTTTCACATTAGTAATACCGGTTAAACTTTCCCCTACAATTACATTTGCTTCAGCAATTTTATCTTGAAAATTTTTTGAATAGCCTCTAATTTTTTTAGCAAATAAAATAGCTACAATAGTTAAAGGAGGTATCACAAATAAAAACCATTTGGCTACGTCCCAATTAATATATACTACCATCATTACTAAACCTCCAATACCTACAATGCTTTGACGAATAAACTCTGCAATGTTAATTGTAAATGCATCTGAAATAACATTTACATCTGTAGCAATGCGACTACTAATTTCTGAGACTTGATTTTTTGAGAAAAAACTCATGGGCATACGAATAATGCGCTGGTAAGTATCGTTTCTTATGCCCTCTAAAATATTTTCGGTAACTTGAGCAAACATATATACTCTAAAAAAACTAATTAAGCTTTGCGCTAAAAGTATGCTCAGTAAAATGCCGCCAAGTTTAAATAATTCGGTTTTTAATTGAGTTTTATCTACGTTATTATTGCCAAAAATACCGAGCAAATCTCCTGATTTAATAGGGAAATAAAGACCTACTAAAGCTGAAAGAATTAAAAAAAACATACCTAGGGCAAATTTCCATTTTTGCTTTTTTATGTACGAAAATAAACGAAGCGATTTTTTAAAATTAGCTGCACTAAGTTTGGCTTTGGGTAATTCTTCTGCTTCAGATTTTTGCGGGCCGGCACCGCGTCGAGATTTTGCCATAGTAAGGGCACAAAATTAGGGTAAAAATGTGCTATTTTGTATTTAAGAACGTTTTTTTAAGTGCTTTTTTTAGAAATTTTAATTTTTTTTTGGGAATTAGCAAAAATGTAATACATTTGCAGTCCAATTTTTTAATAGAATTAATAAAACAACAATATGAAACGCACTTTTCAACCTTCGCAACGCAAACGTAAAAACAAACATGGTTTTCGTGAGCGTATGGCAACTCCAAATGGCCGTAGAGTAATTGCAGCACGTAGGTCTCGTGGTCGCAAAAAATTAACAGTTAGCAGCGAAAAAACTCATAAATAAGCGCTTTTGAAATTTAAATATAAGGCTGTTTCATGGTTGAAACGGCCTTTTTTATTAAATATCCTTTTTGTAAGGATATAAAAAAAATCAAATAAAGGGTTACTTTTGCTATATAAACAGAATGAATTAAAAAGCCTTTATGTCGAACGCAAAAATCAGCTATTCAGATAAAGAATTTATTGCAGGCTTAAAGACGGGAGATGCGGAAGTTCTCGGTGCTTTTTATAAAAAACATTTTCCGGCCGTTCTTAAACATATTAGTAGCAATAGAGGTGATTTGCACGAAGCAAAAGACGTGTATCAAGATACAATAATAATTGTGCTTGAAAATGTGAAAAAAGAAAATTTTGAGTTGACTTGTGCATTTCAAACATATATATATGCAATAGCTAAAAGACTTTGGTTAAAGCATCTTCAAAAAAATGGAAAAACGTTTTTGTTAAAAGAAAATGCAGAAGAAAAGTTACCCGATTTAACAGACGAGTTTTCAAATAATGATGCGCACGAATTAAATTTAAATCACTTAGCTATAAGCATTAAACAATTAGGCGAACCTTGCCAAACACTAATTAGCGATTTTTACGTAAATAAATTAAGTATGGAAGAAATTGCAGAAAAATTTGGATATACGAATGCAGATAATGCCAAAAACCAAAAATATAAATGTTTGCAAAGGCTCAAGAAATATTTTTTTAATACCAAAAACAAAGAAGAATAATAAATAGTAAATGATAAATATTGACATATTTGATAAGTATATTAACAAGCAACTTAGCAAAGAAGAAGAGGCGGAATTTAAACTAAAACTGAGCAACGATGCCGAGTTTTCAAAGGCTTTTTATGAGCACAAAATGCTTATTGAAACAATTGTGAGTTTAGAAACTCGTAAAAAATTAAAAAAACAATTAGAAGAAATTCATCAGAGCGAATTTAATAATTTACGAACTCTTGATTTTCAACAAAATAAACGCGGAGGATTTATGCGCACTGCATTTATTGCAGCAGCCACTGCTATTCTTGTGTTTGGGGCATGGACATTTTTACTAAAGCCACACGCCGAACAAAAAAACGAGCTTTCAGAGTTAAAGCGCGATGTAATGGTTTTAAAATACTCAAAAGACGTAATTGTTGAACAGATTGCAAAAAATAACAGCAAAAATCAAAAAACCTATGCACCAGCAAATCAAGAAGCCAGTGCATTTGCGCTAAATAAAAATGGATATATTATAACAAGTCTTCACATTGTAGAAGGTGCAGACAGTGTATTTATTGAAAACACACAAACGCCGCGCAGTATGGCAAAAATTGTTTACACAAATAAACAACTTGACTTGGCATTATTAAAAACCGAAGCCTCTATAATTAAACAAAATATTCCTTTTGCATTAGCAATAGGACATTGTGAGATCGGAGAAAAAGTATTTACATTAGGTTATCCGCGCAACGAAATTGTTTATGGCGAAGGCTCTGTATCATCGCTTAGCGGGGCCTATAATAATTTTGTAGATACTACATTGTATCAAATTTCAATTCCTTTAAATCAAGGAAATAGTGGAGGGCCTTTGTTTGATGAGCAAGGACGCTTAATTGGCCTAATAAGAGGTAAAAATGCTAATGCAGATGCAATGGGTTTTGCTGTTAAATCAAACGATATTGCAAGCGCCATTACAAATTTTGCAAGTCAAAATAATATTACTGATATACATTTTTTAAATAGCAAGTTAAATATTAAGTACTTAAAACGCACAGAGCAAATTAAACGAATTTCGCCTTTTGTATTTAATATTTTGGTTTATAAGTGAAAGAACTAATTGTTTTGAATAAAATTAGTTAGCTCTATAAATTCAGGTACACCAAGTTGTTCAGGACGTTTGTTAAATAGGTGATGCGTATAATTTTTACTACTCATTAGTGATAAAATACTATTGCGAATCATTTTGCGCCGTTGATTAAAGGCTGTTTTTATCACTTTAATAAATAAAGCTTCATCGCAATTTAATTTTAAAACGGAGTTACGTTTTAATTTTATAACTCCACTTTTAACCTTTGGCGGAGGTGTAAAAACATTCTCATTTACAGTAAATAAATATTCAATAGTATAAAATGCTTGTAACAATACGCTAAGTATGCCATAAGTTTTTGAGCCCGGTTTTTCAGCAATTCGCTCAGCAACTTCTTTTTGAAACATGCCAACAACTATGTCAATTTTATTTCTATTTTCTAAAACTTTAAACATAATTTGACTGGAAATATTGTATGGAAAATTCCCAATTATATTTATTTTTTCATGCTCAGTGTTTAATAAATCAGTCTTTAAAAAATCTTTATAAATAAAAGCATTTGCTTTTTCAGGAAACGTTTTTTTGAGATATTCGATAGACTCGATATCAACATCAAGTGCAAAAAATTTTTGAGGCGATTGTAATAAGTATTGAGTTAAAACTCCGGTGCCGGGACCAATTTCAATAATAGTATTGCCATTTTCTTCAATCAGTAAAGCATCAACAATTTTTTTTGCAATTGTTTGGTCGTTTAAAAAATGCTGTCCTAAATGTTTTTTTGCGTTTACTTGATGATGCATTAAAATGAAGTTTGTTTATTAGTTTGCTTTCCGCCAGTTTGCATTAAATACGCTTTTATAAGTTCATCAATATTTCCGTTAAGAACATCTTCTGCATCGGTTATTTTCAATTCTGTTCTAACATCATTTACCATTTTGTATGGATGTAAAACATAACTTCTAATTTGCGAGCCCCATTCAATTTTCATTTTACCGTCTTCAATAGCATTTTTTGTTTCGTTGCGTTTACGCATTTCTAGCTCATATAATTGCGATTTTAGCATTTGCATTGCTCTTTCGCGATTAGCTAATTGCGAGCGCTCAATTTGGCAAACAACAACAATTCCGGTAGGCTTGTGTAGTAATTGCACTTTTGTTTCTACTTTATTTACATTTTGCCCTCCTGCACCACCGCTACGCGCAGTACTCATTTCAATGTCATTGGGATGAATATTTATTTCAATACTATCGTCCACTACGGGGTAAACATATACCGATGCAAAACTTGTATGGCGCTTTGCATTGGCATCAAAAGGGCTAATGCGCACTAATCTGTGAACGCCATTTTCGGACTTTAGATAACCATAAGCATACTCACCATCAATTTGTATAGAAACAGATTTAATGCCAGCAACATCACCGGCGTTATAATCTAATTGTGAAATTTTATAATTATGTTTTTCAGCCCACATGGTGTACATTCGGGTTAACATGCCTGCCCAATCGCAACTTTCAGTTCCTCCGGCACCTGAATTAATTTGTAAAACGCAACTTAAATGATCTTCTTCTCCGCGCAGCATGTTTTTAAATTCAATGTTTTCGAGTAGGAGTAGCGTTTTATTAAACTCAAGTTGGGTTTCTTCTTCAGTGGCATCGCCCGATTTATAAAAATCATACAATGTACCCAAATCATCAAATTGCTTTGTAAGCTCGTTGTATGAATTAGTCCACGTTTTAAGCTGTTTTACTTCATTTAAAATTTTTTCTGCTTTTTTGCTGTCGTTCCAAAAATTTGGATCAATTGTTTTTTCTTCGAGCAAAGCTAAATCATGCATTTTACGATCGAAGTCAAAGAAACCCCCTTAACGCGTGCGTGCGATCACTTAATTCTTTTAATTGTTCTTGTGTAAACATAGCGCAAAAATACAATTTTTTTAATATCTGTAAACAGTAAATATGCAACTATCATTGTTATTGAAAATTCTGTTATGCCCATTATAAAAAAAATATAAATATGCATTATTATACCAATTGCTAAAAAATAATTTTTAACAGGCTTAATAAATACTACAATTGAAAACAATGCCTGATAGGTAAGCGTTATATAAGTTAAGGGCAAACTCAAAATAGATGAAGATGGCGAAAAGTTACTATTATAAAAATACACCCTCGAAATTTGATTAACAGCGTCTCCGTTTATCCAAAACGCATCATTGAGTTTTGCTATAAAAGAAGCAAGATATAGCCAACATACTTGAAATACAAGGCATAAAAAAGAAATATTATGTAAAAAATTATACCATTCATTTGTTTTGGTTTGTGAACTTGTGTTTTTTTCCAATAAGAAAGTATTAAATAATAAAAAAATGTTGAGTAAGTAAGTTCCGCCGGTTGAGGCAGGGTAGTTTAAAAAATGAATGTTTATGGTTAAAAACCAAATAGCAATATCTAATAAAATTTTTAATTGTGCTGTTATTAACCTAAGTAAACATATTAATGCAAGATTAATAATAAAAATTAATGCTAACAGTGGAGTAAAGTGATTGTATAATATAAAGGCAAAATTTTTAATAACACCAATATTGTTACTTTGAAGGTATAGGTAGGAGTCAGGCCCAAATATTGTTTGGTAATAAATTAACCAATACAAGCATTTTATTAATAGTAAAATATAAAGAGATTTTTTAAACACTTTTATTCTGCTCACATGTTGAGCTTGATTAAAAAAATATGCAACTAATGATTTAATACTTTAAATTTATGTTTTTTAATTTGAATTGAAAGTACAAATAAATAGACAGTTTTGGTTTTTTTTATTGTTGTTACTTGGGCTTGTTTTTTGCTTTGTTGAAAGCTTTAATCGCAACGATTTTTATATATACATGTCAGCGGCATCTGATGTTCAAAATAAAATTGACATTTATACAAAAACCTATGTTGACGGTTATCATTATTATTATTCGATTTTATTTGCAATACTATTATCAATATTTAAATATGCACCATATCAACTAATTCATTTTATCTGGTTAACACTAAATTTATTTGCTTTTATGCATTTAATTGTATTATTAGAAAAATCAATTTTTGTTTCAAAACTTAGTTCTACTCAAAAAAAATGGTTTATATTGTTTGTACTGTTTGCCTCATTACGATTTTTTTCTGACAATATACATTACGGGCAAATCACACTATTGCTATTGTGGTGCTGCATTATGGGCTTTGTTTTAATTTTTAAACAAAAAACAATTCTTGGTGCATTACTATTAGCAATTGGTATAAATTTAAAAATTTTACCAATTGTTATTTTGCCTTATTTGCTGTACAGAGCTTATTATAAGGCATTTTTTATTACTATTTTGATTTATGCGGCATTGCTTTTTATGCCCATTATATTTATTGGGTTTAATCATACCGTTTTTCTTTTAAAATCATGGTGGAATTTAATTAACCCAACTCATCAAAAACATGTTTTAGATGTTGAGGAGCGAAGCTTTCATGGCTTGTCAACATTGATAAGTACTCTATTTATAGAAAACGTTGGTGACACTTATACACTACCCATTAAGCGAAATATAGCTAACGTTTCAATTCAAACATTAGCAGTGATAATAACTGTTGTAAGAGTAATATTACTGTTTTTATTTGTGTATTTGTTAAACCTTAAAACAATTTTTAAAAAACCAGAGTTTTTAAAATGCACTTTTGAATTTAGTTTTTTGTTATTGCTGATTCCGCTTATATTTCCTCATCAACAACATTATGCTTTTTTATTTGCATTACCTGCACTTACACTTTGTTTTTACTTTTCTGTATATAGCATTAAATCAAAAAAAGCAATTGCATTGCTGCTTATAATTGCTCTTATTTATAATTTAAAATTGTTGCTAGGAGTTTTTAATAATTACTATGAGCATTTTAAAATAATAACGTATGCTACATTATTTTTACTAGTATTTATATTGATAACTTTTAGAAAAATTACTTTTTTAAAAGTGTTACATGCCCCGTTTTAACTTGATATTGCATATCGGTAACATTAGTGTATGCAATTCGCCAAACATAAATATCTTCTTTACATAAGCTGCCTTTATACATTCCGTTCCAGCCATCGTTAGTGCTTGTTGTTGAAAATATTTTCTCACCCCATCTATCATATATATCTAACTCATAATTAATTACGCCTATAACAATTGGTAAAAAAACATCGTTAAGATTATCTTTGCCGGGTGTAAAACAATTGGGAACCCAAAGTCTAAATTCAGGATATACAATCATTAGTTGTTTAAGTGTATCTGTACACATGTATTGATTATTTACTATTTGCGTTATGGTGTAAGTGCCATAGTTTTGATACGCATGTATAAAGTCAGGATAATTAGTGGTGTAATTATCTCCAAAATTATAACTCCAGCCAACAACATCGCTACTTGCGGTATTATATACGCTTACTTCGTTGTCAAAAATACTTGTAACTTGTGGGGTATAGGTAAATCCTGCTTTTGGATTTGGATACACCGTTAAATTTTTTATAGAGATTTGATTTGAATCAATGCAAATACTATTTGTTTTAACGGTGAGTGTTACGCCATAAACTCCGGCAGGAGTAAAAATTAGCGTGGGCTGAAACTGCGTGCTAGTTGCGCCATTACTGAACTGCCAAAAGTACGTTAAAGGAAGTGTACTGGTGCTTCCATTTGAAAAAGATACTTTGGCCGGGTTGCATAATGAATTTGGCAAATTATTAATTATAGCTTTTGGTCGTGGATAAACATAAATAGAATCGAGGAACGAATCGCGGCAGGCAAATTGTTTGCCGTGTAACCAAACCGGAAAATAGCCACCGGAATTAAAAACAATGTTTGAAGGACTCGATAATGTAGAGGTAACGGGGTTTGCCGAAGGTCCAAAATTCCATGAAAAAGAAGCTTGCTGAGCATATACACCATGTACACTAAAACTAAAATTATTAGTAACAAGGCACTGTGCCGGTGGCAAAGAATAATTAATGTCCATTGGTGGATAGGCATATACTGTTATTTTAGTAGTATCTGTACATATTTGCCCTTTATTAACAATTAATGTAACTGTGTATGTGCCTGTATCTGGGTATGCATAAAAAGGATTTTTTAAAATAGAAGTATCGTTTGTCAAACTTGTAACGCCAAAATCCCAAAAATTTGTTTGGTTTGAAGCTGTATTAACGCTTAAATTATTAAACTGAACGTTTTGCCCAACACACTGTTGTGTAAAACTACTTATAGCAGCAGCTACCGATACGACACAAGAATATACTTCTATTTGAAAATCGCGAAAATAAGTGCCAATTAATAGCCCATTTCTGTATTCACTTACGCAAATTGTAAACAGAAAAAGCCCGGTTAAGTTTGGTTTAAGTGTGAAAAGACCTGTAGTGGGGTTAATGCTAATAGCAGGATTTGCAGAATTAATAGGATAACTTGCCGAATAGCCCGGACCATAAATTATTGGTGTGTATGGTTGTGGTGGTGCTGCATTAGGGCATGCAGGAGGTGGACTTGTGCAGCCTACGGGAACAGCCATTTGAAGCGCACTACAGCACTGATCTAAGCCGTCGTATGCATTACACATTGAATAAGATAAACTATCACCATCAGGGTCGTAAGCCGAATGGTCGAAGCTAAAAAAAACACCATTGCATAAAAAAATAGGAGGTAAATTTTTAAATCTTGGCGAGCTGTTGGTTAGTGCTTTTTCTTTACCTGGTATATACGCAAAATATGAAGCGCCTTGGTCTCCGGGGTTTACAATATTAATAATGCCACTGTTGCGGCAACAACGTTGATACACTAAATAATATCCACCTATAACTTTTGGAAGATTTAAATTAAATGAATAAACCCCTAATTCTACCTGCCTTTGTGGTGTATAAATACAGGGGTTGTTTATGCTGGGTGGTACAATTGAAACAACCGGTACTCCCATGTTATAGGCTCCATATAATGAATCGCCATTTGTTTTGTACACAGTTAATATTGCCGGTATGGCTCCTGGTCCCGTGCCAAGCCCATCAAATTGTGCGCCACCGCCGCTCGGGTCTCTATATATTTTTACTGTAATGGCATAATTTCCTCCACCCTTATCATCGTATATAATTTCTCCTCCAATAATATGTTTAGCGTATGTAAAATACGTTAAGCTAAAAAATAATATTTGCAATAGTTGCCTAAACAAAATAAATGTTTAAGGTACAAAAAATAATATTATGTTTTAACTGTAAACAGATTTTGAAAAAATTAATCTTCTATCGTAATGCTAACCTCGTCAACGTTACCATTCATAGGAGGGAGTTGCTTTATTACCTTAACGCGTAATTTTTTAACTGTTAAAAAGGTTAATTTAATTGTATTAAAAATTCGTTGCCCTACATGTTCAATAAGCTTGCTTTTAACACCCATTTCTTTTTTACATATTTCATATATAACGCAATAATCTATTGTGTCGGTAAGCTCATCGCTTAATGCCGCTGACTTAAAATCAGTTTCTATATCTACATTAACAATATAATTGCCTCCAATTTTTGCTTCTTCTGTTAAACAGCCGTGGTAAGCGTATAATTTTATGCCGTGTACAGATATGTGATTTTTCATTGTTGTTTTTTTATGTTACACAAATCAAAAGTATAAATTTTGCATGAAACAGAAATTTGTTTTGAGTAATAAAAGATTACATAAAGCCTAGTTCTAATTGAGCAACTTCGCTCATCATACCTTTTTCCCAAGGAGGCTCAAAAGTAAGTTTTAATTCAAACGAGGTAATATTTTGTAGCAGTTTAAGTTTGCCTTCAACTTCTGCGGGTAAACTTTCTGCAGCCGGGCAATTAGGTGATGTAAGTGTCATTACGGTTTTTAAATTATTTTCTTTATCGAGATGCAACTCATAAATTAAGCCAAGTTCCCATATATCAACAGGAATTTCGGGGTCGTAACAGGTTTTAATTTCTTCAATTACCCGCTGCATTAATTCAGTATTTTCAGTTATTATTATTGCTGCCATTCATTAAATTTTTTGCATCTTGTTTCATTCGCCTAATCATGCTTAACAAGCCATTGGCTCTTGTTGGAGATAAATGTTCCTTTAGTCCTATAACATTTATAAAGTTAAGTTGAGCATTACTAATATCTTGAGGCGTTTGGTTATTAAACACTCTTACTATTATAGCCACCATTCCTTTAGTTATAATTGCATCGCTATCGGCAGTAAAAATCATTTTCCCATTTTTTAACTCGGTATTTAGCCAAACGCGACTTTGGCAGCCGGTAATAATATTTTTATCAGTTTTGTTTTCATCGGCAATTTTAGGTAAGTTTTTACCCATATCAATAATGTGCTCGTACTTTTCCTCCCAGTTATCGCCAAATAATTCAAATTCTTCTATTATTTCTTTTTCAATTTCTTCAATGTTCATGTTCAATTACTTTAACATTGTAATTACTTTTTTTAATTTTTCAATAAAATAATTAAGCTCTTGTTTTGTGTTATATATTGCAAAACTAGCTCTAATAGTTCCCTGAGTATTTAAAACTTTCATAAGTGGTTGCGTACAATGATGTCCCGTACGAACAGCAATGCCATATTTATCGAGCAAAGAGCCTACATCAAAAGGATGTTGATTTTTCACATTAAATGAAATAACGCCTGCTTTTTCTTTTGACACGCCATATTGAATGACCTCAGGAAGTTCATTTAACTGCTTTTGTGCATAGTTTACCAAGTCTAGCTCATGCTTGTAAATAGAAGTGATGCCTACAATATTTGTAAATTTAATGGCTTCTGCAAAGCCAATTGCTCCTGAAATATTTGGTGTACCTGGCTCAAAACGCAGTGCACCTTGTTCGTATTCTGTTTTTTCAAAACTAACTGTTTTTATTGTACCACCACCCACTTTTGAAACGGGTAATTCTTGCAACCATTTTTCACTCATGTACAAAATGCCTATTCCGGTTGGTCCATACATTTTATGGGCACTACACACAAAAAAATCTACATCTAAATTTTCTAAATCAATTTTCATGTGTGGTGCAGATTGAGCACCATCTAACACAATAATTAAATTGTATTTTTTTGCAATTTCTTTAACTTTTTCAATATTTGTAATAAGTCCCAAAGTATTACTTACATGAGCAATAGAGATGATTTTTGTATTTGGAGTTATAAGTTGTTCAAGTTTTTCTAAATCTAAGGAATGATTTTCTTTTAACGGAATTATTTTCAATTTACCATTATTGTGTTGTGCCCACAATTGCCACGGTAATATATTGGAGTGATGCTCGTAAGTAGATAAAATTATTTCGGAATTTTTTTGCAATACTGATTTAGAAAGGCTTTGAACAAGTGTATTTAAGCCATCTGTAGTGCCACTTGTAAAAATAATTTGTTGCGAATTTTTTACATTAAAAAATGAAGCTATTGTTTTACGCGATTGTTCAAATAATTCAGTAGCTACTCTGCTTAATGTATGTACACCACGGTGTATATTGGCATTTGAATTATAATAATAATTTTCAATAGCCTCTATAACTTGTTTTGGTTTTTGAACGGTTGCAGCGTTATCAAAGTAAACTAAAGCATTGTTGTTTATCTGTTTATTGAGTATTGGAAATTGGGCGCGTATATTTTCAGTTGTATTCACCTTTTTAAATTATTTGCGACTCAATTATTTCTTTTAAACTGTCCACTTCAATTTTATCAATCACTTCGTTGGCAAAAGCAGACAATAATAATTTTTTTGCACTTTCTTTACCAAGGCCACGTGCATTTAAGTAAAACAATGCATTTTCATCAATTTTTCCGGTACTTGTACCATGACTGCACTTAACATCATCTGCAAATATTTCTAATTGCGGTTTTGTGTTAATGCACCCTTCATCGCTTAATAAAACATTTTTACTGCTTTGATACGCATTTGTTTTTTGTGCATCTTTTCTAACAAAAATTTTCCCATTAAAAACTCCTGTGCTTTTGTCGCCAATAATTCCTTTATACAACTCGTTACTTTGGCAGTTTGGCTTTTGATGATCAATTAATGTGTGATTATCAACCAGCTGATTGTTGCTGGTTTTAAACAAACCAAATAAACTTGCTTCGCAATTATCTTCACTTAAAATTACTTGGTGATTATTACGAACCAAACGACCACTTAAAGTAACAGTTGTGTTTTGATAATTGGCATGTTTATTTACCTTTACTTGGTTGGTATATACACCGTAGCCCAAAGAAGTTTCGTTTTGTAAAGTGTACGATTTTAAGTTTGAATTTTGAGCCAAATATTTTTCACTTACAAAATTTGTGAACACTTTATGTGTACCTATATTTATGTAATGCTCAATTATTGTTGCTGATGAATTTTCTTCTAACTCAATAATGTTTCTTGGATTAACAAACGATTCAGCAGAAGCTGAATTGATATACAAAATTTGAATGGGTATTTGAGTCTGTTCGTTTTTTAAAATTTTTAAGTGAAAGCCTATTCCACTAAATGCAGTATTTAAGGCTATAAAAGAATCTGAATTAGATTTTGCAGCGGCTGTTAAAAGTTGCTTTCCGGAATTTTCAAGCGAATTAAACGAGAATAGCTTTACACCTTTTAAAACTAATTTATCACTCAACTTTTCTGAAAAGTTACCATTTACTACTACTAAGGTTAAACAATCGTTTAAGCGTAGATTATTAATAGTGCTAACGGTATTGAATTGTTGTTGTATATTTTTAAAATCGGTTTTTAAAATACTGTCAATATTACAATATTTATATTCTTCATTTTTGTTATTGGGAATGCCTTTTTCTTCAAGATACGTTAGCGCATTGCTCAATGCTGTATCATTCATGAAATCAACTTTAGCGTTTAAAACCGATATTTGTTCTATTACTCGTTGATGTGTTTGTGTTTTTTCAAGAATCATTTTTGTTGTATTAAAACTGTTTCTTTATTTCGTCGTAGCCTTTTGCTTCTAATTCAAGCGCTAATTCTTTACCGCCGCTTTGTACAATTTTTCCGTTATATAAAATGTGTACAAAATCGGGTACAATGTAATCGAGCAAGCGTTGGTAGTGTGTAATAACAATGTATGCATTGTTTTTATTTTTTAATGTGTTAACTCCATTTGCTACTATTTTTAATGCGTCAATATCTAAGCCACTGTCGGTTTCATCTAAAATCGAAAGCGTAGGCTCAAGCATTGCCATTTGAAAAATTTCATTTCTCTTTTTTTCGCCACCGCTAAAGCCTTCGTTTACACTTCGGTTAGCCAACTTTCCATCAAGCTCAACCAGTTTTTGTTTTTCTTTTACTAAGGCTAAAAAATCTTTGGCTGTAATTTCGTTTTTGCCGTGGTAGGCTCTAATTTCATTAAGCGCTGTTTTTAAAAAATTAATATTACTTACTCCGGGAATTTCTACCGGATATTGAAAAGCCAAAAATAATCCTTCGCGCGCTCTATCTTCCGGCGATAGTTCTAATAAATTTTTGCCGTTAAAAATCACTTCGCCTGCAGTTACTTCATAATCTTCGCGCCCTGCCAAAACGTTTGACAAGGTTGATTTTCCGGAACCATTAGGTCCCATAATGGCATGTACTTCTCCGGCTTTAACTTCTAAGTTAATACCACGCAAAATTTCTTTTCCTTCAACCGATGCGTGTAAATTTTTTATTGTAATCATGTATTATTTATTTTATTTATCCAACACTTCCTTCTAAACTAACAGCAAGTAATTTTTGGGCTTCTACCGCAAACTCCATAGGAAGTTTATTTAATATTTCTTTACAGTAACCGTTTACAATTAGCGCAATTGCCTTTTCGGTATCAATGCCGCGTTGTTTGCAATAAAACAGTTGATCTTCACCAATTTTACTGGTGGTTGCTTCGTGTTCAACAACGGCTGTTTTATCTTTTATTTCAATGTAAGGAAAAGTATGTGCGCCGCATTTGTCGCCCATAAGCAAACTGTCGCACTGACTAAAATTGCGGGCATTTGTTGCACCTTTGCGCATTTGTACAAGTCCGCGGTAACTGTTGTTGCTAAAGCCTGCACTTATTCCTTTTGAAATAATTGTTGAGCGTGTGTTTTTACCAATGTGAATCATTTTTGTTCCGGTATCTGCTTCTTGGTAATTATTTGTTACTGCTACTGAATAAAATTCGCCCACACTATTGTTGCCTTTTAGTATTACTGATGGGTATTTCCAGGTAATTGCCGAACCTGTTTCTACTTGTGTCCAACTTATTTTTGAGTTATCTTCAATGCATAAGCCACGTTTGGTAACAAAGTTATAAACGCCACCCTTTCCGTTTTTATCGCCGGGATACCAGTTTTGAACGGTACTGTATTTTACTTCGGCATTTTTGTAGGCAATTATTTCAACAACGGCTGCGTGCAATTGATTCTCGTCGCGTTGTGGGGCGGTACAGCCTTCTAAGTAACTCACATAACTGTTTTCGTCAGCTACAATTAAGGTGCGCTCAAACTGCCCTGTGCCGCCTGTATTTATGCGGAAATACGTTGAAAGTTCCATTGGACAACGAACGCCTTTAGGGATGTAGCAAAATGAGCCATCGCTAAAAACAGCAGCATTAAGCGCAGCATAAAAATTATCGGTATAAGGAACTACCATGCCCATGTATTTTTTTATTAGTTCAGGGTGTTCTTGAATAGCTTCGCTGAATGAGCAAAAAATAATTCCTTTTTCAGAGAGGGTTTCGCGAAAAGTTGTTTTTACTGAAACGCTATCAAACACTGCATCAACAGCGATGTTTGATTTAACACCACTTAAACGCTTTTGCTCTTCGAGCGATATGCCAAGCTTTTCAAATGTTTTTCTAATTTCAGGATCAACATCATCTAAACTCTTTAACTCGGGTTTCTTTTTAGGCGCTGAATAGTAACTGGTTGCCTGAAAATCAACTTTTGGGTAAGGAAAGTTTGCCCAATGCGAAGGTTGGGAGAGAGTTTGCCAATGCCTAAAGGCTTTAAGGCGAAATTCAAGCATCCACTCAGGTTCATTTTTCTTTTTTGAAAGTGCCCCGATAACGTTTTCGTTTAGTCCGGGTGCAAATGTTTCAGATTCAACGTTTGTGATAAATCCCCACTCGTAATCTTTATTAATATGTTCTTGTATGATTTCGTTGCTCATAGTTTAAAAACGAAATAAATTTTTTATCAATTTTATAAATTATACCGAAAAACTTTCGCCACAGCCACAAGTGCGAGAGGCGTTAGGGTTATTGAACACAAAGCCCTTTCCGTTTAAACCGCCGGTGTACTCTAATTCGGTGCCAACCAAGTATAAAAAACTTTTGCGATCAACTACTATTTTAATGCCTTTGTCTTCAAACATTTGATCGCCTTCTTTTACATCGGTATCAAATTCGAGTTTGTATGATAAACCAGAGCAACCTCCTCCATCAACGCCAACACGGATAAAAGTATGCTCCGGGCGATTTTCTTGTTTAATTAAATTTAAGGCGTGGTTTTTAGCGTTTTCGGTAACTGTAATCATAAAATGATGTTATTCTTAATTAGATTAATTCTAATTTGCGACAAATATACCCTTTTTATGGTAGATAGACTTAAAAAATTAGACAAAAAGTGTAAAAATGCAGTATAAAAGTGCTGTGCCTTTTTCAAACTTGGTAGTCTCTAAAAAAGTGTGTAAGTTTTTAAACCTTTTTAAGGAAGGACTAACAAGGGCACAGCGCCAACGCTCCCTCAGCGAAACGCCTTTGGCTTGCGCGCAAAACTCCCTGACTTTTTTGTACAACATCTTTTCGTTTTTACTTTCGATCTAATAAACCCACTCCCGACCTCCTTAAGGCGTTGGAAGTGCTACCTCACAATTACCGCAAATTGTTTGTAGTTGTTGGCATTGCCTTTGGTATCGGTGCTTTCTACAATATAAAAATAAGTGCCGGCAGGTAATTTGCCGCCACTGCCTCCTAATACTAAACTGTTGCTGTTACAAGTGCCATCCCATTTTAAAATTAATACACTATAGCCGTTTTGTAAAACAGGGCTGCTGTTACTTGTGCCGTAAAC
>JAFDYB010000003.1 GCA_018267655.1 Bacteroidota bacterium
AAAGAAAAGAAAGCTTTGCTTTGCACACCCTCGAACTAAAAAAAGGAGAAACCCTGTATTTATACACCGATGGCTACGCCGACCAATTTGGTGGTGAAAAAGGAAAAAAGTTTAAATACAAACAACTTAACGAATTACTTTTGCAAGTAAACCAACTACCAATGAACGAACAAGAACAAAAACTTTCTACCACTTTTAATAATTGGAAAGGAAACTTAGAACAGGTTGACGATGTATGTGTGATTGGGTTGAGAATTTAAAAATTATTTTTACCTTAGTATGAATTTGAAATATTCTAAAATATATTTTTCTTTTTTATTGCTTTTTTTTGTAACACAATTTTTAGCGCAAAACAAAGTTCCCGAAAAACTATTAAAAAAAACAAAAGGAATAGTTGATACTCAAACCGTTCATTCATATATCCAAAAGGCGATTTTTTATAGATACAAAGACATTGATAGTGCAAAAAAAAATCTCTTTAAAGCGATTAAAGTAGCTGAATCATTAAAATTTGAGTATGGTTTTGCAAAAGCAAATGCTCTATTGTGCTATATATATAATCAAGATGATAAAACAGATAGCTCTTTTCAAATCGCGTATTATTGTTATAAAATATATAAAGGGAAAAAAAACACTAATGAAAAATTATTTATAAACGTTTTAGGAAATCTTTTCCGATATAAAAATAAAATAGACTCCTCCTACAAATATTACAATATTTTAAAAGAATTGAGCCTATCAACTAAAGACATGAATTATTTAGCATCTTCTCTTCAAGGATTAGGCGTGTATTACCTTCGAGTAAACGAGTTTAAAAATGCGCTTTCTTTTTTTCAAAGAGCAAGTACTCTTTACGACTCCCTTGGTAAAGAAAAAGAATACGCTGCAGCTATTTCAAATATAGCTCTTATTTATGGTAAGATTAATAGGTCGGAAGATGAGATATTGATGTATAAAAAGGCTCTTTTAATTCAACAAAAACAAGCTTCTAAAGAAGATATGATAATAACGTTGAATAATATTATTTCAGTATATGCACAATTAAACTTACTTGATTCTTGTTTAAAATATTTTAACCTAATTACAGATGTTGCTCATCATGAACACCTTGAGAATAAAATTGACGTAGCTTACACAAATATAGCCACAGCTTACATAAATAAAAGTCTTTTTTCAAAAGGAATATTTTATTTGGGAAAGTCTATCGAAATAAAAAAAAATAAAAACGATCAAAGAGGATTATTAATTGCTTACATGAATATTGCTGAAGCTTATAGCGGAATAAAGGATTACACTAATGCCGAAAAATATCTAAAATTAGCCTATGATAATAAAGAATACTCTACTGAAATAGAAATACTATCAAATTTATACTATAATCTTTCTAAACTTTCTGAAATTAAGACTAATTTTAAGTTTGCATATTTTTATAGAGCAAAATACGATTCATTAATTCTACTCAAAAATAATTCAGAGAATACTAAAATAATTTCTGAAATGCAAGAAAAATATCAAAGCGATAAAAAAGAGAGGGAAAATGTGATTTTGCAAAAAGAAAATCAATTAAAGGAAAGTAATCTTCAAAAACAAAAATCAAAATCTTGGTTCTTTATTATAATTTCAATTTTAATTGGGCTTCTTTCAATATTTATATTTATAGGACTGAAAAAACAAAGAAAAATAAACAGAATTATAGCTTCTCAAAAACAAAAAGTAGAAGAACATCAAAAAGAAATTTTAGATTCCATCCACTACGCCAAGCGCATACAAAATACACTTTTAGCTAATAAGGAATTTGTAAATACAAATATTAAAAATAATTTTATATATTTTCAACCTAAAGATATTGTGAGTGGCGATTTTTATTGGGCAACACAACAAAATAATTATTTTTATTTAGCTTGCTGCGATAGTACTGGGCATGGCGTACCCGGTGCATTTATGAGTTTACTTAACATTGGTTTTTTAAGCGAAGCCATTAAAGAAAAAAGCATCAGTAAGCCCAACGAAAT
This sequence comes from Bacteroidota bacterium, assembly GCA_018267655.1. Classification (GTDB taxonomy): domain Bacteria; phylum Bacteroidota; class Bacteroidia; order B-17B0; family Aurantibacillaceae; genus Aurantibacillus. The sequence goes on from JAFDYB010000003.1 coordinate 2,013, forward strand.
TTTTAACTACGTTCGCCAACGCTTAATTGATAGCATAAGCGCCGAAGGTCAAAAAGATGGCTTTGACGGAATTTTAATTAAAATAAAAAATAGCGATTTACAAAGCAGTACAGAAAGTATTACAATAGAATACGCCGCCGCCAACAACGAACCTATTTTAATTTCTAATAACCAAATTACAGAGTTACCAAAAGATAAAATGCCCGTAGGGCAAGGCGAAAGAAAAGAAAGCTTTGCTTTGCACACCCTCGAACTAAAAAAAGGAGAAACCCTGTATTTATACACCGATGGCTACGCCGACCAATTTGGTGGTGAAAAAGGAAAAAAGTTTAAATACAAACAA
>JAFDYB010000040.1 GCA_018267655.1 Bacteroidota bacterium
CCAGTTTGGCGGTGAGAATAACAAAAAATTTATGAGTAAAAATTTGCGTGAGTTGCTTGCAAAAAACGCACAGCTACCCATGCACGAACAAAAACAAATTTTAGAAACTACTTTTGCCAATTGGAAAAAAGATACCGAACAAGTAGATGATATTACAATAATTGGAGTTAGAATTTAAAAAAACATTTCACTCATTTTTCACTTATGAATTCTTTAAACTTAAACTGAAAGAAAAGATAACAGAGTTTTTTTGGATACTCTAATAGATATTTTAGAAAACAAAAGAAACAACTCGTTCTTTCTTTTCTATAACCCTATACTTCTATATTCCTTAATTTACTATTAATACAGTAATTCTATATAACCTCTAAATACTTGGTTATCTTTGTCATTCAATAATAAAATATAAAAATACGTTCCTGAAGGTAGCTTGCCTGAACCCACAGCATCGTTTACATTTGATGTTCCGTTCCAATTATTTTGATATGGCTTAGAGCTATACACCATGTTTCCCCAGCGGTTAAACACTTGCAGTGATGCATTAGGGTATGACTCTAATAAACCCATAATTGTAAACGTGTCGTTATGACCATCGCCATTAGGTGTAAATATTTGAGGAATAATTCCTAATGCCGGTTTTACAACAATCTCCAAAGTTTGACTGGCAGCACAAGCTCCATTAGAAGCTAATAATACCACCGTGTAATTACCCGGTGCATTATAAACTGTACTTGGGTCTGTTTGACTTGAACCTGCACCATTACCGAACGACCAAGAATATGTTGTGGCTCCTATGCTGGTGTTTGTAAACGTAACATTTAAAGGCGATTGGCCGGAAGTCACATCTGCCGTATATTGTGCTACAATTGATGAGTTAACAACTGAAATTGTTTGTGTTGAACTACACCCCGAAGCTGCATCAGTCACAACTAGTGTGTATATGCCTGAGGTTCCAACAACCGGGTTTTGAGAATTAGCTCCACTAATAATATTAGGCCCATTCCAATTATATAGGGCATTTGTTGAACTACTGCTTGCATTTAGTGTTGTTGTTGTACTGCCGCAAGAAATTGAGGCATTCACAGCTGTATTTATTGTTGGTTGAGATGTTCCACCACCAACACTAAAATTAGTTACGCTACTACAGCCATTTGCCGTATTAGTTGCAACTACTGAATAATTGCCCGCGTTAGTAATATTTATTGACGGAGTAGTTGCCCCGGTACTCCATGAATAAGTAATACCACTTGAAGGATTAGAATTAGCACTATATGCTAAGGTTGGAGTAGAACAACTTAAATTTAAACTACCGGTATTAGTTACCATAGTAAGAGTTGGCGCACTTAAACTTAAATTAGGTGTAACAGTATATGCTCCTGCGCAACCATTATTTGTATCTGTAAATGTTACTACTAAAGGTAAATTTGTAAACGATTGAACAGATGAGTTATTTACGGGGCCTGTAATTCCTGCGCCCGTCCATGAATAACTTAAACCGGTTGAAGGCGTATAAGCAGGGCTAACAGTAACTACCGAATTTGTACAATTAATAGTAGGAACAGTTGATAAACTAGCCGTTGGAGCATTTGTATTTGAAGAAACAACTATGTTTACATTACTTGTACAGCCGTTATTTGTATCTGTAATTACAGCAACATAAGTTCCGGCTTGCGAAAAGTTAACTGAAAATGTTCCGGAAATACCCACTGTTGGCGACCAAGCAATTGATGTTGCGGTAGTTGAAATTACAGACTGCGGATTTGAATTTAAACAAGTTATACTCAAACTAGCGGCACTTATTGAAAAGGTTGGTGCGTTTGCATTCGGGAAAACTGTTGCAGTAACCGGACTTACAAAGCTTGTAGAACAACCATTTGAACCAATTGCAACTACTGTATAAATACCTGGTCCGTCAATTACAACAGCAGGTGTGCCATTTCCACTAACGATAGAGCCTGTTGGCGAAGGTGCTATCCAAGTATAACTTGCCGCCCCTGTTGCACTGGCATTTAAATTAGCCGTTGTTGACGCGCAAGATAAATTTACCGTATTAGTGCTAATGCTTAATCCTGTGGGTGCGCTAGTATTAGTTACTACTGTAACATTAGCCATACCTACACAACCATTGTTTACGTTGGTAACTGTTACATTATACACTCCGGCCACGCTTGTTGTATAGCTTTGTGCGGTGCTGTTAAACGATGAAGGCCCCGACCAACTGTATGTATATGTGCCGGGAGCTGTTACTCCTGAGCTTATATTTGATGTAAGCGTATTGCATGTTATTGTAGCAGAGCTTGCGACTGTTGGAGTAACCGGAGCGTTGTCGGTAGAGACATTATAAACCAATGTTGACTTACAATTATTTGCAGTGTTAGTTACCGTTAAAGTATAATTACCGGGTGCATTAACGCTTACAGCAGGATTATTAGTTGCTCCAACAATTCCACTACTACCTGCCCATTGGTAAGATACAGGACTTGTAGTTGAATTACCCGTAGTTCCAACTAAAGTATTGGTACAGGTTATTGTACCGGTTGATTGACTTAAAGAAGCGTTAGGTGTATTTAAATCAGGAATTACTGTATAAGTAAGGGCTGTTGTACAGCCTGTTACGGGGTGTGCGGCCACGAGCGTATATGTGCCTGGACTACCAATAGTTGCCGTGTAGGTTGACCCTCCGCTCAAAACACCACCAAGCCATGTAGGCGAACTACCGGAAGGGTTTGCACTACCCGATACAGTTGTTGATGCCGCTCCGCAAATTAAACTAGCTGTTTGACTTAATGCACTTAATGTTGGTGTAGTTAAATTTTGACTTACAAATGCAACTGCGGCATTTGACGCACTTGCACAACCGTTTGAATTATTTGTAACTACCAAGGTGTAAAAGCCTACAGTTCCTACCACAGGGTTTTGAGCAGTACTAGTAAAACCTCCGGGCCCTGTCCACATATAACTTACACCTGATGTTGGATTTGCAACAAGTGTAGTGTTTGGATTACTGCATGTAATTGCTCCCGGACTGGCTAAAGATGACGGTGTTATTACCGTTGTATTTACTGTAACAGCCACTGTTTTTGTTACTGAGCAACCATTTACAGGATTTGTTACAACTACAGAATAGGTGCCATTACCACTGCCTGTTGCCGACTGATTAGTAGCACCACTTGTAATTACTCCTCCTCCACCTGCTGACCAATTATATTGTAAACCAGATGGATTTACATTTAAATTAATTGCCGTATTTGTACAATTTATTACACCACTAGAACTTGCAGTTGCAGTAGGAGCTGTAAGATTTATATTAGCACTTACAGTTGCCTTTTGGGTACAGCCGTTACTTGGGTTGAAAACAGTAACCGTATAAGTTCCTGAGTTTTGACCAATAGCAGAACTGGAGTTATTACCGGATAAAATACTAGCGCCTGATGGTGCAACCCATGTATAACTCATGCTTGCAGGCCCTGCACTTAAAGTAATTGTGTTATTATTACATGTTACTGAGCCACCGGTTGAAGCAGTTGCATTTACAGTAGTGTTACTTGGCGCTACAACATAACTGGTTGAGTTTGTACAACCGTTGCTTGTTGAGGTAACATTCATCACATACGTACCTCCTGCATTAACTGTGGGGTTTGCAGAGTTTCCGCCACTAACAACGCCTGGTCCAGACCAAGTATAAGTGATGCCACTTGTAGGCGAACCATTTAATACAATGCTTGAATTATAACAATTTAAAACACTGGCAGATGTAATTGAAAGTGGCCCTGGCTGTGTTGTATTTACAGGTACTGAAACCGTGGCTACGTTTGTAGATGTGCAACCTGCAGACGAAGTAACAGTTAATGAAAAAGGCCCTGGCCCATTAACTACCGGGTTTGATGTATTGGCTCCGCTAACAATACCTGTACCGCTCCAAGCGTAAGTTCCTCCACCTGTACCTGATAAATTAACGTTAGGGTTTGAACATGTTATTGTGCTTGGTGCAGATGCGCTTGCTACAGGTAAAGCCACAAATGAAACTGATGTTGATAAAGTATAATTACATGAAGGACCTTGTGAAGGTGTAACCACCACGTTGTATGCACCGGCTGTATTAACCGAAACAGTACGTGTTGTTTGACCAGTTACCCCAGGCCCCGACCAATAATAGGACCCTCCTACAACTGCCGGAGCAGTAAGTATTACACTAGTGCCTACACAGGCGCTTGTATTTGAAATATTAATTTGAGCTGAGCTACAAATAGCATCTACATAAGCATAACCCGGATGTGCACCTTGCGTGCAACCTGCCGCTTCAAAATTTACAACCACTTGCTGCCCAATATAAGGCGTTAAATTAATACTGTTAGACGTCCAGTTTTTGTAATAAATAATAGAACCATCTAAACTATTAGAATAGCCCGAGTTGGTAAAACCCGGAGGGGCTGAACCGGCAGGGGCTTGAACACTATACTCAGTACAAGACGAAAGTACCACACCTGATGTGTTTTTAATATATACGTGGAAATACGGTTGTTGCCCGGCGCCATGCCCACCATCGTTAAGAATTACCGCATAATCATAATTTAATAAAGCATTGGCAGAGCTAACTGTAATTGTTTTGGTTATTACCTCGCCATTTGAATAAGTGCTACTCCAATACGTACTCGATGGACAATTAGAAAAATATCCATAAGCTGTATTTAAAGGAAAGCCACCAAGACGTGCAGAGGTAGTACCTCCGCTAGGGTCCAAACCAGGAAAACCACCAATAGGATCTGTTCCATAGGCCGACGTAATTAAATTTGCATCATAGCATGTGTTCACACTTTGATTAGTATTTGTATAACCGGGGCCGGCAATTGTTATTCCCGTGTTTGAATTTGTGTTATATCCGCTTTGCACATTCCAACCGCCAAAATTACCGTCTTCAAAGTCTATATTACTACAGGCACTAGCGCTTACGTAATTAGTTGATGGCTGCCTAAAACTCGAGTTTGTAGGCCTATTTAAGGCTTCGTAGCGTGTTTGAAAAACACCATATTTTGCTTTTACAAAAGCAATTTGTTTATGTAACATGGCATTTTTAAACTCAAACAGTAATTTGTTATTATCTGCAATTACTTGCTTAGCAGTTGCCTCGTAAGGAAAGTCAACTAGGGTATCTCCTTTAAAAAAAGTGCTCTCCGCTTTTAATTCATCTGCTGTGAGTGATGAAATAAATTTTCCTTTAGGCGCATCGCCAGGGTGGCCAATAAGCCCACCAAACCTATCACCCGTATTGGAGTTTATTTTTCTATCTTTTATTAAATTTTCAAAAACCATTTGATATGGATTTTGAGTTTGTTGCGCCAAGGCTGTAGATGAAATAACAAAAATTATTGCAGCTAGTTTTAGGTACATTTTAAGCATAGTAATTTAAAATGATGATTTTGAACGACTAATGTAAGATTTTTTTGGATAAACCCAATGATTTTTACTCAATAAAAACATAGTTTTACTCAATAAAATTACAATTTGATGAACAAAAACTAGTTTGAGCTAAAAATATTTAACAAAAAAATTTATTTTGCTTTTGTTTAAGTTTATTGTATAAACTGCGTAATTTTTGTTAAACACTTTTTTAATGCGTCATAAAAAAATTGCACGCTAAATAAATAATGTGCTAACACTTGGTAATGTAAATTTAACATTATTTTTTTTCTGATACTAGCCATTGTTACGTTTTTTACCGTATTTTTATTACATGAAGATAGTCCGTGTTTGTATTTTATTTCTTTTTATTATCTTAAATTCTTTGGTATATGCAACACATAACCGCGCAGGCGAAATATTATACACTCGCATACAACCTTTTACAACTTCGGTAGCCGGCTACACTGTGCCGGTTTACACGTACTCGTTTACCATTATTTTATATACAAACGATGGTCCCGGTATTGCTGACAGATGTCAAGATACTATATATTTTGGCGATGGCACACGAGGAATTGCCCCAAGAATAAATGATGACGGCTCTGTTAATTGCTCTAGTTGCAATTTTTGCGGGCAAATAATTTTAAGTCAACCTGGTTATACTGTAAAAAAAAATATTTATACTATTACCCATACATACCCAGGTCCTGGCACATTTAAAGTAAGCACATTTGACCCCAATCGAAATTTAGATGTTCAAAATATTCCAAACTCAGTAGATCAACCTTTTTACGTTGAATCAATGTTACAAATTAATGCTTTTACCGGAGCTGTTTCATCGCCTCAGTTTAACTTTCCACCTATTGACCAAGCCTGTGTTGGCAAATGTTTTTACCATAACCCGGGTGCTTACGACCCTGATGGAGACAGCTTAAGCTTTGAAATTACCACTTGCCGTGGTGTTGGCGGCTTAACTATTCCAGGGTTTACACAACCTAATTACGGTACTAGCGGTACTTTTAGTATTAATCCTACTAAAGGCACGTTAAGCTGGTGTAGCCCACCTATGCAGGGACAATACAACATGGCCTTTATTGTTCGGAAGTGGCGAAGAAATACTAGTGGTGTGTATGAAAACGTTGGCTATGTTGAGCGCGATATGCAAGTTGTAGTAAACGCCTGTCCAACCAATAACCCTCCCTTTGTTGCCGCACCGCAAGACACCTGCGTTGAGGCTGGCGCATTTATTAGTAAAATTTTTAAAGTTAGCGACCCAGATGCCGCCCAAACTGTTACCTTGCAAGGCGGTGGAGGTGCTTTTTCTGTACCTCCTCCATATACTGCGGCAATTAGTCCAACTTCTGGTCCTTCAATCGGGTATAATGTTAATTTTTCATGGCAAACAAATTGTAATCATATTCGCTTTATTCCATACTCTTCTACTTTAAAAGCAACAGATAATGGTTTACCGGTAAGTCTTGTTTATTTTGCAACCTATAACATTAAAGTAGTTCCTCCGGCCATTCAAGGACTTAGTGTTACTCCATTTGGTTCTGCCATGACGTTAACTTGGCAGGCAGCAGTGTGTAATCCATTTGGAAATCCTTTATTAAATTATTCCATTTATCGCAAAAATGATTGTGTGCCTGTTACGTTTAGTCCTTGCCAATCAAGCATGCCACCGGGCTTTGTAAAAGTAGGAACAGTGGCTGCAAACGTAACTAATTTTACCGATAATAATAATGGCAATGGATTAGTTGTTGGGCAAAATTACAGTTACGTTGTTGAAGCGGTTTATACCGACAGCTCGCAAAGCTACGCAGGAACATCAGTTTGCGCTACCCTTAAAAAAGATATTCCTATCATTACAAATGTTGATGTACTAGCTACTGATGCAGCTTTAGGCGTAATAAACGTAAAATGGGTTAAACCTTTTACTAATACGGGTAATTTTGATACCATACAAAATCCGGGTCCTTATACAATTAATTTGTTGTACAGAAGCGCAGGAAGTGGGCCTTATAGTCTTATTTATAGTAATACGCAAGCAAATTTTTATCAATTGCCAACTGCATACACCCATAGTAATATTAACACAACAGATACCTACAAACAATATCAAATTCAATTTATTGCCTCTACCGGTACTGTTGGCTCATCGCAAAGCGCTACTTCAGTTTTTTTATCTGCTACCGGAGCCAATAGAAAAGTAAATTTATCATGGCAATTTAATGTGCCTTGGACAAACACTTTGTACACCATTTACAGGCAAGCACCTTCTACCTCAACTTATATTGCAATTGGTACCACAACTACCACTAGCTATGTTGACTCAGCAAACATTGTAAACCGCTATACATACTGTTATAAAGTGCAAAGCTCAGGGGCTTATTCTGACCCCGGTATTCCGGCACCTTTAATTAATAACTCGCAAACTGTGTGTGCAAAGGCTATAGACATGGTTCCACCTTGTGCCCCTAACGTTAGTTTAACTGCAAATTGCCCTAATGGTTTTGTACAAGTAAACTGGAATAATGTTTCACTTATTTGCAGCAATGCTAAAGATGTATTAAAATATACTTTGTATGTTAAATCAACATTAACCGGCCAATACATTTTTGTTGATACTATATTTGGCGCAAGCAATACGAGTTATCATTTTGACTATTTACCCTTAGTTGGTGGGTGTTACGCTGTTTCAGCAATTGATTCGAGTGGGAATGTAAGCCCTTTGAGCACAGATGTTTGTATTGATAACTGCCCCGAATTTGATTTGCCAAACATTGTTACGATGAATGGTGATGGGGCGAACGATTTTTTTATGCCAATTCGCTCAAGGCAAATTAAAGAAATAAATTTAATGGTATATGATAGGTGGGGTAATTTAGTTTATACCACCAATGATCCACATTTTAAATGGGATGGTGTTTCTCAAATTAGTAAATTACCGGTTAGCGAGGGAACCTGCTTTTATGTATGCGAGGTTTTTGAACCAAGAGTTGACGGTATTAAAAAACGTATCATAAAAAGCTGGTTACAAATTATGAGGTAAATAATTTTTTAGTAGCTAACACTGCTAAGAAATATGTTCTCTAATTTTTTCTTTTAAACTTTAGAAGAATTTCGGCTTCTGTTTTTTCGTAAACATTTAAAACAGAATCAATTATTTTTAATTTTGGCACAATTATACACGATACCATTGCCATAACAGTTGCAATAGATGCCCCCACAAAAATATCTGATGGATAGTGTACTCCTACATAAATTCTTGAAATTGATATTAAAAAGGCAAAGGATAGCCAAAACCACCTAAAGCGAGATTTATAAAGCCAAAAAACTATACAAAATGAAAAAAATAAAATTGCATGATCGCTTGGAAATGAGTTATCAATTTTGTGTGAAATTAATTGGTTTACGTTTTTTAATTCAACAAAAGGTTGAAAATGCTGATGTAATGTTTTAGTTATTAAGCCTAAACATTTAGCGCTCCCCCAGGCAATTAAACCGATTAGAAGCATTATTCTATTTTTCTTTATCCTCGAAAACCATAAAATAATAAGCAATGAAAAGAAAATAGCATCAGTATATTTTACAAAAAAAATGGCAAATGGATTTAAAAAAGGATAATCTTTTCCTATATTATTAATCAGCCTAAAGATTTCGATGTTCATGATCTTAATTTTATACTATAAGCATACACGAAGCAAAATTTCATTAAACATAAAAAAATTTAGCGTAAATTATTTTTATCCAGCTGTATCGTTTGATTCCTGTCCGGGCCAACTGAAACTATTGTAATAGGCGTTGCTGTGTTTTTTTCAACAAAGGCTATATAGGCTTTGAGTGCTTCCGGCATTTGCTCTTTTGAACTTATTTTTGTCAGGTCGCATTTCCACCCGTTTAGTTTTACGGTAATGGGCTGCAAATTTTGTTTTTCAATATCGTAAGGCAGGTAGTTAATCTCTTCTCCTTTATGTTTATATTTTACGCACACTTCAATTTCGTCGAATTCACTCAGCACATCTGCTTTCATCATCATTAGTTCAGTTACTCCGTTTACCATTATTGCATAATTTAATGCAGGTAAATCTAGCCAACCGGTGCGTCTTGCTCTGCCGGTAGTGCTGCCAAACTCTCTACCTGTTTGTCTAATCTTTTCACCTGTTTCATTTTCAAGTTCGGTAGGAAACGGGCCGCTTCCAACACGGGTACAATAAGCTTTAAATATGCCTATTACGTTTCCAATTTTGTTTGGTGCAATGCCTAAACCATTACACGCGCCTGCGCATATAGTGTTACTGCTTGTAACAAAGGGATAGGAGCCAAAATCAACGTCAAGTAAACTGCCTTGTGCACCCTCGGCAAGAACTTTTTTTCCCTGCGTGATGGCATTGTTAATATAATGTTCTGTATCTACAAATTTTAGTTCTTTAAGCATTTCAATAGCGCCAAACCAAGCAGGTTCTAGCTCATTTAAGTTATATGTGTAATTATAAAAATGTAATAACTGTTTGTGTTTTTCAACTAAGGCATTGTATTTTTCCTTAAAATCTTTACTTTCAATATCGCCTATGCGTAAGCCGTTCCTTCCTGTTTTATCCATATAAGTAGGACCTATTCCTTTTAATGTAGAACCGATTTTATTTTTCCCCTTTGCGGCTTCGCTTGCAGCATCTATTAAACGGTGAGTAGGAAGTATTAAATGTGCGCGTTTGCTTATGAGTAATTTACTTTTTACATCTACATTTAAGGCACTTAACGCATCAATTTCTTTTTTAAAAATAACCGGGTCAATTACAACACCATTGCCAACCACGTTAATAGCTGTTGGGTGAAAAATTCCACTTGGTATAGTGTGTAAAACGTGCTTAATGCCATTAAACTCGAGTGTGTGACCTGCATTTGGCCCTCCTTGAAAGCGTGCAATAATATCATAATGCGGGGTAAGTACATCAACTATTTTCCCTTTGCCTTCATCGCCCCACTGTAAACCTAACAAAACGTCTGCTTTCATCATAAAATATTTTAAAACTGGCAAATTTATTATAAATAACAGTTTTTTTGGAATACTTTTAATAACTTTTAAAAAAAGATATGTATGAGCTTCTATACGAATATTGTAGCATGAAAATAAATGGTGTTAAAAAAACAGAAACAAACAAAATGCGCGTAAATAAAAAACCTGACGCAAAAAAATAATTTATTTTGGAAAAAAAGCAAAGCACACCAACAATCAAAAACAAATTAATGAACCGAATATTGACACAAAGAAATTTATATGTTAGAACATCTTTGCTAAAATGATAATGACAAGTAAGCAATGCAACTTTTGAGCATTTATAATGCTATAATAAAATAATAAATAATACCTTTGGCTTTTTATTTTATGCTACGTACACACACCTGTGGCCAATTATTGTTGGCCGATGTTAATAAACAAGTTACCTTATGCGGTTGGGTTCAAAAAACACGCGATTTGGGAGGAATGACTTTTATTGATTTACGTGACAGATACGGCATTACACAACTTGCATTTAATTTAGATTGGGATAAAAATATCTGCGAAAAAGCGCGGGAATTAAGCCGCGAGTTTGTAATTAAAATTTCAGGAACTGTTATTGAGCGTGAAAGTAAAAATAAAAATAATCCCACCGGTGATATTGAAATAAGAGTAACAACACTTGATATTTTAAATAAATCTATAACGCCACCTTTCACCATTGAAGAGCAAAGCGACGGTGGCGATGAGCTACGCATGCGTTATCGTTATTTAGACTTAAGGCGTGCCTCCGTAAGAAAAAACTTAGAATTGCGACATCGTTTGGCTATTGAAACGCGCAACTACCTCGATTTGCTTAGCTTCATTGAAGTTGAAACACCTGTTTTAATTAAATCAACGCCCGAAGGTGCGCGCGATTTTGTAGTGCCAAGCCGTATGAATAAAAATGAATTTTACGCCTTGCCGCAAAGTCCGCAAACATTTAAGCAGTTATTAATGGTAAGTGGTTTTGACCGCTATTATCAAATTGTAAAATGCTTTAGAGACGAGGATTTGCGTGCCGATCGACAACCTGAATTTACACAAATTGACTGCGAAATGAGCTTTGTGGAACAAGAAGACATTTTAAATACGTTTGAAGGATTAATACAACATCTGTTTAAAAAAGTAAAAAATATTTCGATTGATAAATTGCCCCGTATAACATACGCACACGCAATGGAGTTTTACGGCAATGATAAACCCGACACTCGTTTTGATATGCACTTAGTGCAACTTAACAAGGCTCAAAATAACGTAGTTGCAGGAAAAAATTTTAAACTATTTGATGAAGCAGAATTAGTACTTGCAATTTGTGCCAAAGGAGCTGCAAATTACACGCGCAAACAACTAGACGAATTAACTGAATGGGTAAAACGTCCGCAAATAGGCATGAGCGGGTTAGTTTATGCAAGAGTGAGTGAAGACGGTACAATAAAAAGCAGCGTAGATAAATTTTACAACGAAGCAGCACTGCAACTATGGGCAAATGCTTGCAAAGCTCAAAAAGGCGATTTAATTTTAGTGCTTTCGGGTAGTGAAAACAAAACGCGCAAAGCCATGAGCGAACTACGTTTAGAAATGGGCAACCGCTTAGGTTTACGAGGAAAAGACAAGTATGCTTGTTTATGGGTGGTTGATTTTCCACTACTGGAGTGGAACGAAGGCGACCCCAATTTACCAGAATCAATGCGAGGACGTTGGGTTGCAAAACATCACCCATTTACATCGCCCAAACCCGAAGATGTTTCATTGCTAACAACAAACCCCGGCGAAGTTAGAGCAAACGCTTACGATATGGTAATTAATGGTGTTGAAGTAGGTGGAGGCAGTATTCGTATATACGAACGTGAATTGCAGGAAAAAATGTTTTCGATTTTAGGCTTTACCCGCGAAGAAGCACAAAAACAATTTGGCTTTTTATTACATGCGTTTGAATTTGGAGCGCCGCCTCATGGCGGTATTGCATTTGGGTTTGACCGATTGTGTAGCTTATTTGCAGGCGCCGAAAGCATTAGAGATTTTATTGCTTTCCCAAAAAACAATCATGGCAGAGATACAATGATTGATGCCCCAAGCACTATAAGCGAAGAGCAATTAAACGAATTAAATATCCAATTAAAGAAATAGTCCTCATAAAATAATGAATAACCGTGTGCTAACAATCATATCAGTGCTGTTTTCGATAGCACTAATTACACTGATTTTTTTTCAGATGCACTGGATTAATCGCGACTTTAACATCAAAAAAGAATTATTTGAAGATAAAATTGACAGAGCATTAAATAACACATCAGCAGTATTAGCAAAAATTGATACCGCAAATAAATTTAAACGTACCGTAAGTCGTACGCAAGGATTCATTTCAAAATCAGGAATTTTTCCATACTTGAAGTTAAAAACAGAAGTAAGTGTTGATAGTAATGGGAAGCAAAGCAGCCGATACAGCATAAATGAATTTAAACTCGATTCATTGAACCTCCTAAAAACCGATGAGGCAACTAAATCTTTTCTTGAAAAATATTTAAAGAAAAAAAATCAATCAGCAGAAAAACGCGACAAAGATTTAATACAAACCGGAATACAAGCTCGCGGAGATTTTTTTGACCTAACAACCGTATATAATATTTATGATAATTACAGAAGCAGTGTTGACTCAATAAAGCTCGATTCCATTTTAAAAAACGAATTACGCAAAGAAGCAATCTTTGAGTCCTATAAGTATTTTATAACATTAAGAGCACCTGAAAGCGCAAACCGTAATGACTTGCATTATGCTGAGCATTTAACTGACTCGTTAGGCGTTGTGTATTTAAAAAACTTAATCCCCGACAATCAATTTATGGCACCACGTTACTTGGTGTTACACTTTCCTAACCAAGATAAAGCAATTTTTGATGAAATTCTAGGCTTTGTAATAATTTCTGCCATTATCATTTTAATATTAATTTTTTCATTCTATTACATTATTCACAATAACATTAAACAAAAAAAATTATCGCAAATTAAAAACGATTTTATTAGCAATATGACTCACGAGTTTAAAACACCAATTAGTACTATTGCTTTAGCCGGCGAAATGCTTTCTGACGCTAGCATTTCACAAACCCCCGACAAGCAGCAGCGTTATTTAAAAATGATTCGCGACGAGAATAAACGATTAAGTGTTTTAGTAGAAAGTATTTTGCAAACATCTATTTTGGATAGAGGCACTTTTAATCTTAAGCTTTCTGAATTGGATATCCATGAGGTTATAAATACCGCTATAAACAATACGCACTTACTTATTTCACAAAAGCATGGCTCTATTGAAACAAAACTTACTGCACAAAAATTTAAAATTCAAGCAGACAGGGTTCATCTGACTAATATCATTTTTAATTTAATTGATAATGCCATAAAATATTCAAAAGACATACCAGAAGTTGTTATTTCTACTTACAACACCCCCGAAGGAATTATGATTGAAGTGAAAGACAGTGGCTTAGGAATTAGCAAAGAGCACCAAAAACGAATATTTGAAAAATTTTATAGAGTACCAACTGGTAATGTACACAACGTAAAAGGTTTTGGTTTAGGCTTAAGTTATGTTTTAGCAGTTGTTATGAAGCATGGAGGGACTATTAGCGTTGATAGCGAACCAGGCAAAGGAAGTACTTTTAAAGTACATTTGCCAATAACTTAATATTTGTTAAAAGGATTAAACTTAAAGCCTCGTTTAATTGTCAAATGTTAAAATAATTACCAACTTTGAATTTATGGAAAATACAAAAGCTAATATTTTACTGGTAGAAGATGATCCAAGTTTAGGACCACTTTTACAAGAGTACCTTGAAGCAAAAGGATACAATACAAAACTAGCCACTGACGGTGAAAAAGGATCGGAAGTGTTTTTTAAAGGAAGTTTTGATTTGTTGCTTTTAGATGTAATGATGCCCGTGAAAGACGGATTAACATTAGCAAAAGAAATAAGAACAACCGATAAAAACGTGCCAATTATCTTTTTAACGGCAAAAAGCATGAAAGAAGATACTATTGAAGGCTTTAATGCCGGTGCTGACGATTATATTACAAAACCATTTAGCATGGAAGAACTAATGGTAAGGGTAAACGCTGTTTTACGTCGTACAAACAAGTCGCGCGCAAGTGAGGCAAATGAGGTAAACTTTAAAATAGGCACTTACGATTTTAATTCTGAAAAACAAGTACTACAAAATAAAGGTGCCGAGCAAAAATTAACTACAAAAGAAAGTCAATTATTACGTTTGCTCTGTGTGCATTTAAACGAAGTGCTAGATAGAAATTTTGCATTAAAAAGCATTTGGCACGACGATAATTATTTTAACGGACGCAGCATGGATGTTTATATTGCAAAACTTAGAAAGTATTTAAAAGACGATGCAAAAGTTGAAATTATAAACATTCACGGCAAAGGCTTCAAATTACTTGTTAATTCTTAAATAAACAACTGTCTACTTAAAATCATTTGTTTCATTTCATTTGTAAATATATCGTTATTTGCAATTAAGATATGGCTATAAGCACCGTTTACAAACCTTGAGCAATTAATTTGTATTTCTTTATCTTGCTTTTGCACTGGGAAGTTAATCAAATCTTCCCTTGAAATTCTAAATACTTTAACCCATATTATGCATTAGAAAAGAAGTAAGGAGCTTTTTGTTTTGGAACAGTATCAAAAAGGGCATCTAACCACCGTCGTTTTTCACCAGTTGCACTGATTTTTAAAGTAGTATTTCTTGCATGCTTTGTTATCCAAGCTCCTAATGCAAAGCATTTAAACCGTAACGTGCTCAAAGTGACTTGGGATTTGTTTTTGAGGGCTGCTTGGCAGAACAATGCCATTAGATTATAAGCCATTAAAATGCTTCTAAAAGCCGCTTCTGTTCCCCAAAAGTTATTTGAACAAAATGTTTCTAAGCCAAAGTCATATTTCAGTTCTTTAATCCTGTTTTCAGCATCACCTCGTTGCTTATACATTTCCCATATTTGCTCTGCTGGTAAATCTAAGTTTGTTACATAAAGGCTGTAAGGGTAAGAATGTATTTGTTCATCAAATAATAATAATCTTGCCCGTCGCTTTTTTTAGTTTAGTAATGTTCTTTTTCACAGCAAGCATTCTGCGTGGTATGTTCCAGTCGGATGATTGATAATTAAATTCGTAAATTTCTATACCGTCTTTTATACTTATCCAATTGTCCAAAAGCATTCTAATATCTGTGTAGGTTTATAACCTCGGCTAGAGCCTTTGTCTGGCAAAGGTAATTTATGTAATTCTTCTTCTATTTTAAAAGCCTCTAGCACGTCTTTCATCAACTTCATTCCGCCCCAAGCTGTTACGGAATAATCACTAAATTCAATTGTATCTATTGCACTCATTTGGTGATGGTAATTTTATTGCCAAAGGTCGGGGTTTATTCGCAATTATTTTAATCCCTTATGCTCTAATGCATGATTTGGGATTAAACAACACGTATCAATGGCATTATTTTTTAGTACTTGTTGCCGCCTTATCTTTAGATGACGATGAGCATTTTGCGAATAGCATAATGCTTAACACTATCAATAAACAACGGAGCAAACGCATTTTATTTTAAAATTAATTTAGTAATAAATCTATAAGTCCATTTGGACTATTATAAAAAATAACCTTCTTTTTATCATCAATTTCAGTAATCAATTCGGGGTGCAAGGGCAAGGTAATTTCTTTTTCCTTATAAATTAATGTTGCAAGTATTTGAGTGCCGGTATCGTTTATGTGTGTTATACTTCCGAGTGCGCCAATTGTGTTTTCAAAAATAACATAGCCAATAAATTCGTTGTCATTTTCGGGCACAACCGCATCGGCATTTACATGTACTTTTTTTCCAATAAATTTTCTAGCAAGCTCAATGCTTGTTACATCTTCAATTTTTACTAATAAGCTCTGTTTTAAAAAAGAAATATGTTCAGCAAAATGAGGCTCCATACCTGCTTGGCTTTCGGTAAAAAAAGCTTTTATTGTTTGTACATTTACAGTTGCATTTAAATGAATTATAAGCTCGCCTTTTATGCCGTGTGTTTTACTAAAATAGCCAATTAGAAGTGTATTCATTACTTATTTGTTGCCTAAAGCAGCTTTAACAAAATGTACAAACAAAGGGTGAGGATTTTCAACTGTACTTTTATATTCAGGGTGAAATTGTACACCCATAAAAAACGGATGATTAGACAATTCAATTATTTCAACTAAGCCTGCATCAGGATTAATGCCGCTTAACACCATACCGGCTTCTGTAAAGTTTTTTTTGTATTCACTATTAAACTCATAACGATGGCGATGGCGCTCAAATATTTTTTTCTTACCGTATATCGTGTAAGCGAGTGTTCCCTCTTCAATTTCGCAGGGATATGCTCCTAAACGCATTGTACCACCCATGTGCGATAAGTTTTTTTGATTTTCAAGTAAATCAATAACAGGACTGCTCGTAGCAGGATTCATTTCTCTACTATGAGCATCTTTTAAGCCTAATACATTTCTTGCAAATTCAATTGCAGCACACTGCATACCTAAACAAATTCCTAAGAAAGGAAGATTGTTTTCGCGAGCATATTTTATAGCTGCAATTTTTCCTTCAATACCTCTATTGCCAAACCCAGGTGCAACTAGTATTCCACTTAATCCATTTAAGCGTTGTTTAATATTTTCTTCATTTATACCTTCGCTGTGTATCCACTCAATATTAATTCTGCAATCATTAATAGAACCGGCATGTATAAAAGCTTCAGAAATTGATTTATAGCTATCTTTTAGTTCTACGTATTTTCCAATAATACCAATACGAATTTCATCTTTAGGATTATGGAATTTATTTAAAAAGTTTTTCCAATTATCAAGGTTTAGTGCATTATCTGATTTAATATTTAATTTTTTAAGTACTATTTCATCGAGCTTTTCTTTTTCCATCAATAGAGGAACTTCGTAAATAGTGCTTGCATCAAGTGCTTCAATTACCGCCTCCTGAGCAACATTGCAAAACAATGCCAATTTTTTCTTAATGTCTTTTGTAACAGGGTACTCACTTCTGCACACTAATACGTCCGGTTGTACGCCGTATTCTAACAGTAGTTTTACAGAGTGTTGTGTTGGCTTTGTTTTTAATTCGCCCGATGTTGCTAAATAAGGTAATAGAGTTAAATGTAGCACTAAACAATCTTGTTCAAGCTCCCATTTTAATTGTCTTACCGCTTCTATGTACGGCAGTGATTCTATATCACCCACTGTTCCTCCAATTTCAGTAATAACAAACTGATAAAGCCCTGTTTTTCCTAAAAGTTTAATGCGATTTTTTATTTCATCAGTAATGTGAGGTATAACCTGCACGGTTTTTCCTAAATATTCACCTTTACGCTCTTTTTCAATTACCGATTGATAAATGCGCCCGGTAGTAACGTTATTAGCTTGTGAGGTAGATACATTTAAAAAACGCTCGTAATGTCCTAAGTCTAAATCTGTTTCTGCACCATCGTCGGTAACATAACATTCACCGTGTTCATAGGGGTTTAACGTTCCAGGATCAACATTTATGTATGGATCCAATTTTTGAATGGTAACAGTATAACCTCTTGCCTGTAAAAGTTTGGCTAAACTTGCAGATATAATGCCTTTACCAAGTGATGAAGTTACGCCTCCCGTAACAAAAATATATTTTGTAGAATTGTTCATATACGGGGCTCAAAGTTACATGTATTTATTGCGCCAACAACAAAAACTTATCAAAATAAAAAAGCCACCCTTAATGGAGTGGCTTTAGTGTAGCATATAAAAAATTATTATTTTACTTTTTTAGAATATCTGCTGCGGAATTTATCAACACGACCAGCAGTATCAACCAATACCTGCTTACCTGTGTAAAATGGATGCGAAGTCATTGAAATATCTAATTTAACAAGTGGATATTCGTTACCGTCTTCCCATTTAGCTGTTTCTTTAGTTTCCGCACATGAGCGAGTTAAAAAGCTATAACCGTTTGTCATATCTTTAAACACACATAATCTGTAGTTTTCTGGATGTATTTCGTTTTTCATTACTAATAAAATTTAAGGGCTGCAAATTTACAATAAAAATCTTATAAATAAAAATTATTTACACAAAAATAAAATAATTTAAAATGACCTGCATCACATCATTTTAATCTAAATTGTTAAAATTTTAGTACTTTAATTTGTTTTTTAAATTTCTTTAACTAATTTAGCAGCCCAACTGTAAAACAAAACAAAACAGTTTAAAACTAAAGTTTATATATGAAAAAACTTTTTACTCGTTTAACCCTTGCCTTTGTAGGTTTAGGAAGCGTTGCAACAGCGCAACAAGACCCTCAATTCACACAGTGGATGCAAAACAAATTAATTTATAACCCGGGTTATGCCGGCACTAGCGGTGCAATTTGTGGCGTATTACAGTATCGTCAGCAATGGGCTAGTTTCCAAGGTGCCCCACAATCATTTGCTTTTGGTGGAAATATGCGTTTGCGTGAAATACCTTTAGGCGTTGGTTTAAATGTTATTACAGATAAAATAGGGCCAATGTCCACATTTTTTGCCAGAGCAGCAGGTTCATGGAATTTTATGCTTGGTGCTAAAAAAGATATTACCTTAGGCGTAGGTTTAGATGTTGGTATGCTTCAAAAATCATTCAGCGCTGATTGGATTACACCGGAACCTGGTAAAGTAGATAATTTAATACCGGGAGCTTACTCTACAAATCCAAATTTAACAAATCCTTCTTTAAATGGAATTACTTACGATGTAGGTTTTGGTGCCTATGTTACTAAGCAAGATAAATTTTATGTAGGCTTATCTTCAACTCACTTGCCTTCTCAATCTTTAACAAAAGGTGATTTAAATTATACATTAACCCGCCACTATTATTTTATGGCCGGCTATACTTTTCACTTAAACCCATGGAACAAATTAAC
The DNA here is from genome assembly GCA_018267655.1 of Bacteroidota bacterium. Taxonomy (GTDB): domain Bacteria; phylum Bacteroidota; class Bacteroidia; order B-17B0; family Aurantibacillaceae; genus Aurantibacillus. The sequence continues at coordinate 19,414 of JAFDYB010000040.1, forward strand.
ACCTAATCTATTTGTTAAAAGCGACGTGTCCGGAACAGCAATTGACGCTAACCTAACATATATGTTATGGGATAAAATATGGTTAGGCGCAAGTTACAGATTTAGTGATGCAGCAGCAGCTATGTTAGGCTATACTGATTACGCTAACGGACAAAAAACGATTAAATACAAGGTAGGCTTCTCTTACGATTTTACTTTGTCTCAATTAAGAGCTTATGCTGGTCCAACTTATGAGTTTATTGCAGGTATATGTATAATACCTAAACTAAAAAAGGTAAGTTCTTATGGAGATCCTCGTTTTTTAAATTAAAAATTTTGCAACCTTTTAATAAAATTAGCGTTAAAGCCCATAATACTAACAATTAAAATGTTAATAACTTAAATAAAAAATTAACTTTGTAACTTTTGATTTAGTTAGTAGTTATAAAAATAAAAGATATGAGAAAATTGATAATATTAGCCTCTTTAGCCGCTGTGATTGTTGGTTGCAACAAGCGCGAAGGAGAGTTGATAGGTGTTCAGCCTCGCGAGAAATGGTACATGCCTGACCCTTTTGGAACTTTGTTTATTCCGCTTGGCTCATACCACATGGGACCTGACGATGAAGAAGCTCCTATGGCTCACACTACTAAATCAAAAATAGTGTCAGTGCAATCGTTTTACATTGATGATTCTGAAATTTCTAACAATGAATACCGCCAGTTTGTTTACTGGGTACGTGATTCTATTGCACGTAAAATGTTAGCAGGTGGTTCTAGTTCAATGGCCGAAGAATATCAAATTTCTCAAGATGAGTTCTTGAAAATGTGGCCTATTTATAAAGGAGATAATAACCTTCAAGATCCTTACATAAATTGGGATCGTAAAATAAAATGGGATAGTGATGATGATGATTATCGTGCCGATTTACAACCTTTATACATACCGGAGCAAGAACGATTTTATAATCGTAAGGAAATAGATGCTCGTAAATTAAATTATGAATATTACAGAATAGATATTCGCTTGGCTGCCTCAAAAAGCAATCGCTTCCGTCCTCAAAAATCGGCAGATATTCAAGACGCTAACCATGAATATAAAAAGAGCGAATATATTAATGGTGTAACACAAAACGATGGTCAAAATGGTGCAATGGGTGCCCCATCTAGCCCTGTAGGCGATCCTGCTAAAGATTCAAAAGTTTTGGGTACATATAATGTGCAAGATCAGGTTTCAATTGGCCAAGGAAATTACACGTCACGTGAGCGCAGGGGGGTTGATCGTTCGGTATTTATTATAAAAGATGTAATAAATGTTTATCCTGATACTTTAGCATGGGTTCATGATTTTACATATTCATTTAATGAACCAATGACGAACATGTACTTTTGGCATCCGGCTTACGATGATTACCCGGTTGTGGGTATAACTTGGAAGCAAGCTAGAGCTTTCTCTATTTGGAGGTCTTTATTATTAAATAACTATTTAATTGGCACAGGACAAACAATTGTAAATGATTTTAGATTACCAACCGAAAGCGAGTGGGAATATGCTGCACGTGGAGGTTTAGCTAAATCACCGTATCCTTGGGGTGGGCCTTATATCCGTAACTCTCGCGGTTGTTTCTTAGGAAACTTTAAACCCATGCGCGGTTCTTATATAGATGATGGAGGTTTTCACACGCTGTATGTTTATTCATACAACCCTAATGACTATGGTTTATATTGCATGGCAGGTAATGCAAGTGAGTGGACTAGCAACGCTTATGATGAAAGTGCATACGATTTTGATCACGATTTAAACCCTGACTATGTTTACGAAGCACAAGAAAGAGATGCTAACGTATTAAAGCGTAAAGTTATACGCGGTGGCTCTTGGAAAGACGTAGGTTATTATTTGCAAACTAGTGCAAGAACCTACGAGTACCAAGATACAGCAAAATGCTACTTAGGCTTTAGAAATGTAATGACCTATTTGGGTCGCTCAAAATATGATCAAGTAAATTAAAAATCACAAATAAAATAAATAACAAATAAACACAACTAACAAAAAACAAACATCAACTATGAGTAAATTAGGTAAAGTAAAAGGGTTTAAAAGGTTTTTGCACCTTGCCTCTTGTATTGGAGCTTCTATTGTAATTATTGGAGCCTTATTTAAAATTATGCACTGGCCTGGAGCTTCAATAGCACTAATTGGCGGTTTGGGAACGGAGGCGCTTTTATTCGCACTATTTGCCTCAGATATTCCACACGAAGAAGTAGATTGGACCTTGGCTTACCCTGAGTTAGCAGGTATGGGACACGAAGAGATGGAAGAAGAGCACAAATCTAATTTGCCTGTTTCTCAACAATTAGATAAAATGCTTGAAGAAGCAAAAATAGGCCCTGAGTTAATTGAAAGTTTAGGTACAGGCATGCGCTCATTAAGTGAAAATGCAAATAAAATCGCTGATATATCACATGCTACAGCAGCAACCAATGATTATGTAAGCAATGTTAAAAAAGCTTCGGAAAGTGTATCAAGTCTTGCTGATGTGTATAAAAGTGCTGCAAACTCAGTTCAAAGTTTGGCTGATAGCAATGATGCAGGTTATTCAATTGGAGAATCTTTAAACAAAGTTTCTAAAAATCTTTCTGCTTTAAATGCTACTTATGAGCTTCAACTACAAGGTAGTAAGCAGCATTTAGATGCTACTAACCAGTTTTATGATGGCTTAGCTGATTTAATGAAAAATCTTCATGATTCAGTTGATGATACTAAAAAATATCGCCAAGAAATGTCTAGCCTAAGCACTAACTTAACTGCCTTAAATACTATTTATGGCAACATGCTAAGTGCTATGAACTATAATGGCAACAGATAATAACTAAACAATTTATTTTAATCTATAAAGAATTATAAAAAATGGCAGGTGGTAAAGAAACGCCCAGGCAAAAGATGATTGGTATGATGTACCTCGTACTAACAGCACTTTTGGCTATGAACGTGTCAAAGCAAGTTTTAAAAGGATATGTAACGGTTAACGAAAGTGTTGTAAAAAGCCGTAAAAACCTTGAAGAAAACAATAAACGAATAACTGAAGCATTTCAGCAAGCTTTAGGAGGTAATCCTGGAGCTAAACCCTACTATGATAAAGCGCTTGAAGTTCAGAAAATGATTAAAGAAACTTCTGAATATGTGGATAAATTAAGAGGAAAAGTAGCTCAAGAAACAGAAGGCTTACCAGAAGGGCAGGGAGATACTTTGCGCTTAGAGTGGAGTTTGAAAAATGGTAAAATTGATGACTATGATACGCCTACTCATATTTTAATTGGTGCTGAGCCAAATGCGCCTCAATCAGGTGCTTGGAGCGCAAAGGAATTGCGTGGAAAACTAGACGGCTTATTAAACGGAATAGTTTCGAAAATGGATCAAATGCAAACAGATCCTAAAACAAAATTATACCCTGCTGACTACGAACAATTAAAGAAAAAAATTCAGTCACTTAAACCTGTATCATCAGGCGAAGAAGAAGACGGAATTAAAATGGATTGGGAAGCTGAAAATTTTTATCACTTACCTTTAGGTGCTGTAACTTGTAACTTAAATAAAATTGTTGCCGATTTAAAAAGCTTAGAAGCAGAGATGTTGGGTGTGTTTTCATCTGCGTCTGGTAAACTAGCTATTAAATTTGACCACATTGTTGCGCGCGTAGTTGCCCCATCTTCTTATATTCAAGCCGGCCAACCTTACGAAGCTGCAATATTTTTAGCGGCATCTTCATCAAAATTAGGTCAAGGCGATATGGAAATATTATTAGGGGTTGACTCAGCTCAAGCTGCTTCAGGTGCAAAAGGCTCTGAAATGGTACCTCTTGTAAATGGTGAAGGCGATTATAAAGTTCAAACAGGTGCAGAAGGAGATAAAGATTATAAGGGAGTTATCAAGTATAAAAATCCTGACGGAACGTTTAAATATTATCCATTTAGCGGTCAGTATAAAGTTGCTAAAGCGGCGGCTTCGGTAAGTGCAGACATGATGAATGTATTTTATGCTGGGGTACCTAATCCTGTTACAGCAGCAGCAGCAGGTATTTCGCCTTCAGATATCAGTATTAGTTGCTCTGGTGCAGGCGTTCGCTCTGCTGCAAAAGGAAACGGAAAATATGAACTTAATTTTTCAGGAACAGGCGATTGTATGATAACTGTTAGTGCAAAAACTAAAGATGGTGTAAAATCGCAAGGCCCTCCAATTAAATTCCGTGTTAAACCTTTACCAAAGCCAGAGTTAAAGTTGGCAAATAAATTTTCTCCACCTGAACTTAAAAAAGGAGATTTACAAATGGTTGGCGGTTTAGGTGCAGGTGCTCCGGGCTTCGACTTTCAAGCCAATTATGTTGTACTTTCGTATGATATTATTGGAAAAGTAAAGGGCAATTTAAAAACAACTTCTATTCAGGGAAATTCAGTTGCAGGTGATGCTAAAACCATTTTAAGTCAATGTGATGCCGGTACTAAAGTATATATTGACGCAAAAGTAAAAGGTCCTGATGGAAAAGTAAACTCAGTATCACTGGGTATTAAGGCTGTACGTTAACATTAATATAAGAAAAAATGAAAAAGGGTTTAAAAATATTTATTGCATCTTTGCTATTTGCAGTTTCTATTTCTGCAGTTGCGCAACCTTCGGTGTTTACACCGGGCGATTATAAAGATGGAATTTATGATAAAGAAAATTCGGTAAATAGACGGTTTATTCCCTACACTCACTTGCGCGAGGGTGATGTTACTTGGCAGAAGCGCGTTTGGCGTGAAATAGATATGCGCGAAAAAGTAAATCAGCCACTGTATTACCCAACTGACCCCGTGGTAAGTAGAATTTCATTTTTGCAGCTTTTAGTAAAGTATATATTACAAGGACAAATAATTGCTTTTGAAGATCAGGAGTTTTTACAACCTTATGAAAAAGCGAATATTCGTAAAAAACTTGTGCTGGTTGGAGACTCTACTGATGTAGAACAATATGATAAAGACGGAAATCCTTTTACTACAAAAATGCCGGGAGCCGTTGATTCAACATGGATGTTCTTTAATTTTGCAAACGTTGCTGTGAAAGAAGATTGGTTTTTTGACAAACAGAAGTCTGTGCTAGAATGCAGAATCTTAGGATTAGGCATTAATGCAATGATGAAAGGAAAGGAAGATTTGGGTCCCGCTACTCAGTTTTGGGTTTATTTTCCTGCTTGTCGCCCATTTTTTGCAAAGCACGAAGTTTATAACACAAAAAATGACAGTGAGCGCCGTACCTTTGAAGATATTTTTTGGAAGCGCCAATTTGCAAGCCATGTAACAAAAGAAACAAATGTTTACGATAGGCGTATTGAAGAATACTCAAAAGGGATTGATGCTTTGCTAGAATCTGACAGAGTTAAAATGGATATATTTAGATGGGAGCATGATTTGTGGCATTTTTAAATGCATTATAAAATTTAAATTTAAGCCTTCTGTTAATTTAACAGAAGGCTTTTTTGTTTTTGGTTCTATATGGAGATAGTGGATAATCAAATGAATTTAGCGCAAGTAATACGATAGTGAAAAATAAATTAGACCAAATTTTATAAGTTCAATTTTTTTTATTAATTTTAGTCTGTAATAATAATCATTATGTCGTTAGCATTATATATCCCCATTAAAGAAACGCTCCAAGAATTGCGTTCAGTACTAAAAAAAGCTTCTCCTATGATGCAGCCTCGCATCAAGATGCTTATTGTTATGAAAAAAGCAGGAGAAAAAGCTGTTTCTAAAAGAGAATTAATGAATAGCGTGGGGGCTTGCAGTCAAAGCATTCACGACTGGAGAACAACCTATAAAGAAAAAGGTTTAGAAGCCTTGCTTTACAATGGTAGAATTGGAAAAGTCGGAAAGCCCTCTGTATTCACTAAGCAAGAACA
>JAFDYB010000041.1 GCA_018267655.1 Bacteroidota bacterium
AATGCACAGCCTAATAATGCTTTATTTATTAATTATTTTTGTGGCCGCAACGTATCAATTTGCGAAAACACATCACTAGCAGGGGGTGGTGGCCGGGTGCAAGTTGGAAACTTTTTTAGTGCAAAAAAACATGTTGAAATTGGCGATGCTACTTATGGCATCAGTGACACTTCAAACATAGCCTTAGGCATAAATGCAAATGCAGGTAAGGGTATTGTTTTAAAAACGTGGAACAATGGATTTCCACTCATTAGCATAAACAATAGTAATTTTACAAGTTCTCCATTTACTGTTTTCGGAAATGGAACTGTGCGAATTGGTACTCAAAAACTAACAGGAAATAATAGCGATGCATTACTTCAAGTTTCAGGTAAAATTTGTGGGAAATCATTATACATTTTAAAGCCAACAAATTGGTCTGACAAAGTCTTTTCACAGACTACTCAAGAAACATTAGAAGATGTAGACAAATACATTAAAAAATTTAAACACCTACCAGGAATAGAAAGTGAAAGAAATATTATGAAAAATGGTTATGATTTAAATAAAATGGACGCAATTTTGCTTGAAAAAATAGAAAAAATCTATCTGATTTTAATTGAACAAAGCAAGGAAATAGAGAGGCTGACAAAAAATAAAAAATAAAGTCTATGCGTCATATTTTACAATTTTTAGTTTTTTTAATCCATGCAAAATTATTTTGCCAAATAAATGGTCTTTCAAGACCTAAAATTGGTCAAGGGTCTAAGCCATGTTATTCTTCTATTAGAGTAAAAGATGAAAGACCAAATAATTGCTCTTTTAATGGAAATGATTTATTTTATCCTGTTTTAATTGAAAATTGTTCTTACAAGGAAGATTTTCCAAATAACTGGACTTTTGAAATTCCAAACAATCCTAATAAAACGGACGCGTATTCAACTAGCGATTACGCTAACGCAGTAGCAGATTTAAGTCATGCATATACTAATAATTTTTATGCACAAAATGGGGAGATAATTATGGAGTACAAAAAAGAAGTGCCACCAATAACAAACACTGTAACGGGGCAGTCATTTAATTATTCAGGCTCAATCTTGAAAAGTATTTTTAAGGTAAAACAAGGAATATTTCAAATAAGAGTAAAAACTCCAAATAATTTTTTTTTCTGGCCTTCTTTTTGGCTCAGAGAGTCTCAGGAAATAGATGCGTTCGAATATTGGTATGATTCAGGATCAAATATTTGTGATAATTATAATATGATGAGGACTACAACTCATGGGTATATCAACAACAATCAACAAGATGAGTCTTACCATTGCCAAAGAACTAGAAAAAAAGATATGGGTGCAGATTTTCATAAAAGTTATCATACATATACATTATTTTGGACAGATTATAAAATTCAAGTTGATTGTGATAACCTTCCCGTTTTTAGCGCTACAAAATATTTTGATGGGTCAGCCAATGTAATTGAGTATTGTGATTTAAATACAATTCCCGTAAATTCATATAATTGCTCATATATGAGTAATGCGCAAGGCTGTGATTTTGGACTAAACTTACCTAATTTCCCTGATGTTTGGAATAGCTATTTTCAATGCTTCGTTTATAACACTGTTAATAAAGATTTAACATTTGCTAAAACAAGTGACCCAATGTCTGTGCTTATCAGTATGATAATTCGGCATTCACATAACAATGATATAAACTCACAATGGTATAATTTTGGACAAATAGATAGAGAATATATTGTAGATAACATCTCTTTACTCCAACCAGTAGATTGCAATAATAATAAAACCATCTTTAATGTAAATGATATAAAATCATATACAGGCGGCACAAACTTTTTATCTGGGAATAAAATTGAAATTGGTAACCAAAGTAATTCGACTTCGTTTCAAAGTACTATGCAGCAAGTATATAATGGTCAAGAATTCCCAATTCACTTGTTAGCCTCCGATCAAATTATTTTTAATTCAGAGGTAATAATTGAAGAAGGCCTATTTTTAAGGGCCGAAATTATCGATTGTAATAACACTTCTACATTTAATGAAAAGATAAATCAAAGAAAAAATAATGAAAGAAATCCTGAAAATTATACAGAAAACCAATACAAAGATACAACAACAAATTTTATTAAACCTTCTGTTAATGATAATGGTGCTGTTGTGATTTATCCGAATCCTACATACAATTTTTCACACATTATAATTCCAGAAGAAGATTTTTATCAATTAAATAAAATAATTTTAACTGACTATACCGGAAAAATAATTAATGAAAATGTGAGTGATAAGGTAAATTTGGATAGTTTAAATCCAGGCATTTATACATTAATTTTTTACTTTAAAGACGGCAATATAGTATCAAAAAAAGTGATTAAACAATAGCCATTAATTTATTAAAGACAAAAATTAGTATAAAATGAATTCATACATTAAGCAAATTGACGGACTCCGATTTTTGTCTATCATACTTGTTTTAATTTCTCACTGGCTTCACCCCATTGATGGTATTGAAAAATTAAGATTAGGAATAAGTGGTGTGGAGATTTTTTTTGTAATAAGTGGTTTTTTAATTACTGCTCAGTTATTAGGCTTAAAAAATAAAGTTGAAAACGGATCTATTACACCATTAAAAGGATTATGCGATTTTTATTGGCGTCGGTTTTTTCGCATTGTTCCTTTGTATTACTTGGTACTTTTAGTATCTACTCTACTTAACAAAGGTGAAATACGACAAGCTTTTATTTGGAATTTTTCATTTTTTTCTAATTTTTATTTTATAAAACAGCAAAGTTGGGGAGCAAATTTTTCCCAATTCTGGTCGCTTGCCGTTGAAATGCAATTTTATGCACTTTGGCCATTATTTATACTATTTATAAAAAGACATTATTTACCACTATTATTTTTAATCATTACAATAATAACTCTGCTATTTAGATTTTTCAATTATATTGATAATGCGAATTTTTTTATTGAAACCATTCATACAATTTCATGCTTAGATTTATTTATGGCAGGCTCTTTTATGGCTTATTTTAAAAAGTATAAATCTATAATCTATTTTAAAATAATTTCGAATAAGTTTTTGAAATTATTAATTTTTATATTGTTTATATTTTTATACACTTTACTTGTAAAAACAAATGGTATAACGCTTTATTCATTTGTATTTCAAAGGCTTTTATTTGCTTTTGTTTTTTCATTTTTGATTGCATATTTGTCATTAGATTTAAATGATACTGTAAACATTTTAATAGGTAACAGTTTTATGACCAATTTGGGTAAATTAAGTTATTCTATCTATCTAATTCACAATTTTATACCAGGTATATTGTTACCCATACAACAATTGAAATTTCCAATAATGTTTGAATTTTTAATTTACTTTATTTCTACATTAATTACCAGTTATTTACTTTACAGATTTTATGAAAATCCTATTCGAAATTTTGCAAAAAATCAATGATAGCTACACTTTTTAACCCTCAAAACAATGCCGGTTATATGAGGGCTGGTAAAACAATTGATTTTTTACCAGGCACCTATATTACTACCGGAAATACTAATGGTAGTGTTCACGCATACATTCAGCCTTATAATTGCGCAACAAACAATAGCTTATCAAGAATGAAAAATAGTGCTAAAGATACCACCCTAACCGATTTTCAACCTCATAAGGTGCAGAATCTTAAAATAGAATTAAACAAGCAATCTACTTCCAAAAACGGTGAGCCTACTTACATTACCGAATTACCCCTCAGTACAGAACAAAGTGCACAAGACTTAGCAGATAGATTACCACTTTTAGCATTATATTTAGATTCTTACAAAATAGCAGTATCTAACACTAAAAATTTAACAGTCAGTTAATTATGAAACATTAAATTAAGTTGTATTTTTGATATGTGAAAATTAAGATTACAATAATACTGCTTTTTTGCTTATTTTTTTTCGCGAATTCACAAACTTCAATATCAGGTTGTTATTTAAGTGGTGGCTTGGGAATTTACAATGCTTGCAACAATGGGCAGGGCTGTACCGGTGGTTGCAATTTAACTGCTTACTCTTGGTTTGGCGCAATGTGCAATGGTACTTCTAACAACGGTAATTGTTTTGGGGCTACTGCTAGTGGTGGTCAGCAAACAATGCAAACATCGTTTTCTCTACCACCCGGTTGCACGGCAAATTTTACAACTGAATTTATTAAAAGAGGGGGCTCCTGTCCCAACTCGGGTATGGATGGAGGCGATTTACTGGGGGTAAATAGCCTTGCAAGCTATGGTACAAATTTATATACATGCACGGGAGGGAATGACAATGGGACGATTAATCCTTCCGGCTGTACTGGTACTAGTAACGCAGATGTTTCAATATCAGGTATGCAAACCGGTGGCGTAATTATGTTTTGGGGTTCATCAAACAGAAGCGACGAAATAATAACATTTACTATTAACTTATCGGGTACTTGTGGTACTAATTGTAATGCTGTTTTACCTATTACCTTAAAAGATTTTTATGCGCAACCCAACTCCTCTGATATTGATATAAGATGGTATATAGAAAAAGAAAACAATGTTGATTATTATGTTGTAGAACGAAGTTCTGATGCGCTAAATTTCGAACTTTTAAACAAAGTTGCAAGTATTTCAAAATCTGCAGGGAATTATAATTTAAATTACTCATTACGCGATTACTTCCCATTAGTAGGGTTAAATTACTACCGCTTAAGTGAAGTGGATAAAAGTGGAAGCGTTCAAAAAAGTAAAATCATTACCATTAATTTTATTCCAAACGCAAACAACACTATTTGGATAAATCAAAGTGATGAAAAAATTATCGTTAATTTTTCTTCTGCTTTTGCCGGAAAAAAAGTTAATATATTGAATACAAATGCTGCTATTCAAAAAAAATTCATACTCCCTTCAGATGGGCAATTGTTCTTAGAAATAGACAAACTAACACTAGGAAATGGACTATTTGTATTATGTTCAGAAGAAGGTGTTTTTAACGCAATTAAATTTTTAATAAATTAATTAAACGTGAATATTAGCTTTTTTTGATGCTTTAGTTCTAAAAATTATTGAAATAAAAACATAAAGTATTACAATTAGCGGAAGCGCAAAAATTTTTAGTATTAGCAACAAAAGTAAAGAACTAATTAACAATATGTACCTTTGCAAATTATCTTTAAAATTAAACGTTTTAAACTTTAATGATAAAAGGTTTAAGGGCGAAACCAATAAATATGAAAACAAAACAACTAATCCTAAAAGTATATAAATACATGTTGTGATATTTAAGTTGTTAGAACTAATTAAATTAAATACTTCTATTTTATTTTCAAAATTAAGGCACAATGGTATTGAACAAAAAAATATTGCATTGGCAGGAGTTGGCAAACCTATAAACGATTCACTTTGACGTGTATCATTATTAAATTTTGCCAAACGTATTGCCGAAAATATTGGAATAAGTAAAGCAAAATAAGAATACCAAATTGGTTTTGAGTTGAATGTCTCCAAAGTTCCTAAAATATTAAATTCAGAAATGTTTTTTATCGCACTTAAGCCAATGGCCATTATGTTTAATATTTTAAAGACCATAAGCCCGGGCACTAATCCAAATGTTATTAAATCAGCAAGGCTATCTAAATCTTTTCCAATTACCGATTGTGCATTTATCAATCTTGCAACAAATCCATCAAGAAAATCAAAAATTGCTGCCATGCCCACTAAATAAGAAACAGCAACTAATTCACCATCAAAAATTTTAATTACAGCCAAGCAGCCGCAAAGTAAATTACAACAAGTTATGGCATTTGGAATATTATTTTTTATTGCTTTTATCAAAATTAGTATAAAGGTAAAAGGGGTTTATTTTGAAGGATATTTTCAATTTTTTCCATCACATCATTAGTTAATATTGGCAACACATCAAATGCTTTTAATGTTTCGTTTAGCTGCGATGTTTTACTTGCACCTAAAATTACAGTGCTTACATTAGGATTTTTTAAACACCATGCAATTGCTAATTTAGTCATACTTATACCTAATTCTTTCGCAATATTTTCAATTCCTTTTGATTTTTCAATTTTACTTTGATCGCCCAAAGTGCGTTCTTTAAGCCAATCAAGGCCATCAATATGTAATCTATTATCTGTTGGAATTGCTGCATTGTATTTTCCGGTTAATAAGCCACTGGCTAAAGGACTCCAAATAGTAGTTCCTAAACCAAAATCACGAAATAAGAGCAAATATTCTTTTTCAAGTTTTGAGCGCTCAAACATATTGTACTGTGGCTGCTCCATTGAAGGACCAATTAAGCGATTACGCTCGGCAAAAACATGCGCTTGCATTATTTCGTCTGCACTCCATTCACTTGTTCCCCAATAAAATATTTTGCCTTGTTGCATCAATAAATTCATGCTCCACACAACCTCTTCAATAGGTGTATTTTTATCAGGGCGGTGACAAAAAAATAAATCAATATATTCTAACTGCAAGCGCTTTAACGAAGCGTGGCAGGCTTCAAATATGTGCTTGCGCGACAAACCAATTTGATTGGGTTTTCCATCTTCGTATCCAAAAAAAACTTTACTACTCACACAATAGGAACTGCGCGCCCAGTTTGCATTTTTCAAAATTTTTCCCATCACTGTTTCCGACTTACCGCGAGCGTATATCTCAGCATTATCAAAAAAATTAACTCCTGCATCGTAAGCAGTAAACATTAACTCTTCTGAAATAGACTCAGATATTTGCTTACCAAAGGTTAGCCAACTGCCTAAGCTAAGTGCGCTTACTTGCAAGCCCGAATTTCCTAAACGACGATATTCCATAAGGATTATTTTTCTATATTAATTTTTTGAAACGGCAAAGGGTTAGATGAAATGCTCGCATACAATTTTCTATTATTAAAAATATCAATTCCCATATATATCGCTTCGCGAAGCGATTGCTCATTCGCTTTGTTTTTTCCGGCAATATCGTAGGCAACACCATGGTCGGGGCTAGTACGAACTGCTGTTAAACCAGCCGTAAAATTAACACCGGTATTAAATGATAATGTTTTAAAAGGTATTAAGCCTTGATCGTGATACATTGCTAACACAGCATCAAATTGACGATACGTTCCACTACCAAAAAAACCATCGGCAGCATAGGGGCCAAACACAACTGCGTTGCCCGAATAATTTTTAACAGCCTTAGATGTTACTTCTACATCAAAATTACCAATTGCACCATTGTCGCTTGCATGAGGGTTTAAGCCCAACACAGCTATTTTAGGTTTTCTTATCGCAAAATCTTCAACTAAAGATTTATGTAACTGCATAATTTTTTTTGAAATTATTTCCGCATTAAGTTTTTGTTTCACATCTTCTATAGGTATATGGCCCGTAGCAACCGCAACCCTCAACCCATCTTGATTACACAATAACATTAAAGGCTCGCCGGAAAGCTCACTCCCTAAATATTCTGTATGTCCAATAAAATTAAAGCCACTTTGTTGAATATTTTTTTTATTAATTGGCGCTGTAACCAGTATGTCTATTTTTTTACTTTTTAATGCTTCTGTTGCTTTTTGAAGCGAAATATAGGCGTATTTTCCACCTAATTCATTTTCTTTGCCGGCTTCAATGTTAACCTCTTCCTCATAGCAAACAAACACATTTATTCTTTTAGAATTTACTTGCGAAATGTCTCGTATCTGTTGAAAATTAAATTCTTCAATCCCTAATGCACGTTTGTAATACGAAACGGTTTTTGGAGAAGTAAAAAAAATGGGAGTACATATTTCCAAAACACCATGATCAGATAGCGCTTTAAGCACTATTTCCGGGCCGATACCATTAATATCGCCCTGAGTTATTCCTATTATTGGTTTACTTAATTCACTCATAAAATAAACAGCTAATTTACATTTTATATTTAGTATTGATATTACGCCTCAAATATTTTTATTGCGTATCAGCCATTCCATTAATGCTTCTTTTTTAAGATGCTTATCTAATTGCTTATTGTTTTTATTAAGAATTTTTGCGGCATTTATTTTTGTGTTTTCTATACAAGCGTACTCAATTTTTGCTAAAATAAACTCCGGTAAAAACTCAGCCTCATAATACTCTATACCTATTTTATTTTTCATAACAAACTGTAAAAGAAACTCGCTTGCTTTTGGTAAATTTAGCTCTGAATAAGTTTTAGCTTTCTTTGCCTTTATTGATAGTTGTTTTTTTAACTTAATTAATTTTTCGTTAGACAAACGCATGTGAAATAATAAAAAAAACAAATACTTATACGTTGCGCCAAAACAATTTGAGTTTTTTTTAAATACGCTGCGTATCAACTTTTCAAAAAGTTCATTTTCAAAAATTAAAACAAAATTAAACTTATGTAAGTGCGCCTGTTTAGAAATCTCATCGGAATACTTTAAAATAAAATCGGTTAATTTATAACTTCTTACTGTTAGGAAACTATGCAATCCATATAACAAGGCCCAACAAGCCTGGTGAATATAATGAGGATGCAAGGCTATTGCCTGTTTTAAAAGAATATTAAATTCGTTTTCAATTTTTTTTACTTCACCTTTAAACTGCTTATTAATAATTACCTGAGAAACAATAGTTTTCGACTGCCTTAAATAATTCTCAAAAACAGCTTTACTATTGCTAGTTTTATTTTGTGTTTGCTTCTTATTAGCCAAATTAATTTTTTCCTCTTCCAAATAAAAAAGTACTGCTGCTATATGTTTACAAAGCTCCATTTTGCAAGAACAGGAGTATTCTTTTATTTTTTGTCCATTTTTATTAATACCAACTCGCTTTTCACTTGCATTGTCTAAAACAGTAAAAGCAAGTTTTTTGCCTGACAGTTTATTTACGTTTTTTTTATTAACTGCAAGATATGCCCATGCAAGATTTTTTTCGCTAAAAAACTGCTCAAATTCATAAATATTAAATGCTTTTAGCATTTTTTATTACAAAGTTAGTAAAACCCCTAAATTATTGAGTTAAACGGCTAATATTCTGTGTGAACTAATAAATCTATTTCGCTCTATTTAACTACATTTACTAACTTATTAAAAAGTATTTTAACATACTCATATTTTTAATCATTAGTTATTACTCTTTTTCTCAAAAAGGTAAAAACGGAGCGCTAACTGTTTCTGCATTAAACACAAAAGTAAACGAATATACTAGCTTAAGTTCAGATGCAAGTGCCGGCTCAAACATAATAAATGTAAGCTCTAGCGCGCTCAATGCTAATGGTCGTTTTAGCAGTAATTTACAAGTGGGCGACCTAATTATGATAATTCAAGTACAAGGTGTTACCATAAAAACATTTGCAACGGTTGCCGGGCAAGACTCAACTTACGGAGAAATTTTAAATTACAACAACTGCGGTAATTATGAGTTAGCACAAGTTTATGCTATTCCAAACAGCACTTCTATTCAGCTAGATTGCGGGTTAACCTATAATTACACCGCTGCCGGAAGGGTTGTTATTGTTAGGGTACCCAGATACACTTCGCTTACAGTAAATGCCGGAGCAAGCTTAACAGGTGATGCCTGGAACGGCACAATTGGTGGCATACTTTCTGTAGAAGTTGATGGTGCTTGTGTTATAAATGGAACCGTTACAGCAACTGGCATGGGTTTTAGAGGTGGCGTTTCAGCAAACAACAGTAATTTTGGCGGTACAAGATACGTTGATTTAGGTGGTGGATTAAACGAAGGCGGACAAAAAGGAGAAAGTGTTGCAGGCACGTGGGCAGATTACATTGCTTTATTTGGAGGCGCTTACGCAAAGGGGGCTCCGGCAAATGGCGGTGGTGGCGGAAACTCACATAATACTGCCGGTGGTGGTGGTGCAAATGCTGGCGGACTTACAAACTGGACCGGCTACGGCGTAGCTAACCCAGCTTATGCTACCGCATTTAATTTAGAATTTCCGGGAAGAGCAGCTATTATTTCACCGGGTGGTGGCAGAGGCGGCTATGGTTTTTCGTCAAATAATGTTAGTCCTAATACAAACGCACCCGGTGCCTCTGCTTGGGGAGGTGCTAATCGCCCAAAGCACGGAGGGCATGGCGGTAGATGCTTAGATTATTCAACCGGAAAAATCTTTATGGGCGGAGGAGGAGGAGCGGCACACGTAAACGGGAAGGGAATGTCAAACGCCACCGGAAGTGATGGCGGTCCGGGCGGTGGACTTATATTCATTCAATCTTACGGAGCAATTAGCGGCACAGGTACTATTGAAAGCAATGGCGTTGCAGGACAAACCTCATCTGGCACCGCTACATTTGGAAATGTTGCCGGCGACGATCCTGCAGGTGGTGGTGGTGCCGGTGGAACTATTATTGTTTCTACTCAAGGCGGAATAAGCGGTGTTACATGCAATGCAAATGGAGGCGTTGGAGGCAATGTTATTTTAACCGCCAGTTTTACTACCAATAACCAAGGGTTTGGACCTGGCGGCGGCGGCGGCGGCGGCTATATTGCAAACACCTCAGGAGCAGCAACGCAAAATGTTAATGGAGGGTCGTGTGGCATAATGACAGGAGGATCTTCTCAAATATCTACTAATTTTCCGGTAAACGGTGCAACTAATGGCAACTCAGGGTTGAAAAACCAAAGTATTCCAAATTACACTATTAGCGCAATCAACCAAACTGTTTGTATAAACTCTTCAGCAGTATTAACTGCAAACTCTAATCAGCCCCTTGCTAATTTTATTTGGTACAACTCATTAGCGGGTCCCACTCAAATTGGAACAGGTGCAGCATATACCACATCTGTATTTGCATCAACCGGTACTTACACATTTTATGCAGGCATGTGCCCCGGTAATTATAGAATACCTGTACTCGTTACTGTAACCAATGGGCCAACCGTTACCGCTAATTCAACAACAATATGCAGTGGGCAATCAACAACATTAACAGCCTCCGGTGCCAGCTCTTATACGTGGAGTACAGGAGCAATCAGCTCAAGCGTAATTGTTTCACCAACAGCTTTAACTTTATATACGGTCATTGGAGCAAATGGTACATGTTCATCAACTGCAACTTCAACAGTTAATGTTGTTTCAGGGGGCAGTATTAGTATAAACTCTGCTAGTATTTGCTCTGGGCAAAGTGCCACGCTTACGGCAGGTTCTGCAAGCTCATATACATGGAGTACAGGCTCTAATTTACAAACTATTACCGTTACACCTGTTACTACCACAATATACACTATTCAAGCAACCATAGGATCGGGTTGTTTTGCTACTAATACAACACAGGTAATAGTGAATACCCCGCCCGCAATTAGTGTAAATAATGCTACAATATGTAATGGCCAAATTGCCACATTAACTGCAAGCAATGCTATTTCTTACTTATGGACAGATGGAGCTAGTACTAATTCACATACATTTTCACCCACAACTACCTCATCATACACTGTTACCGGAACTAGTAATAATTGTACAGCAAGCGCAATAGGCAATGTAGTGGTTAACATAAACCCTACAATTTCGGTTAATAATTACAGCATTTGTTCTGGTCAAACAGCAAGCATAACTGCCAGTGGTGCCACAAACTATACATGGGATCCGGCTGGAACTAATTTTATAGGGAGTACATTTACGGTTAGTCCAAGCGCAAATACAGTTTATCAATTAATAGGCGCTACAAATGGGTGCACAACTTCGACGTCTTTCTCAATTACAGTAGGAAGTAATTTATCCGTTTCAGTAAATAACAGTACCATTTGCCCTGGTCAGTCCGCTACATTAATAGCAACAAGCTCTGCAACAAATTATGTGTGGAGTAATAGTGCAACTAGTGCCACCAACATTGTTTCGCCTGCTGTTACAACAAACTACACAATTATTGCAAACTATGCAGGTTGCACCGGAAGTAATGTAGCAAACGTAATTGTATCATCTCCTCCTGTAATTAATATAACGGGTAACAATACCATTTGCATAGGTCAATCTACCACACTGTTTGCCTCAGGTGCCTCAAGCTATACATGGGATACAGGTATAGCAAATAATACAATTAACGTCTCTCCTGCTTCAAACACAAGTTATTCAGTAATTGGGTCAATAGGTTCTTGCACAGGGTCGGCTATTTACAACGTATCCGTTATGCCAAGCCCTACGTTATCATTTAGTGGAAACACTAGCATTTGCAGTGGCCAAACAACTACATTAAACGCACTTGGGGCAACAAATTATACTTGGCAGCCAATAAATGTTTTAGGAAATTTGGTATCAATTAGCCCAACTATTACAACAAACTACACAGTTATTGGAGAAAACGGAACATGTGTAAGTTCAACCATAATAACAGTAAATGTTAATCAAAATTCGCCTTTAAGTATAAGCAATAGTAGTATTTGTAATGGTTACTCTGTAACACTATCAAGTGGAGTTACAGCACAAAGTTATACTTGGAGCACAGGTGCAAACACGGCCAGCATCAATGTTTCACCTAATACAACAAGTGTTTACTCTGTATCTTTAACTACCGCTTCGGGCTGTATTTTGAACGGAACTACTGCAGTTGTTATAACACCGGCTCCACTAATAACAATTACTGGAAATGCGAATTTATGTTTGGGTCAAACCACGCAATTAAGTGCAAGTGGAGCGCCTAATTACACTTGGTTGCCAGGCAATTACACAAGCTCACAAATTAGTATTACTCCAAATACTAGTGGGGTTTATACTGCACAATACAATAATATAAACGGTTGCACATCGAGTGCTACTATTTTAGTTACAGTTAACACACCTCCACAGTTGTCTTTTAATATTCCTAATAAACTATTTTGTAAAGGCGAAAATGTTAACTTAAACGTACAAGGAAGTGCTGCAACAAGTTGGACAGTAAATGGAAATTATTACGGCGGAAATAATATTACCATAAATCCTGTAAGCTCTACAAACATATATGTTACATCGAGTAATGGCGCTTGTTCTAGCAGCAGTGTTTTTCCAATTAAAGTTACAAGTTTAACCGCTTCGTTTATTACAAAATCAAATTATGTTGATTACCCTGCAACAGTAATTTTTACTAACACCTCTCAAAACTACATTAGTACTTATTGGGATTTTGGCAATGGTAACACATCAACAGAAAGTCTGCAACCATCGGTATATTATGAAAATCCAGGAATATATTTAGTTGCCTTAATAACAACCGACTCATTAGGATGTAAAGACACTGCGTTTTATAGAATAGAAGCAGGTTGTAATACCGGCGATATTTATATTCCAAATACATTTACTCCAAATGGAGATGGAAATAACGATGTTTTTAAAATTTATGGCGGTTATTGTTTAACTAGCTTTTCATGTTCAATTTTTGACAGATGGGGGAACGAACTTATAAAATTAAATACATTGAGTGACACGTGGGATGGCACTTTTAAAGGACAGTTATGTGAATTAGGCACATATAATTACTTAATAAAATACACATTATACAACGGAAAATCGCTTACAAAAACAGGCGTTATCAATATTATTAAGTGATTTTTTTAAATCAAAATAATTTTTGATACATCTTACCAGGCTTTCCTATTAGCAAATTATTAAATTCCATTTGAAGCAACAATGCTGCTATTTTACTAATAGGCATTTCTGTTTGGTAACATAATTCGTCAATATGATATATTTCTTTTTGCTCAAAACAGTTTATGATTTTTTGTTCCTCTTCTGATAAATTAATCATGAGAATTGTTTGTGCTTTTTTTACTTTACTTACCTCTTTTTGCTCCCATTGCATGGCATAAGTTAAATCGGCAGCGTTTTCAATAAGTGTGGCTTTATTTTGTTTTATAAGTCCATTAGTTCCTTCAGCTAAAGAATCTCCGGCTCTGCCCGGAAATGCAAACACATCTTTATTATAACTGCTTGCTATTGTTGCTGTAATTAGGCTTCCTCCTTTTTGTTTGCTTTCAACTACCACCAAGGCATCGCACAAGCCGGCTACAATACGGTTACGTTTGGGGAAGTTTGGCGCATCGGGATTTGTTTCGCTCGGAAAATCTGTAATTAAGCCTCCTTGCTCTATCATTTTTTTTGCCGTTTTTGCATGAACCTCAGGATACAGTCTGTCCAGTCCATGTGCCAAAACACCAACTGTATTTAAGCCTGCACTTAGTGCTGCTTTATGTGAAGTAATATCAATGCCGTATGCTAAGCCGCTAATAATCAAAACACCTAATTGATTTAATTCACTTACAAAATTTTCGGTAAGTTGTTTGCCATATTCACTAGGTTTTCTGCTACCAACAACTGCTATAATTTTGTCTGCATTTAAATTTGCGTTACCCTTATAATAAAGTAAAACCGGCGAATCGCTGCAATATTTTAAGCGCTGTGGGTAATTATTATCTGTAAAAAACAGAGTGCTAATTTTATGTTGTTCAACAAATACCTTTTCTTTTTCTGCTCTAATAATTGCATCTTTTGAACGAATAATTGACTTAGCGGCATTCATGCCTATACCGGGTATTTTTAAAAGTTGAACTTTTTTACATTTAAACACATCTGCGGCTGAACCACAGTAAGCCAATAAATTTTTAGCGGTAACGTCGCCTACGCCATCTAAAAAAGTTAGTGCTATTTGAGCTATATTTTCATCTAAATTCAAGATTAAAAGTTTTTTTAATAATAAAATATTTTTACATTGTCGTACTTAAAAATTATGTACAAATCTAAAAGTAAATTTGTATTGCTGCTTGCCTTGTTTTGTAGCAAATTATTTTCTCAAAGCATAACGGGTATTGTAATTGATGAAAAAAACAATGATACGTTAGTAGGCGCTATTGTTCAAATTGATGGCGGTAAAGTTTTAAACGCTGACTTAAAAGGGAGTTTTACTTTTAAGCTAAGCGAAGGCAAGCACAACATTATGTGCAAAATGATAGGTTATGACATTTACAATAATTCATTTCACCTTACTGCCGGCGAAACAAAATTTTTAAAAATTAATTTAAAAGGCGACAATAGCGCTTTAGACGAGGTAGTTGTGAGCGCCGGGAAACATGAACAAAAACTAAGCGAAGTTACCGTAAGCATGGAAGTTATTAAGCCATCATTAGTTGAAAACAAGAATTTTACAAGTGGCGATGCGTTAATGAACCAAGTGCCCGGAGTTACTGTTTCAGACGGGCAACCTAGTATTAGAGGCGGGAGTGGTTTTACTTATGGCGCAGGTAGCAGAGTGTTAATGTTAGTAGATGATATGCCAATGATTACCGCCGATGCGGGCGATATTAAATGGAATTTTTACCCCTCGAAAATCTAGAACAAGTTGAAGTGATAAAGGGAGCATCGTCAGCTCTATATGGAAGTAGCGCACTAAATGGAGTTATAAATTTTAGAACAGCTTACGCAAAAGATAAGCCTATTACTAAAGTAAATAGTTTTTATGCACAATACGATGCGCCTCCGGGTCTTGTAGGCAAGTGGTGGAAAGGAAGCTCGCAAAGCACCTCGGGCGTTAGTTTTTCACATGCACAGAAGCTGGGAAATTTTGATTTAGTAATTGGTGGGCAATTGTTTGATGATATGGGTTACCGCTACCTTGAAACTGAAAAGCGTAAGCGCATTAATTCAAATTTGAGATATAATTTTAAAAAGTTACCGGGGCTTTCAGTAGGCGTAAATACTAATATGATGAGTTATGAGGGAGGCTTGTTCTTTTTATGGCAAAATTTTGATTCTGCTTACATTCCTAGCGGCCGGGATGTTCAAAAATATTCAAACAGTCGCATAAATATTGACCCTTATGTTACATACTATTCAGGAAAAAACAAATTCAGTTTAAGAAATAGATATTTTAAATCGGACAATCAAAATAATAAAAATCAAAACTCTTACTCAGAGTTGTATTACAGCGAGCTACAATATCAACGCAAATTTAACCACGATTTAAATATTAGCTCAGGATTGGTTTATATGGAACAAACCATATTAGGTGGGGCTTTGTATGGAAATAAGAAAGGAAATAATAGAGCTATTTATTTTCAAGCAGATAAAAAGTTTTTTAACCGCTTAACCATTTCGGTTGGATTGCGCGGCGAGTACTATAAGCTTGATACAGCAAGTACAACCGGTTATTTACTTTTAATGCAGCAAAAAGTAAAACTTCCTTTTCAACCTGTATTTAGAGCAGGTGCAAACTATCAATTAGCTGAATATACTTTTTTAAGAGCTTCGTATGGGCAAGGCTATAGATTTCCTACTGCTGCAGAAAAATTTATAAGTACCTCAACCAGCGCACTTACAATTTTCCCTAACTCATCATTAAAGCCTGAGCGCGCCTATAGTGCTGAAATAGGAATAAAACAAGGTTTTAAAATTTTAAACTTTAAGGCTTTTGCAGATATAGCTGCATTTTACACACGATTTAATAACATGATTGAGTTTGCATTTAATGTTTACAGTCCTTCAAATCCTAGTTCACTCGATTTAGCCACATATTTTAAATACGCCGGATTTCAAGCACAAAATGTAGGAACAGGAGAAATTTCAGGAACAGAAATATCAATTAATGGCACCGGTAAAATAGGCCCTTTAAATCTTACTGTATTTGGTGGATACACCTACATTAATCCCATTATGACAAGCTATAATCCTAAGATTGATACTTTAGGATTACCTAACAACAATTACTTAAAGTATCGTCAAAAACACTTAATTAAAGGCGACATTCAAGTTGATTATAAGTTCGTTTCATTAGGCTATAGTTTAAGATTTCAAAGCAAAACAGAAAATATTGATGTTAGATTTATGGAAAGTGTATTGCACGAAAAAAATGACGTTGCTAATGGTGTAAATTTCGATGCTGTACCAAGCACTTATATTTTACCGGGATTTCCTAATAATTATGCCTTATTTGCAAAAAATGTTTTAATTCAAGATGCACGTATGTCATTTCAAATAAACAAAATTATTAAACTTTCATTTATTGTAAATAATTTTATGAATGTTATATACCAAGCACGTCCGGGCGACATGAGGCCTCCCACTCAATATATGGGTCAACTTTCATTTAAAATTTAATTAAAATTCGCAATTTTTAGGTGTACGCGCAAATGGTATTACATCGCGAATATTTGTCATGCCTGTAACAAATAACACTAAACGCTCAAATCCTAAGCCAAAGCCGGCATGTTCACAAGTTCCAAATCTTCTTGTGTCTAAATACCAATTTAATTCATGTGTTGGAATTTGCATTTCATTCATGCGCTGCGTAAGTTTTTCTAAACGCTCTTCACGTTGGCTCCCGCCTACTATTTCGCCAATACCCGGAAATAATATATCCATTGCGCGAACAGTTTGCCCATCATCATTTTGACGCATATAGAAAGCTTTAATTTTTTTTGGGTAATCGGTTAATATAACCGGTTTTTTAAAATGTTTTTCAACAAGGTAGCGCTCATGCTCACTCTGTAAATCAACGCCCCATTCGTTTACAAGGTATTGGAATTTTTTCTTTTTGTTGTGATTACTTTCTTTTAAAATTTCAATAGCTTGTGTGTATGTGATACGTTCAAATGAATTATTTAAACAAAAGTTTAATTTTTCAACTAAATTCATTTCACTTCTTTCAGCTAAAGGCTTTTGCTGCTCTTCTTCCAGTAAGCGTTTACTCAAAAACTCAATATCATCAGCACATTTAGTAAGTGCATTTTTGATAACATATTTAAGCATTTCTTCCGCTAAATCCATATTATCGTTTAGATTATAAAATGCCATTTCAGGTTCTATCATCCAAAACTCTGCTAAATGCCGGGTAGTATTGCTGTTCTCAGCTCTAAACGTTGGTCCAAACGTATAAACCTCAGAAAAAGCCATGGCTCCCAATTCGGCTTCTAATTGCCCGCTAACTGTAAGGTTAGTATTTTTTCCAAAAAAATCTTGCTGAAAATCAACTCTGCCCAATTCATCTTTTGGTAAATTATTTAAATCAAAATTAGTAACTCTAAATGTTTCGCCTGCTCCTTCTGCATCGCTACTGGTAATAATTGGCGAATGTATATATACAAAGCCCTTTTCTTGAAAAAACTCATGTATGCCAAATGCCAAAACGTTACGCACACGAAATATTGCGCCAAAAGTATTTGTTCTAAAACGTAAGTGAGCATTTTCGCGTAAAAATTCTAAACTGTGTTTTTTAGGCTGTAAAGGAAATTTTTCGGGATCGCTATCACCCAATATTTCAATGTTTTGTGCCACTAACTCAACAGCTTGCCCCTGCCCTTGCGAATTAGCAAGGTGCCCTAACACAGATATGCAAGCACCCGTTGTGATGCGCTTTAATATTTCAGCAGGCATTTTTTCAAAATCAACTACAATTTGTAGGTTGTGAATAGTGCTTCCGTCGTTTAAGGCTATAAAGCGATTGCTTCTAAAAGTTCTAACCCAGCCTTTAACCGTAATTAACCGGCTGCTTGCTGTTAATTTTAATACTGTATTAATTTTAGTTCGTTGCATGAGCTATTTTTTGAAGGGACAAAGATAGTTTTTTGAGTTAAAAAAATAACAATATTCAACTCAATTATTATTATTTACTACAGCTAAGTATTTTAAATTATTACTAAAACAAAATCGGGATATGTTGGTTATTCCAAATTTTTCTAAATTAAACAATAAATCCCATGATTTATTTTCTTGATTAAAGCGCTCGATTTTTGAACCATTTGCTTTTAGCAAGCCCCACATTTCATTATAAGCTATAACGTTAGATGGATTTTTTTCTAATGCAATTACTCTTGCTTTATGGACCTTAAAATCATAGTAATAATATCCAGGAATTATCGTATCATTTAAAGTATAAACAAAACTATATTGATTTATTTTTTTAAAGCTTTTTCCCGGAAAATTTGCGATAAAAGCTTCTTTATTTTTTGATATAGAATAAATTTTAAGGCTATGTGGTTGAGTGAGTTTATAATAAATAACTGAGTCTTGATTTAAGAAAATAAAATATCCGACTGAATCAATTGGCAATATTTTTTCGGTTTTTTTTTCGGAAATTAAATGAATGCGCTGAGTACTATCTTTCTCAACAACTACGCTTGCCAGCAGCGTATAATTAATAGGTGTTGGCGAATATTCGCTTTCGTCGGTTAAAGTGATGCGGTTTGTTTTTTCTTTTGAAATGGAATAAGTATAAATATCTGTTTTGTTGTCATTATAAGAAGAAGAAAAATAGATTAGTTTATCGTTTATACTAAAAGCAGGTTGATTATCATACCCTTTTCTATTTGTAATGTTTTTAGCCGATTGTATATTATAATTATTTTTCGAATTATTGACTTTTAATAACCAAATATCTGTTTCCGGCAATTGCGCTTTAACAAGGGTGAAAAACAAAAAGGGTAAAAAATATTTAAAAAAATTCATTTCCTATTTTTTTGCTTATTATATACTTTTTAAATAATTGAAAAATAGCAAGTCCGGTAAGTACTCCTACAATGGCGCCAAAAACTATGTCGCTTGGATAATGCACTCCCAAATACATTCTACTATACACCACTAAGATTGGATATATGAAAATTAATATTCTTAAATGCAATGGTAACCAAAGGGCACATAAAAAAATAAGTGTTGCTTGTCCAAAAACATTTGCTGCATGAGCAGAATAAAACGAATATTTACCTCCCTCATAATTATTTACTTTATGAATATTGTTTTTTATTTGAAGATTATGTGTTGGACGATAACGTTTTACACGATGTTTAACAATATTGGTAGATAAATCAGTAAAGGTAAATGTAAGTATTACCGAAAAAACAAAAGGCAATAATATTTGCTTCCCAATTTTTTTACTAAAATAATATGCAAATAAAATAAGTAATAAAATTGTGTGCCACGAAGAGCTTAATTGCCACATCACCGCATCAAGCCAAGGCGAATTTAAGTCATTAATTGTGAGCAGCAATTCTCTATCTATATTTTTTAATTGATCAAACATTTTTAAAATCGTTCTACCACAAAGTTAGGGTTTTTTAAATCAGGTTTATTGTATTTAAGTCTTTGTTTTAAATCAACTGAAAAAACAAGAGCTCCTGCTTGCTCAGCAATACATTGGCCTGCTGCTGTATCCCATTCCATTGTTGTTCCATAGCGAGGGTAAGCATTGGCCTGCCCTTCAGCAATTAAACAAAACTTTAAACTACTGCCTTTATAAATTGTATCTATATTTTCAAATTCGTTTTTTTTATTTTTAATATACTCTGCCACTTCTTTACTAAGGTGTGAGCGGCTTGCAACAATGGTAAAATTTTTTGGCAGTTTACTCTCATTTAATTTATTTGCATTTAAAATCAACTCTGATAATTTAATTGGCCTATTTTGTTCTAATTGCTCTTTAATAAAATGCATATCAGCCTTGTAGGCGCCTATTTGCGAAGACGCAAAATAAAGCGTATAAAAAACCGGATTAAAAATTACACCTATTATTGGATAATTATTCTCAATTAATGCAATGTTAACCGTGTATTCACCATTATGTTTTATAAACTCTTTAGTGCCATCTATTGGATCAACAAGCCATAAATGCTCCCAATATTTTCTTGCTTCATAATCACTATTTATTCCTTCTTCACTAATAATGGGTATTTGAGTTAAGGTCAGTTTTTCAATTATAAATTCGTTTGCTTTAATATCGGCTTCTGTTACCGGCGTTTTATCTGCTTTTAGCTCAACCTTAAATTCTGAGTAATAGTATTTTAAAGTTTCTACTCCTGCCCTAAGTGCTGTATTAACTGCAATTTCTAAAAGATTTTGTATTGTTTCCAATTTGTTTTATTACATCTAAAATAGAAAATGTTTTTGTAATAAAGTACACTTGTCAAAACAAGAAAAACTCGTATTATTTAACATTTAAATAATTTG
Source organism: Bacteroidota bacterium (assembly GCA_018267655.1). Taxonomy (GTDB): domain Bacteria; phylum Bacteroidota; class Bacteroidia; order B-17B0; family Aurantibacillaceae; genus Aurantibacillus. Next base: position 20,903 of record JAFDYB010000041.1, read on the forward strand.
TAAATCATTAATTTAGCTAAGCATTTTGAGGTGTTTCTTTTTAAATATTTTCTTTTTTGTAAAATTAAGTTTATGTGCTCAATGCATTACTTCATTTCCTTATTTTGAAGATTTTGAAAACGCTCCTTCATGGACGCCGTCAGGCACTCAAAGTGATTTTGCATGGGGAACCCCCAATCATTTATACATAAATAGTGCCGCAAGCGGCCATAAGTGCTGGTGTGTTGGCGGATTAAGCGGTACTTTTTATAATTTTGGGGAGCAATCATATTTAACAAGTCCTTGTTTTGATTTTAGCACCTTAAATAGCCCTGCTATTTCATTTAAATTATTTTGGGAGCTTGAATATAAATATGATGGCATGCAATTACAAAGCTCTATTGATAATGGACTGAGTTGGCAAACTGTTGGAGGTTATGGCGATGCAACTGATTGCTATACTCAAAACTGGTATAACATAGCCTCAATCAATTATTTAACTCAATCTTCAAATAAATGCGGTTGGAGCGGAAGAAAACAATTAACCAGTGGCTCTTGCCAAGGCGGTAATGGGAGTACTCAATGGCTTGAAGCAAAGCATTGTTTGTCTAATTTAGCAAATCAACCTAATGTAAAATTTCGTTTTTATTTTGGTTCGGGCTTAACATGTAATAGTTATGATGGAATTGCAATAGATGCTATAAAAATTTACAATATTCAAAACCCAAGTTTAGATTTTAATTTCTTATGCTTAGGTCAAAACACCTATCAATTTAATTTGCTTGGCTCTTCATGCTCAAATTACAATCAAATTTTATGGAGTTTTGGCGATGTCTCTAATAATAATACATCTTCAATAATTTCACCCACACATGTTTTTAGTGCCCCCGGCACATACACGGTATCTTTACTTGTTAATTATGGACAATGTGCCTTACCGGTAAACATTACAAAAACTATTACAGTGGGTCAAAACCAAACTGCACTAACAGGAATTATTAGTGGCACAACCCTTTGCTTTGGGCAGCAAGGCGTATTAAGTGCAAATGTTTTAGGAGGCAGTCCGCCCTACGCTTATTTTTGGAATGGAATAGCCGGCAATAGCACTTTAAGCATCAACCCAACATCAACAACACAGTATTCATTAAGTGTAAGCGATGTAAATGGCTGCAGTTCCATAATGGATACATTAACTGTAAGAGTATCGCCTGCTCTACAAGCATTTTTAAATCCTATAGATAGCATTTGTTTTGGTTCTAATAAAATACTAATACCTCTTGTAAAAGGCGGAAACGGCAATTACACCTATAACTGGGAACCTTTATTGGCAAGCACCCCAACAATTATTATTTCACCTAGTGTAACAACTACTTACACACTGAACGTTACCGATGGCTGCTCGGTTCCAAATGCCAGCTCTACCTCAACTATAAAAGTAATTCCTTTACCCTCATTAAACTTTACAGCCTCTTCGCTCAGTGGCTGTCCGCCGCTTTGTGTAAATTTCTTACTTCCTCCAACCTTACTAAATAATTCTATAAGTTCGTGGTATTGGGACTTTGGCGATGGTACTGTTTCTACTCAAAATCAACCTAATCATTGCTTTAATTTATCTGATTCGCTTAACATAAATTTAAAAATAACAAGTGCTCAAGGTTGTTCGGCTACATTAGTAAAACCACATTATATTGTTGTATGGCCAACACCTATCGCAAGCTTCTACTCAAGTTCAACAACAGCAAACGAAAACGAACCTACAATTACTTTCACAAACACATCGCAACATGCTACTTCAATACTATGGAATATTAACGGTACAACGAGCAACATTGATTCTACAATAAGTTATTCATTTTATACTGCAAACAATAATACAGTTATGTTAACAGCAACAAATAACTACGGCTGCACGTCAGGCTACACAAAAGAAATATTATATATACCAAACTTTACTTTTTATTGCCCAAACTCATTTACACCAAATAACGATGGTAAAAACGATATTTTTATTCCTTATGGCATGGGTTGGAAAGAAGGCTCATATACACTAAGTATTTATAACCGCTGGGGCGAATTAGTTTTTGAAACATCAAACCCAAACGAAGCATGGAATGGTGGATTATACAATAAAACAGAAAACTACTCAAACAATGTTTTTACCTGGAAAGTAAGCGTATCTGACCTTCAATCTAAAAATCATATTTATACAGGCAGTGTTACTATTATTAAATAGTGTTTATTACCTTTGAAAAATGAATCTTCTCTCGGTTAATTTACTAAGCAAAAGCTTTGGCACAAAAATATTATTTAATAAAATAAGCTTCGGCATTAATTATGGCGATAAAACAGCCATAGTTGCCAAAAATGGAAGCGGAAAAACTACATTGTTTAAAATACTAAAAGGAATTGAGATTGCTGATGAAGGACAAGTAGTTTTTAGAAAAGATATTTCAATTGCATTTTTAGATCAGGATTTTGTATTAGACGAAAATAAAACCATTTACCAAGCTATTTACGAAGCCGACAATAAATACATTAAATGTATTAAAAATTATGAAGCTGCCTTAAACTCTATTGAAGAAAATAATACATCAAATGTTTCATTAAGCCTTGATGAGGCTTTACACCAAATGAACGATCTTAATGCCTGGGAGTACGAAAAAAACATAAAAGAAATTTTATCTCGTCTAGAGTTAAATGACTTAACAATAAAAATTAGTCTTTTAAGCGGGGGGCAAAAAAAGCGACTAGCGCTTGCGTTGGTTTTAATTAACAAACCCGACTTAATAATAATGGATGAACCCACCAATCACTTAGATGTTGAAATGATTGAATGGCTCGAATTTTATTTACAAGATAGTAAACTTAGTTTGCTTTTAGTTACACACGATCGCTATTTTTTAGATGAAGTATGCACTTCTATTATCGAACTTGAAAACTCTGAAATAGTTGAATACAAAGGTGATTTTGAATACTATTTACAAAAAAAAGCAGAGCGCGAGCAAATTAAAAGTGCCGAAATAGATAAGGCTAAAAACCTTTACCGTCGTGAGTTAGAGTGGGTAAGAAAAATGCCTAAAGCACGAACCACAAAATCAAAATCGAGGGTTGATGCGTTTTATGATATTGAACAAAAAGCCAAACAAAAAAAAGCCGAAAATAAAATTGAACTGAGTGTTAAAATGGAACGCTTAGGCTCAAAAATTGTAGAACTCCACAAAGTATCTAAAGCCTTTGGAAACAAAAAAATTCTTACCTCATTTTCACATGTATTTAAAAATGGCGAAAAAGTTGCTATAATTGGAAAAAATGGTGTTGGCAAATCAACATTATTAAAATTAATCCTCTCTGAAATCTCTCCCGATAACGGAAAAATAAGTATTGGCGATACTGTTATTTTTGGCAATTATTCACAAGAAGGATTAAAATTAAACAATGACAAACGTGTAATAGAAGTTGTAAAAGAAATAGCCGAAGCAATTCCTATGGCTAATGGCTCAACACTTACTGCAAGCGCATTACTTACAAAATTTAATTTTCCGCCAAGCGACCAATACAGCTTTGTAAAAAAATTAAGCGGTGGCGAAAAACGCCGACTTTATCTACTAACCGTTCTTATTAAAAATCCTAATTTTTTAATTCTTGATGAGCCCACTAATGATTTAGATATTGTAACACTTCAAACACTCGAAGAGTTTTTATTAGAGTTTAAGGGTTGTGTTTTAATTGTTAGCCACGATAGATATTTTGTTGACAAACTAGTTGATCACGTATTTGCTTTTGAAGGCGAAGGCGAAGTAAAAGATTTTCCAGGAAATTACAGTGAGTATAGAATTTGGAAACAATCTCAAAAAAAATCAGATTTACCGGAAAGCACAAACAATGCTAACCTTACCGGAAATAAAAAAACCGAAACTGTAAAAGAAGTTTCAAAAAAGCTTTCATATAAATTACAAAAAGAACTTGAGGATATTGAAAAAGAACTCCCTTTATTAGAAAATAAAAAAAACGAACTTGAAAACAAACTTTTAATTCTAGAGCAAGATTATGTAAGTATTGAAAAAATAAGTAAAGAAATTGAAGAACTAAAAAACCTCATTGATATAAAAGGAATAAGATGGTTAGAGATCAACGAATAAAATCAAGCACTAAACAAAAACTTGCGTTATTCTTTTCCATTCCAAGTAGGTGCTTGTTTTCTTGAAAAACGAAGTCCTAATAAAATTTCGTGTGTGCCGGAAGAATATTTTCTAATATTACTTGTTGTAATATCATACGAATATCCAAGCATTAAAAAATTTTGATACATATACCCAACCATCACTGTAAAGGCATCTTTAACTCTATACCCACCACCTATCCAAAACGATTCTTTATAGAGTGCTCTAATATTTAAATCAATTTCAGGTGGTGCAGGAAATGCGTATTTAACCAAAAAGGCAGGCTCAATTTTAAAGTCATCATCAATAGCAAACTTATACGCTCCATTTAAATTAAAGTGCGTTACTAAATTACTATTGTTTTGCCCCGTTGTATATAAAGGAATTGGTGATTGATATAACTGTGGGGCAGAAAAACCAAAATAAAACTTGTCTTTTTTGTGAAAATATATGCCTGCGCCAAAGTTAGGCACATAAGCTGTTTGATAGGTATTCATCAAACTTGGGTCACCTTGGTCGTGTAAGGTAATTTTACTACCATCTATACCCCACTGTAAAATTCCTGCACTAATTCCCATAGACAAAAATACATCTTTCTTAACCTGCATGTGATAAGCATAGCAAACATCTAAACCTACTCTACGTGTTGGCCCAACTATATCAGTATATAAATTCATACCTAAACCCATATGTTTTTTTGTAATAGGGCCATGACAACTCAAATAATACGTTCTAGGAGCATCTGTAATCCCACTCCACTGGTAACGGTTATTTGAACGAACATCAGCGTACTCATCTTTACCGGCCGAAGCAGGATTTATTTGCAACTCATTAAGCATGTACTGCGAAAACTGCTGCATCTGTTGCGATTTAATTATACAAATCGAAAACAAAAATACAAGTATGTATATTTTTCTTATCATCTAAATATTGTAAGTGGCCCCGTAAATGGCTTAGGATAAGCCGGGTGGTTTAAATTAATAATGTAATAATACGTTCCTACAGGCAAATCTTGACCTTGATATTTACCGTCAAACGGCACGTTGTAGCCTTTCGAGTAAAATAATTGCTCTCCCCAGCGGTTATATACCTCCACTGTGTTATTAGGAAATTGATATATGTAATCTAATTGCCAATAATCATTTTTGCCATCACCATTTGGGCTAAAGCCATTAGGAATAACTAATTGCGGATATATTGAAACTACTACTGTATCGCTATTATAACAACCATGCGCATCAACCACCATTAACGTATATGTTGTTGTAATTGTGTTAGTAGCCGTAGGATTGGTAGTATTAAAATTAATTAACGTAGATGTTGGGCTCCACGTAAACGAAACTGCCGTAGGGGCCGTAGGACTTCCGCCAATAACCGTTGATGAAAATGCCGGAATAGTATAGCTAGGGCCAATGTTAATTTGAGGAACAGAATATGTACTAACAACAACCGTATCAAATGCCATACAATTTGATGCACTTGATATTGCCTGAAGCACATAAGTTGAGGTACCTGTTGATGCCGGTATTCCTAATGTTGGTGTATTTGCAATTGACGTTGATAAACTTGGTACAACATACCAGTTGTAATTTACAGCCCCAATGGAATTTGTTCCGCTTAACACTACAGAGTTTTTCATACACACCGCTGTATCATTTCCGGCATTGGCAATAATTGTGATAGTAGGCGCAATTTTAAGAATAGTGTCTTTCACGCATCCATTATTATCTTGTATTGATAGCGAATACGTTCCTGAATGTATGTTATTCAAATTTTGTGTATTTGATGTAAATGAAGGCGCAGAAACCCAAGTATATGTGTATGCCGGTAATCCACCTGATACTGAAATTGCTATACTTCCATCTGATACAGTTGTACACGACGAATTATTCAACGTGTTTGTAAGAACAATTTTTGTGGGATTAAATAACACCACCGTATCAGTTTTAGCACAACCTAAATTATCCATCACAGTTGCAATATATGTTCCTGAACACAGGCTTGAAAGCGTATTTGTATTTGCCCCTGAAGGGCTCCAACTATAAGTGTATGGCAAACTTCCTCCCACTCCAACAATCGTAACACTACCATTACATACATTAAAACACTTAGGTTGTATAACATTACTCACGCCTACATTTATGTCACTGTTTTGAGTAATATTAAAAGTTTGCGTTGTAATACAACCGGCAGCACTAACACTAACCGTCAACGGTCCTTGGCACAACGAGCTTACACTGCTTGCCGTTGAACCGTTACTCCAATTATACGTGATAGGCGACGACGTACTAGTACCAATTACTACAATTGAACCCGTACACAAATTGTAGCAATTAATATTCGTTTGAGTGTATGTTATAGAAGGTCCTGTAGGGTTGCTTAAGTTAATTACTTGCATTTTAGGACATGTGCCTCCTGTAGATGAAACAATAACACTGTATGTACCCGCCCCAAGTCCTCCTATTGTTGGTGTTGTTGCCCCTGAAGGAATCCAACTATACGTATATGGAGCTATTCCACCTGTTGCTATAACAGATGCAGAACCATTGTTTGCTCCACAAGTTGGTGAAATAACTGTGGTCGATATTGACAATGTACTTGCCGGACTAATTGTTGTACTTGCTGTTCTAACACAACCATTCGCATCAGTCATTACTACAAAATAAACTCCTGCACACAGTCCATTTACCATCGAGTTTGTGCTTGTTGCTCCAATCCAATTATATGTATATGGCCAATTACCTCCAATAGGTGAAACTGTTAAACCCGCTGCGCATACTCCTGTGCATGGTAAAGGTGTTTGCGAAAATATTTCGCCGGTAAAACCACTCGAATTATTTACAACAACACTCTGCATTTGGTTACACCCCGCTGCATCAGTAACAGATACTTGATATAACCCTGCACATAAATTATTAATAGCTGCAGATGATGATCCGGTACTCCAAGTATATGTATAAGGTGCAGTACCACCCGTAGAACTTACTGTAGATGCACCATTACACAAACCGCAAGAAGGCTGAGTTACTATTGAAGCAACTGTTAATTGAGGCGCCGATGTTATTGAAACACTAAATGTGTTATTACACCCAATAGCATCGGTTGCTGTTACACTATATATTCCTGAACATAATCCGGTATTTAAAGGGCTTACCGTTCCATTGTTCCAATTAAAATTATATGGTGGCGTTCCTCCCCCTGCGGCAGTTATATTAGCAACAGCATTACAGTTTGAGTAACACACATTATTTGTTTGTGCAATAGTTGCGTTTATATTTAACACACCTGGTAAATTTATAGTTTTAGTAATACTGCAAGCATTAGCGTCAGAAATATTAACAGTATATACCCCAACGCAAGCAGACGTAAACGTAGGTGAATTTAAAGCAGCAGGTGCCCATGTATAATTATATGATGGCACGCCACCACTTACACTCAATGCTATTGAACCATTACAAACCCCTATACATGTAGGGGGCGACACATTTGCTAACATTGAAATTGCACTTGGTTGTGCTATAGTTGTTCCAACAAATAATTTACATGAATTTACATCTATTACTTGGGCAGTATAGCTTCCTGCGCATAAGCCGGTTAATGGGTTTGAGGCACTTGGAGCAGGCGGACTTACCCAAGATACCGTATAACCGGGCGTTCCGCCAACAATTCCCGAAACGTTTACCGAAGCAGCTCCCGTGCATTGGCCATTGCAAGAAACACTAGTTGTAATAATAGGTGCAGAGGAAGGGCCGTTTGCATTGCTCAATGGAATACTTACTGTATTTGTACAACCGTTAGCATCTGTTACGCTAACAGTATAGATACCTGCCGGCAAACTTGTAACAACAGAACTAGTGCTTATAACCGGAGGCGACCACGTGTAATTGTACGCAGGAGTTCCTCCACTCGCTAAAACTGTTATTGAACCATTACTTGAACCACATGTAGATGGCCCTACCGAACTGTTTACGTTTAGCAAAGCAGGATTAGTTAAAGCAAACGTTTGAGTAATTTGGCAGTTTTTGCTATCAGTTAAAATTACAGTGTAAGTGCCTGCACATAATGCTGTGTTTGTCGCCGAACTTGAGCCACTAGGCAACCAAGTATAAGTAACAGCACCTTGGTTATTTACAGGTGCAGAAACTGCAATACCATTACAAGCCCCATTACATAACGGATTTGACATGCTAACATTTGCAAGCATTAACGGTGGATTATTAAGTATAGTTGTCGCATAGGCCTTACAACCATTTGCATCAGTGGCGGTTAGTGTATAATTTCCAAAACACAAACTGTTTGGACTTGCACCAACTCCCACCGGAGCCCAAACATACGTTACTGTTCCTTGCGCCCCTGTTAAAGTACTTGTTATAGCCCCATCACAAAGTCCATTACAAGAAGGATTAGATGGTGTTAATGCGGCAGAAAAAACTGAGGGCGACGTTAAAGTAAATCCCTGCGAAACACTGCAGCCATTAGCATCGGTAGCTACAACTGTATAATTTCCGGAACATAAATTATTAACCATTGATGTTGTTGCCCCACTTCCACTCCATGAATAAGAATAGCCTGGGGTTCCACCACTTATTGAATATTGTGCAACAGCGTTGCAAGAACCGTTACACGTCGCATTAGTTTTTGTAAGAACTGCCGTTAATGATGTTGGTTGAGTTATGTTAACAATTGTTTGTGTGGTACATAAATTACCATCTTTTACAATTACAGTATAACTATTAGGACAAAGATTATTTACAGCAGGCGTTGCAGAACCTGTAAAAGCACCTATAGGTAACCATGTATAACTCAGTGGCGCTGTACCGCCTACTGCATTGGCTGTGATTGAGCCGTTACACAAACTATTACAAAGCACGTTTGATAAGGTTGTTGTTATAGAAATCGTTGTTGGTTGAGTTAACACAAAAGTATGTGAAACCGTACAAGACTTTGTGTCACTTACATTTACTGTATAATTTCCGGCGCATAATGATGTTACAGTTCCTGTTCCTTGTCCTGAAGTTATTGATCCGCTAGGCAACCAAGAATATGTGTATGCAGGTGTACCTCCACTTGTATTTAATGTAATTGAACCATTGCAAATCGAATTACATGATAAGTTACTTATGATAGACGAAACACTAACAGAACTTGCTTGTGTAACCGTGATATTTGATGAAGTAATACAACCTAAAGCATCTGTTGAAGAAAGATTATACGTTCCGGCATTTATTCCCGATGCGGTTGATATATTTCCAACACTAGTAAAGGGCACAACAGGAGACCATGTAAATGTAAAAGGGCCAGTTCCTGTTGCTGTACCTGAAGCAACCCCGGTGTTAGCGCCAAAGCATGTAATTGATGTTGAATTTAATGTTAATGTTGGACCTAATGGATTGGTTAAAAAAGAAGTTAAAGTAGTTGTACAGCCGGCACCATCTTTAATTATTACAGAATATGAGCCTGCTCCTAAATTTGTATAGCAATTTGTTAATCCCCCTGTACCTCCTGAGGGAGACCATGAGTAGGCATAAGCAGGGCCTAGGCCTCCTGAAGCCGTTGCACAAATACTTCCATTATTAACAGTACACGAACTTGGATTTGTTGCATTAAAAATTGCTGTAATAGAAGTGGGTTGAGTAATTGAAACAACACTACTTGTACTGCAACCATTTCCATCTTTAACATTTACAGTATATGAACCTGCGCATAAAGCGCTTACCGACTGTGTAGTACTGCCCATAGGACTCCATGAATATGTTAATCCACCTGATCCACCACCTGCAGTTGCTAAAGCCGCTCCATTGCATAAACTAAAACAAGTTACATTAGTTTGAGTAGTAGTAACTGTTAAAGCCGGCGGACTTGTAAAGATAATCGTAGCCTTATCACTACAGCCTAAAGCGTCAGTAGCTGTTACAGTGTATTGGCCTATGCACAATCCTGTAGCAGTGGCAGATGTAATAGCAGGCGGTCCGGTTACAGCCCAATTATATGAATAAGGTAAAGTTCCTCCTAAAGCAGTAGCAACGGCCGACCCTGTGCAAGCACCAAAACACAATATCCCTCCTCCACCGGCAACTACTGTAACACTTACTGTTTTTGCAATATTAAACGTAACAGTTGTTGAGCATGAATTTGCATCTGTAACAGTAGCTGTATAAGAACCAATGCAAAGACTTGTTGCTACAGAAGAAGTACTTACCGTTGTACCAAGTGAATTAGTTACAATTACAGAATAACCGGGTGTGCCATTTGAAGGTGTTATAATAACAGATCCCGTACATGCGTTACAACTATTTTGAAGCCCTGAAATAGCTGCAGATAAAGCAGTGGGTTGTATAATTGTAAAAACTTTTGATTGTGTGCAACCATTGGCATCTGTTACGCTTGAAATATAGCTACCCGCACAAAGCCCCGTTACAATACCGGTTGTGTTAGTAGTTATAGGGGCTGTGTTAAATTGATACACATAAACAGGACTTCCTCCTGTAGCAACAACTGTTGCTCCACCATTACACAAACCTGCACAAGTAACAGAACTGCTATTTACAAGTGACAAAGTAACTGCCGGTGGTGAAACTATTGATGTAGTAAACGTTCTGTTACAACCATTTGCATCTGTTATAATTAAGGAATAAGTCCCCGCACATAAATTAATATTTGGATTTCCGGTAAAACCATTTGACCAGTTTAATGTATAGCCCGGAACGCCACCCGACACGCCTGCATTAGCAATGGCATTACAAGAACCAAAACATGTTGGGCCAACTGTATTTATTGTAGATGTTATTTGGGTAGGCTGATTTAATGTTACAATAGAATTAGTTATACAACCATTTGCATCTTGAGCGTAAAACGTATAGGTTCCGGCTGCTTGCCCGCTTAATACGCCTCCGCTAACGGTGCCTGAAGATGTGCCCCAATATAACGTATAGCTTGGGGTGCCACCAGATACACTTCCGGCTAAATTACCATTACTTAATCCAAAGCAAGTTATTGATGTAGAACTTACTGAAACTAATAATGGATTTGGTGCTATTACCTGCGTTGTTTTTGTTTTAATACACCCTGCCGCATCAGAAACGAAAATAGTGTATATACCAGCGCATAAAGATGTATAAGGAGGAGCCGCAGTTATAGTTGAGGGGGCGGGTGTTATTAAAGTATAACTATAAGGGGCCAAACCACCTGATGCAGAAACGTTAATTGAGCCATTACAAGCAATTGCGCAAGTTACCGACGAAGTGGTAGGGGTAATAGTAATTGAAGTTGGCTGAGTTATTGTAACAACAGTTTGCACCGGGCAACTCGATGCATCTTTTACCGAAACAGTATATGAACCCTGGCATAAACCTCCTATGGTAGAAGAGCTCCCTGCTGCAGGTGACCATGAAAATGTGTAAGGCGCTCCATTGCCTCCTGATATATTAACTGTTGCTGCCCCATTACAAGCTCCAAAACATTGTACGCTAGTTGATTGTGCACTAATTGTAAAAGTCGGCGGTTGAGTAATTGTAACTATACTTTGTGTAGTACAGCCCGTTGCATCTTTAGCAAAAACAGTATATGTACCAGCGCACTGATTATTTATAAATGCTGTTGTTGCTATTGTGCTTGGCCCTGGTGCCACCCACGTAAATGAAATTATCCCCGTACCACCTGAGGCCGTTACAGAAGCAGCACCCGTACATGAGCCTGAACAAACAACATTTGTTATAGTTGGGGTTATTGTAATAGAACTAGGTTGTGTGATATTAAATGTAGCTGTTTTGGTACAAGAGTTAGCGTCTTTTATCGTTACAATCTGACTACCCGAACATACTGAAGTTATGCTGTTTGAATTTCCGGGTGAAGGCGACCATGTATATGTGTATGCAGGTGTACCACCTGTAACCTGAACCGAGGCAGAACCATTGCACAAGCCAAAACACGTAACGTTTGTTTGCGTTGCAGTTACAGTTATGGCAGGGGGCTGAGTAATTGTAACCGAAGTGTTTGTGTTACACCCCTTTGAATCGGTTAATGTAGCTGTATAAACTCCCGGACATAACGAGGCTATTGATACTGAAGTAGCCGGAGATATATTATTACTATTGGTGCCGGTACTAAAATTAATTGTATAGTTAGGTGTTCCGCCAGAAGGAGTAATAGAAAAAGTACCGTCGCAAGCGCCATTACAAGAAACGGACGTTGAAAGTGCTGAAATAACTATACTTGGGGTAGGCGCAATAAAACTAGAAAAAGTAAACTTGCAGCCATTATCATTAGTTACCGTGTAAGAAATAGGGCCACTACAAAGTGAAGTGAAGGTTTTAGCTGAAAATGCTCCTGTAGTTAACGAGGAAGATAAGGGAGATGCATAAATGGTGTAATTTGGAGTTCCTCCTCCATTTACACTTACACGCTGCTTGGCATCACAAACACCAAAGCAAGACGCAACTGTGGTTGAAATTACATTTAAGTTTATAGCTGTGGGGTTAACAGGTAAATTTTGCCCCATAAGAATCGCAACCGGGCTACCTGTAACTGTGTAAGTATTATCTATCAAAGCGAAATCTACCGAGTTATTACCACAACCTGTTACGGTATAAGTTAAAACGGTTGGTCCGCTTACAGCCAGTGATGAAAAGGGAAAGCAAGCATCTATGCAATTAGCTTGTAATGTATAAGGTCCACTGCTGCAACCCGGCGTAATAGTAATTGATATAATACCCTGTTGGCCAGCACATGAAGGCGAAGTTACACCGTAAAGTATTGAACATGCAGAAGCAGTTGAATTATATTGATTTAATCTAGCGTTATTATCACCAAAAAACTTCAATTCAGAAGAATTCATAGCGCTTTTTAGTTTATTTGTTTTTACCAAATGAGGATAATTTACAAAATGGGTTTTATTGGGAGTAATATGAAAAGATTTACACTCAATAGAAGAATTTACAAAGCTAAAATTGCCTTCATTAAAATAAATAGAATAACCGGTATCTACGCCTAAAGAGCTAATTGACCATGAGCCTGACTCAAAAACTAAATTTCCGTTTAGCTTAAGATTTCGTACCTCAACATAGCTATTATTTAAAGGAGTTAATGTGTTTTTAAAAAGGTAATCTATTCTTCCGGTTAATTTAGTATTAGGACTTAAAAAAAATGTTTCTTCAACTTCAAGAGAGGCATTGGTTAAACCATTTAAAACAGTTTTTTTGTTTTCACCATAGGCATAAAACGACTTACAAACATTTTTACCGGTTAAATTGATAGTGGCATCGGCACCAGAGTTTTCGTCAATAATTAAAACGCTTTGTTTAGAAGGAATAACCCCTGCTTGGTTACCACCACTACTAGTACTCCAATGCTTTGCATCGTTGAAATTACCTCTGCCGCCAATCCAGTATAACGTTTGTGCTCCAGAAATAGAAATGAGTAAACTAAAAATAAAATAAAAAGTAAACTTTCTCACCCAAATAAATTATATTTAACATTAATTACGAACAAAGTTTGTAATTGGTTACCAATTTAACAATTTATTTTGAATTAGATATTCAGAAGTTTAGAATTTAGATAATATGACAAATAATGTAGCTGATAATCCCTGGAAAACTTTAAAATCAAGCTTAGAATACGAAACACCTTGGATTAGTGTAACGCATCATAATGTAGTAACACCTGCCAATAAGGAAGGTATTTACGGCACAGTTCACTTTAAAAATTTAGCTATTGGTATCTTACCTTTAGATGAAGCCTTTAACACTTGGATTGTTGGGCAATGGCGCTATCCATTAAATAAATACAGTTGGGAAATAATTGAGGGCGGCGGATCTTTAAACGTTGACCCTATAGAATCGGCTAAACGCGAACTAAAAGAAGAGGCCGGTATAATAGCCAATAGGTACACCTTGCTTTGCAATATGCATACTAGCAACTCTGCAACAGATGAATATTGTTATATTTATTTAGCCCAAGAACTAACCTTTACTACAGCTGAACCAGAAGAAACAGAAGCCTTAACGTTAAAAAAAGTGCCGTTTAACGAGGTATATAACATGGTTGTTAGGGGAGAAATTACCGACTCTTTAAGCATTGCCGCAATTTTTCGCGTTAAGCTACTAATGCTTGAAGGTAAATTATAGTTATAGTATTTTATCAATTTAAAATAAATCAAAAAATATCACGTTATTTGCAATGAAATTATGAAAGAACTTATTCAAAATTTTAATTCTCAGCTAAAAGAAGCTTTTATTATTGCTGAAAAATCAACTATTTCAACTACATCGGTTGGTATTAAAAATATTGTTGTTACAGGCTTAGGTGGTTCAGGCATAGGTGGCACCATTGTGAGCGAATTAATTACCGATTTTTGTCATGTACCAATCATTATTAATAAAGATTATTTTTTGCCCGCATTTGTAAACGAATCTACTTTACTAATTGTATCAAGTTACTCTGGCAATACTGAAGAAACAATTAGTGCAATGCAGCAGGGGTTAAGTAAAAAAGCCCAAATAGTATGCATTACTAGTGGTGGAAAAATTTCGGAGCTTGCTAAACAGCATTTAACCGAGTTTGTTGAAATTCCCGGTGGAATGCCTCCCCGCTCATGTTTAGGATACTCACTCGTTCAACTCATAAACGTTTTATGTAGAAAAGGTTTTGCAAAGCAATTACTATTTCAAAATATTATAGAGGCCGTTGCCCTGCTTGAAAACAAAAATTCTGAAATAAAAACTGAAGCTAAAAAAATTGCAGAAAAACTTAATAATAAAATTGCCGTTATTTATTCGTTTGGCACTTGCGAATCAGTTACTGTTAGATTTAGACAACAAATTAATGAAAACAGTAAACAGTTATGCTGGCATCACTCATTTCCTGAAATGAACCACAATGAATTAGTGGGCTGGACAAGTAAAAATGATAATTTAGTTGTTATTTCTTTTCACACTTCATTTGATTACGATCGCACAAAAAAAAGATACGAAGTATGCAAACCTATTTTTCAAAAACATTGTTCAGATGTTATTGAAATTAATGCCCAAGGAAACACAAAACTTGAGCAATTTTTATACTTAATAAACATTGGCGACTGGATCAGTTATTATATTGCCGACATTAAAAATATTGACCCTGTTGAGGTAAAAATAATCGACTATCTTAAATCTGAACTATCTAAGTTTTAACTGTACTAAAAATTTATTAGATTTAAATATTAAATGCAATAAAGGAACTTAAATAAGCCAACGCAAACATATAAACAAATTGCATTATTGTAATAAATGTACTTTTAGTTTCGCGCTTTGTAGTTGCGATGGTACTCATACATTGCAATGCAAATACGTAAAACAACAACAAACTTAAACAGAGTTTAAAGGTGTACATTGGTTTACCATCTTGGGTTTGTTCCAACATTAATTTTTCTTTAATACTCATAACATTTTCGCTATCTCTGCTTTCATATATGGTAGCCATAGTTCCCACAAATACCTCTCTTGCAGCAAATGAGGTTATAATAGCGATACCTATTTTCCAATCGAAACCCAATGGCTTTATTACCGGTTCAATTACATGCCCCAAAGTGCCTATATAACTAGTTTCTAGCTCAAGGTTATTAAAATGATTAGAAACCGAATCGTTTAACGGCTGCTGCTTTTCAAATAAAGCTCTTTGTTCTTTAACTTTATTAAACTCTCTTCCACCGTAATTACTGAGTATCCATAAAATAATTGAAATTGATACAATTATTTTCCCTGCATCAAACACAAATATTTTTACTTTATTTATTACGGTTAAAAAAATATTTCGCACATGCGGCAATCTATAAGTTGGCAGCTCCATAATAAAAAACGAATTTTCTTTATTTTTTATTACTTTTTTTAAAATCCACGCGGTTATTAATGTCATTGCAAAACCAAGTGCGTACATCAGCATAAGCATTACCCCCTGTAAATTAAATAAAAATACTTTAGACGTATTTTTAATCATTAACGAAATTAACAGCGTATAAACGGGTAAGCGTGCAGAGCAAGAGATTAGAGGGAGAATAAAAATAGTTATTATCCGTTCCTTATAATTACTGATAGTTCTCGTTGCCATTATAGAAGGAACTGCACAGGCCGTACCACTTATAAGCGGTATAACTGATTTTCCATTTAATCCAAAGCGCTTCATAAGCTTGTCTAAAATAAAACTTGCACGCGCCATATAGCCACTATCTTCAAGTATTGTAATGAATAAAAACAGTAGTGCTATTTGTGGAATAAATATTACTACGCCGCTTATGCCGGAAATAACCCCATTTATAAGCAGTTCGCTTATTTTATTACTTGGCAAGTTATTTTTCAAAAACTCTTTTAGGTACATAAATCCATCTTCAATCCATTGCATAGGAAATTGGGCTATGTAAAAGATAGATTGAAACATTAAAAAAAGTATAATTAATAATATTACATAACCAAAAATTTTATGAGTAATAATTTTGTCGATATTTTGACTAAGTTGCTTAAGTTTTAAATCAACCGGGCTAATTATATGTTTAGCGGTGAGATAGTTTATGGCGCTGTAACGATATGTTTTATCACTTACTTCCAGCTTATTATTACTTTCTTTTTTGGGTTGACTTAAAAAATTGGTGTAGTTTGCAAATCCTTTTTTATTTAACTCATTTATATCATAAAACGAAGCCTTTGACACTTGAGCCTCTGTAATTGCTTTTTTTAGATTTTCGATACCTTCGCCATTTCTTGAATTAACGGCAACTAAACTAAGGCCTAACATTTCGCTTAGTGCATTAATATTTATTTTAATGTTTTGTTTTTCTACCTCATCAAAAAAATTTAATGCAATTACTGTTTTTAATTTTAAGTCAATTACTTGAGTTGCTAAAAGCAAATTGCGTTTAAGATTAGTGGCATCACAAACCACAACTACAACCGACTCTTGACCATGCTCCATTAAGTAATTAAAACTCACATCTTCGTCTAGCGATTTTGGAAAAAGGCTATACGTTCCGGGCAAGTCGGTAATACTTAATTTATGATTTATGCCTTTACTGTTATAGCTGCTGATGCCGGTATATTTATCAACTGTAACGCCGGCGTAATTACCTGTTTTTTGGTGTAAGCCGGTTAAAGCATTAAATAAAGTGGTTTTGCCTGCATTGGGATTACCAATTAATAAAACATTGGTATGCGCGTCTTTACTCAAATGTTATTAGGCTATTGAATCTACAATTATATATGCAGCCTCGTCTTTCCTTAAACTAAGCTCAAAGCCTGATATGGTGATGGCTAAAGGGCAGCCTAAAGGAGCTGTTTTACTTAATTGCACTTTTTCGCCGGGCACACAGCCTAAATCAATTAGTTTTCGCTCTAAACTTTGCTCTGTTATTTGATTTATAACTGCTTTCTCGCCTTGTTTTAGTTGGGCTAAAGTTTTCATAGTGTTACAAAAGTACAGTAATTTCAAATTTTAACATATACCCTAAAAAGGGTATATATTTTTATAACTCCGCAAGTTTTTGAAAATTAATTTGTCAAATTAGCAGTTATTTAATTGTGAATAATAAAGATCTTATAAATAAGCTTTTAGGCGATAATAATGAAACTATAGAAAGCTTTATTCAAAACAATTATGAAAAAATTTTTCGTGTATGCATAGGTTTTGTTGACACAAAGGAAAATGCGGAAGATCTTACACAAGAAGTATTTGCTGAATTTTTAATCTCTATAAATAGTTTTAGGCAAGAGGCCTTATTGAGTACCTGGCTATACCGCATTGCAATAAATAAATCGCTTAATTTTATAAAAAAACAAAAACGCGTAGCTGCTTATCATCAATTTTTAAACACTTTAACTTTAAACCAAGTTAAAAGCACTGATATTCCTAATCAAATTGAACAAAAAGAACTGAACAATCTATTGCAAACAGCTATAAACAAACTCCCGGAAAATCAAAAAATTGCATACACACTTGCCAATCACAATGAATTAAGTTATGCAGATATAGCCAAAATCATGAATCTTAGCATCTCATCTATCGAATCATTATTATTTAGAGCTAAACAAAACTTGAAAAAAATGTTAATTACTTACTATGAAAAAAATTATAAATAAACCGCAAGTTTTAACCAATGTAATTGTCAAATAAAAGATATATATGGAATGTAAAAAATATAGAGAAGTGATAATATCGAAAATGCTTTTTGATGATTTTAACAGCATTGACAAGGCTGTAATTGCGCATAATTGTGATAGTTGTAAACAATTTGTCGAAATTATTACTCAAAACTTAAAAACGCTTGAGCAAAAAAAGCAATTACTTCCTGATGAATATCTTTCTTCAAAAATTTACTACCATATCGAGAAAAAAATAAATCAAAAAAACTATAATTACTCTTTTTCAAACCAATTAATTACTGCAGGCTTAGTTGTATTAATAGCTTTAACTATAGGTTTTGGGGTACTAAATTTATTAAATGACAATACTCTATCAAAAACAAGTGCTGAAATAATTAATAACGAAGCTCAAAGTGACAATAACTTAACTGAAAATTTAATATTAACACTAAACGAATAAACAAATGAATTTCTTTTTAAAACAAAAAATATGGTTTTTTATCGCATTATTTTTTATCACTTTAAACATAGTGCTTTTGTTTTTTTTATTCTTTAATAAGCATCGCTTTGGCAAAAGAGAGCATAGCCAATTTTCCTTTGAGCATCGTTTTCAAAAAGACGGAGAAAAAAAAATGAGGCATTTATTTTTCAATCAAATAATTACTGATTCGCTTAATTTTTCGAACAAACAAAAAGAAGACGCCTTAGCAATTAATACAAAATATAATGCTTTAAAAGATAGTTTAATGCATTTAAGCGAACAAAATAAAGACAGGCTAACTACACTGATTTATGCTCAAAATCCTAACAAACAGTCTATTGATTCTGTTTCAAAACAAATTGCTGTTATTAGTGAGCAATTTAATGTTATACGTTTAATGCACATTACTGAAATAAGAAAAATATGCTCACTTGAACAAAACACAAAAATTACTCAATTACTCACCAATTTTAATAGTAACAGAAAATTTCATAAAAGAAGAGATTAATTTTTATTATTAAACCCCCCATAAGCTATTATGAAAAAAATATTGCTGTTTTTATTCTTACTTTTTTTTACAAATAAAATTTTATCTCAAACATCAATATTTGGTAAAGTTATTGATGCTGATAAAACACCAATACCTGGTGTAATTGTTATTGCACATTCACTCGATTCTTTAACTAATTTAAACACTATTACAGATAGCCTAGGTAAATTTAAATTGCAACTTATTTCTAATAAAAAATACAAACTATCATTTAATTATGTAGGTTTTAAAACTATTACAAAAAACATTGAGGTAGCGTTTAAACCATTAAATATTGGCACGATAAACATGGCCGATGGCGCCAATCAATTAAAAGAAGTTGAAGTTAAAATTGTTCAAGAAAGAGGAAAACAAAAAGAAGATACTACTCAGTTTAACGCCAATGCATTTAAAACACACCCCGATGCAACTACTGAAGATTTAATAAAAAAAATGCCCGGCATAACTTCAGATAATAATGGCGTTAAAGTAAATGGTGAGCAAGTACAAAAGGTATTAGTTGATGGTAAACCCTTTTTTGGAGACGATCCTAATGCTGCTCTTAAAAATTTACCCGCCGAAGTAGTTGATAAAATTGAAGTTTTTGATAAGCTAAGTAACCAAGCTCAATTTACAGGATTTACTGATGATAATACCCAAAAGACTATTAACATTGTTACGCGTAAAGATAAAAATCAAGGGCAATTTGGTAAAGTTTTTGGCGGATTAGGTGCCGATTATTTTGCACCAAACAACTTACGGTACAATAATGGTTTCACCTTAAATAGTTTTAAAAACAAACAACGTATTACCTTGCTTTATATAGGCAATAATATTAATCAACAAAATTTTAGTATCTCTGATATTACCGGAGCAATTGGAAACAGTGGCGGGCAAGGAGGCATGGGTGGTCCTCCCGGTGGAGGATCCGGAGGTCCTCCGGGTATGTTTGGAGGTGTAGGTAATTTACTAACCGCACCTCAAAATGGCATTACAGCTACACAATCAGGCGGATTAAATTATAGCGACGAATGGGGAAAAAAAACTCAAATTACAGGTTCATATTTTTTTAATTCAACAAATAATTCAAACATTTCAACCTTAGATAGAAACTATTTTGCTCAAAATGGATTAATCTATAATCAAAGCAATAATAACTCCACTAACAATCTAAACCATCGCATAAATTTACAAATAGAACACACCATCGACTCATCTAATAAAATTATTTTAACCCCAAGTTTTAATTATCAAAATAACCTGGCCAATACTAATATGCTTACTTCAAACACTTTAAACGGAAGTATAAATTTAAGTAAAAGCTCTACTAATTCAAGCATCACAAATGCAGGCTACGATTTTAATAATAGCTTGTTGTACATGCATAACTTTAAAAGAAAAGGAAGAACTTTTTCAATTAACATTGCAACGTTACTAAGTGAGCGTAATAATTTTGGGACATACTTTTCGCTTAATCAACCCGGATTTGGCAACCCCACTTTATTAAATCAAAAATACACTACATACAGCCATACTCAAAAAATAAACCCTAGTATAAGCTATACAGAACCTATTGGAAAAAATTCTCAAATTCAATTAAACTATAGCCCTTCGTACACCAAGGGAAACTCTGATAAAACAACTAATAGTTATGACTCAGTAAGTAAAATTTATAACGATTTTAATCAATCTCTTTCAAATAAATACGATAATTTATATGAAACGCAACGCGGCGGGATAACATACCGATTTCAAAATAAAAAATTAAATTTTAATGTTGGTAGCGATGCACAGCAAGCAAGTTTAAGCGGCTCGCAAATCTATCCTGATAGTTTTAAAATAAATCAAAGTTTTTTTAATGTACTCCCCAATGCACGCTTAAATTATAAATTTAATAAAAGCACAAATCTTAGAATGTATTATCGAACATCAACCACAGTACCATCTCTAACTCAATTGCAAAACGTACTCGATTTAAGCAACCCATTGCAAATTAAAACCGGTAACCCTCAATTAAAACAAACCTTCGAAAACAATTTTACAATCAGGTTTGGGGGCTTTAACAGCGTTACATCAAAAAACATCATGTTTGTTTTAAGGGGCAATTACACAAACAATTACATTACTTCAACAAATTATTTATTGCGTCACGATACTTTTATAAATAATTTTAAAGTTACGCGAGGCTCGCAGATAAACTCGTATGTTAACCTATCTAATTATTATACAGCAAGTGCCTTTGCAGTTTATGGTTTTCCGTTAAAATCTATAAAAAGTAATATTAATTTTAACGGAGGGGTTAGCCTTACCAGTAGCCCCTCAATGATTAACAGCATGCTAAACACATCAAATAATTTAAGCTATAACGGAGGTATATTTTTAGGGAGTAATATTAGTAAAAATATTGATTTTTCAATTGCGTACAATGCAGGCTATACCGAAGTAAAAAATACGCTACAGGCACAAACGAACAACAACTATTATACACATACAGCCACCGCTCGTTTAAATTGGATTTTTTGGAAAGGCATTGTAATTAACACAGATGTAACTAACACCTTGTACCAAGGATTAACGCAAAACTTTAGTCAAAATTATTTTTTATGGAATGCTTATATTGGTTACAAATTTTTAAAGAAACAAAATTTGGAAGCAAAAATAAGTGCTTATGACATATTGAACCAAAATAGAAGTATAGGGCGAAACATAATGGCTAATTATACCGAAGATTATAAAACAACCGTTTTAAATCGTTATTTTTTATTTACACTCACTTATACTTTGCGAAATTTTAAAGGCTCTCCACCACCTGCCGAGTCGGATAATATGAACAGAGGATTTATGCCTCCCCCGAGTGGATATCCACAAGGAGTGCCACCAATGCGCCAACATTAAAGTTTGTAAAAAGTTTAATTATTTAAACCATAATACTACTTTTGTAAGCATATTTTTATGGAAAATAATTTTGATATTATCATTGTAGGTGGCGGCATTGTAGGTTTAGCTACTGCATATAAGTTAACCCTACAACACCCAACTAAAAAAATAGCAGTTTTAGAAAAAGAAAATAAACTTGCCGCGCATCAAACTTCGCATAATAGTGGCGTGATACACAGTGGTATATACTATAAACCCGGTTCTTATAAGGCTATAAATTGTGTGAAAGGCCGCCACGAATTAGTTGCATTTGCAAAAGAATACAAAATTGAACACGATATTTGCGGAAAAATAATAGTTGCCACGCACGAGAGTGAATTGGCACATCTTCAAAAGGTATATAACAACGGAATTGCTAACGGGGTTGAGGACATTGAAATAATTGATCCCGATAAAATTAAAGAAATTGAGCCACATTGCACTGGTATAAAAGCATTAAGGGTAGGTTGCACAGGTATTATCGACTATTCAGACGTATCAGAAAAATATGCCGAATTAATTGTAGCAAAATCGCCGCAAAACAAAGTTTTAACCAATCAAAAAGTTGTTGCATTCGAAAAGGGTGAACAGCAAACTACCGTTATTACTACAACACAGCGTTTTACTGCAAAACATATAATTACAACATCTGGTATCCAAGCTGATAGAATGGCTAAACTTGAAGGCTCTAAGTCTGATGCTGCAATATTAGGTTTTAGAGGAGACTACTACGACTTAACTGAAAAAGGAATTAGCAAAGTAAAGCATTTAATTTACCCTGTGCCTAACCCTAAATTCCCGTTTTTAGGGGTTCACTTTACACGAATGATTAAAGGTGGCGTTGAGTGTGGACCTAATGCAGTTTTTGTGTTTGATAGAGAGGGCTATAGTCGAACATCATTTAGCTTTAAAGATACGGCCGAAGCTCTTGCATTTAAAGGAACCTGGAGATTTTTTAAAAAACATTGGCGTTTTGGTTTAGATGAATACCGAGGAGCATTTAGTAAAACATATTTTTTAAAACGTTTACGAAAATTAATTCCCGATTTACAAATGGAGGATATCGTATCAGCTCGCTGTGGCATTAGAGCTATGGCTACAGGTGCTGAAGGCGAAATGCTCGACGATTTTAAAATCGAAAAAAAGGGAAATGCCATGCATGTAATTAATAGTCCTAGCCCGGCAGCAACTGCAAGCTTAGCTTACGGAGGCGAAATTGCAAACATGGCAACTGAATATTTTAATTTGAAATAATTTTTACAATCTCTCTTTCGCAATTTTATTCATTAAAATTTGTACTCAGTTATAATGCATTTTAAAAGTATTTACTTATTTTTGAATAACGTGAGTATTTTTGTATTTAAAAAAAATAAATGAAAAAATTATTACTTCTTATATTAGGCAGTAGTTCTTTTGCAAATGCACAAGTAACAATGACTGTCAATACAAGTGCTTCGGCACAAAAAACAATTAGTCCATACATATATGGTCTTAACGGCTATGTGTATGATAATCAATGGACGGGGCCATGGGCTACAGGTTTATCAAATCATGGTGGTTTGGCAAATTTACTTAGTTTAAATATTACAAGTTGGCGCTTAGGGGGAAACGCTACAACCGCCTATAATTGGGAAAATGGCGCAAATAATGCAGGCGTTGATGATTCACATAAAAACAGCTCATTTCAAAGTTATATTGTATCTGGCCAAACGCCAGCACCGGCACCGACATATTACACACCTGCACGCGCAGCAGTACTAACACATAGTAACGCCTTAAGTTTAAATGCTGTGTCGCTAATACAATTACCAATGGCGGGGTATGTGGGTGCAGATGTTTTAAATACCGTATGCGGTACGCCTACAGCTACACCAAGTCGATGGATACAAGTTGTGAATACTAAAACAACGGCATTAAGTTTAGCGCCAACATTAACTGATAACGTAATGTATGTTGATGAAGAAATTAATTTTTTAAAAAATCAATTTGGATCTGCCTCTACAGCTAATGGAATAAAATTTTATCAGACCGATAATGAAGTTGGTTTATGGTCGTTATATAAAGTAGGCGGGGGAGTAGATGGCACGCACTCTGTAATGCATCCTGCATTTACAACTTGTAACGAAGTAATTAATAAAACTTACGCATTAGCTAAAACAATTAAACAACAAGATCCCGCCGCAAAAGTATTTAGTAGTGGCAGATGGGGTTACGCCGAAGCATACAGTTTATGGAATGTTTGGGACGCGGGGCCACATCAGCCAAGCGATTGGGCTACTTTTAATGTTGAGCCTTATAAAACAAATGGCACGGGAGTTGCGAAAAAATATAACAGAATGACTTGGCAAAATGCATTTTTAGCAAACATGAAGCAAAAGGAAATTTTAGATGGTATAAGATATTTAGATGTTTTAGCAATACACTATTATCCCGAAGGTATTTCTACCAATGCTGATATTATGCAAGCTCCACGAAGTTTATGGGACACTACGTATGTAGAAAACAGTTGGATAACAGCAAACGGTAATGGGTTTACCGATGGAGCAGCAATCAATATGCTTCCGCTTACACAAAAGGCAATTAATGATTTTTATCCCGGCACTAAATTAGCTATTACTGAATATGATTTTACAGGCAGAAACATAATGGAAGGCGCAATTGCTCAAGCTGATGCTCTAGGCATTTTTGCTAAATGCGATGTTTATTGGGCTACCTATTTTGGTATTGCAGATAGTTATATAGGTTCGGGCTTTAGGCTGTTTAGAAACTACGACGGTGCAAATAACAAGTTTGGTAATTTGTTAATGCCATCAAGTACAAGTAACAACGCATTAACTTCAATTTATGCCTCAGTCGATAATACTAACCCAAACCTAATGCACGTTGTTCTTTTAAACAAAGGTGTAACTACCACTACAGCTAATATTAATTTTGCAGGAACAACAAATTATAATAGTATTATTTCGGCTTATGGTTTAACCGAAGCAGATGCAAGTACAGCAATAACTGCAAAGCCGGCTATTAACGCATTAACAAGCAGTACTTTAATTGTAGCGAATAATTTAAGTTATGTAATGCAACCAAAAAGTATGTATCATTTACTTGTTAATACTACAACAGTAACAGCACTAATTCAAAATAACCAAGAAGAGTTGTTTGCCAAAGTTTTTCCTAACCCCGTTTCAAGTAGCTTGCAAATAAGCACAAATTTAAATTTACAAAGCGTAAGTTTACTCGAAACTTCAGGCAAGCTTGTATTGCAAAAATTAAACTGTAACGCAAAGAGCCTTACGCTAGATATAAGTACTATGCAAAAGGGGCTTTACATTTTAAACTGCAAGAGTTCCGACGGTAAAGAGCTAAATAAAAAAATTGTAATTGAATAGAACCCCGTTTTACTTTTATTGCATAAACTGTTGGGATAAATTATTTGTTTTAATTTTTACTAAAATTAATTGATTAAGATTAACTTTATCCCCTATGCTAATCATAACAAAAAGTAATTTATTAAAGCAAAAAAAACGAATTAAAAATCTCTTTTTCTTTGGATTTGTTTTTTCACAACTACTAATAAAGGCTCAAGTTACATTTCCTATTAACGGTGCCCCTAGCGAGAATCATACAATTTTTGCTTTCACAAATGCCGTAATTTATCTCGATTACGAAACTATTTTAAAAAACGGAATACTTGTAATACAAAACGGGAAAGTATTAATCTGTGCCGAAAAAGCAACTATTCCTGAAGGAGCAACGATAATTGACCTAAAAGGTAAATATATTTACCCATCATTTATTGACTTATATTCCGATTATGGGATGCCCGTTGAAGTAAAACCTCAAATAAAATTACACCTTGGCCCTCAAATAACTACAAATATAAAAGGAGCCTACGGTTGGAACGAAGCCATAAAAGCCGATGTAGATGCTTATAAGATTTTTTCGCACAATACTATAAAAGCCGACGAGTATAAAAAAATTGGCTTTGGAGCAGTACTTACACATAGTATTGATGGCATTGTACGTGGATCGGGAGCATTAGTATTACTAAATTCAAATAAAAAAGAAAACGAAAGTGTAATAGCTGAAAAATGCGCAGCATTTTATTCTTTTAATAAAGGTGCTTCAAAGCAAGATTATCCATCGTCGTTAACAGGAGCAATTGCTTTATTGCGACAAACCTACTACGATGCTCAATGGTATGCAAACGGTGGCTATAATTCTGAATTTAATATTTCACTCGACGCATTTAATAAATTACAAGCCCTACCAAAAATTTTTGATGCCGGCGATAAATTTAATGCCTATAGAGCCGCCAATGTTGCAAAGGAATTTAAACAATCATTTATTATTAAAGGAAGTGGTAACGAATACCAACGCATCAATGATATGGCTGATTTAAACTCAAAGTTTATTTTGCCAGTTAATTTCCCCGAAGGCTTTGATATTGATGATCCTTATGATGCCGATGCTATACCGTTAACTGACTTAAAGCACTGGGAACTTGCACCAACTAATTTAACCTACTTCCAAAATTTTAATATTCCTTTTGCAATTACATGCGCCGAATTAAAAGATAAAACAAAATTTCTACCTAACATACGCAAAGCAATGCAATTTGGTTTAACCGAGAAAATGGTTTTAAAAGCATTAACATTTTATCCCGCTCAATTCATTAATGCAAATTTAATGGGAACTTTAAAGACCGGAAACTTTGCAAATTTTTTTATTAGTAATAAAAATATTTTTGACGATGATGCGCAAATTATACAACATTGGATAAAAGGACAAGCAAATACTTATTCTGACATTAATTTTCCCGATTGGCGCGGAAAATATGAATTTATTACTGATTCAAAAAACTATATCGTTACATTTTCGGGTGATGTAAATAAGCCCTCAGCAAAAATTAAAATAGACACTACATCAAAAAATATAAATTACACATTTGCCAATAATGTGTTAACGTTTTCATTTCAACTCGATAGCACAAAGTTAATTAGAGCAAGCGCAAATTATGACTCTAAAACAAAACAATTTGACGGCACTTTGCAAAATAACGATGGATATTGGAATAAGTTTACATTAAAATTTATTAGCAAAACTGATAGTACTATTAAACCAAAACCAAAAGTTTCTGATATTAAAGTAGGAAAAATAATTTACCCTTTTAATGCTTATGGTGAGCCTTTAAGCGATGAGCAAAGTGCTTTTAAAGAGGCTTGGAAAAAATTTAAAAATCGGTATTCGGCTATTCTTATAAAAAACGCAACCATTTGGACCAATGAACAAGACAGTATTTTAAAAGAATCAGACGTATATATTGTTGAAGGAAAAATTGTTAGAATAGCCCCTAATATCGATGCTCCAAAACTTGCGTTTGCAAAAGTAATTGATGCAAAAGACATGCATCTTACACCTGGTATCATCGACGAGCATAGTCATATTGCATTAACTCATGGTGTAAACGAAGGTACACAAGCGAGCAGCGCTGAGGTACGAATGGGCGATGTTATTAACCCCGACGATATAAATATTTATCGTCAATTATCAGGCGGCGTAACGTGCTCTCAAATATTACATGGCTCAGCAAACCCAATTGGCGGGCAAAGCATTTTAATAAAACTACGTTGGGGGCAAAATGCCGAAGGCTTAAAGTACGAAAATGCCGATCCGTTTATAAAATTTGCATTAGGTGAAAACGTAAAACAATCAAACTGGGGGGATTTTAATACCACGCGCTTTCCACAAAGCCGAATGGGCGTAGAACAAGTGTTTATTGACTATTTCACAAGAGCTAAAGAATATAACGCAGAGAAAATAAGATATGAAAGTTCGAAAGCAAAAAACAAAATGCCATTTCGTAAAAACATTGAATTAGATGCCATTGCCGAAATTTTGAATAACAAACGATTTATTACTTGTCATAGTTATGTGCAAAGCGAGCTTAACATGCTAATGCACGTAGCTGATAGTTTTAAAATTAAGATTAACACTTTTACCCATGTATTAGAAGGATACAAGGTTGCCGATAAAATCAAAGCGCATGGTGCAAATGCCTCTACCTTTTCTGACTGGTGGGCGTATAAAAATGAAGTAATGGATGCGATTCCATATAACGCAAGCATACTTACTAAAATGGGCATTAATACTGCAATTAATAGCGATGATGCAGAAATGGGCAGACGACTTAATCAAGAAGCCGGCAAAATCGTTAAATACGGCAAATTATCAGAAATACAAGCTTTAAAATTAGTTACAATTAATCCCGCAAAAATGCTTCATATAGATAATAAAGTAGGGAGTATAAAAGTTGGAAAAGTGGCTGACTTAGTTCTTTGGACAGATAATCCATTAAGCGAATATGCTAAAGTAGATAAAACAATTATTGATGGTGAAATTTATTTTGACCGCGAAAACGATTTAAAATTACAGCAATACATTGCTTCTGAAAAAGCTCGAATTATTTCGAAACTTGTTGTTGAAAAACAAAAAGGAATTAAAATGCAAAAGTACCAACCTAAACAACAAAGGCTGTATCACTGCAATACACTTGAAGGGGTGTCAGAACAAGAAACAGGAGAAAGATAAAATTACATTTGTTTATATTTTACAACATATTATTAAAAAATTAACTACAAATACATGAAAGAGTTTAAAAATATAAGTTTGATTTTACTTTTTTGCACATCAATAATTGTTGTTGCACAAAAAAAAGTAATGCGTATTGCATTAGTAAATGCAACTATTCACCAAGGCAATGGCAATGTAATCGAAAATGGATTAATTGTTATAAATCAATCAAAAATTGAGTTAGTACAAAAAAAAACATCAGAAAATACACCTAGCGCCGATACAGTTATTGATTTACACAACAAACACATTTACCCAGCTTTTATAAATACTAATAATATATTGGGTTTACATGATGCCGAAGCTGTTAGAGCAACTCGCGATTTTTATGAAGTAGGAACTATAAACCCGCATGTAAGAACATTAATAGCATATAATGCAGATAACGCTATAATTCCGACAGTAAAAACAAACGGCATATTATACACACAAGTAACACCACGCGGCGGATTAATTAGTGGCTCATCGAGCGTTGTGGCTTTAGAGGCTTGGAATTGGGAAGACGCTGTGTTAAAGGCCGATGATGGCATTCATTTAAATATGCCGCGTTTGCATTATAAACATTGGAGTGAAGACAATTTAAATACTATTGCCGCAAACAAAAAATATAACGACGAGATTGAAGAACTTACTAAATTTTTTACCGACGCGAATTTTTATTATTTACAAAACAATCAAAGTCCTGAAAAAAACCTCCGTTTTGAAGCCATGAAGCCCGTTTTTTCAGGTAATGCAAATTTATACATACATGCAGATAAGGTAAAAGATATTTTAGCAGCAATTCAATTCATTAAAAAATTTGAAATTAAAAAAACTATTTTGGTTGGCGGAAAAGAAAGTTATAAAGTTACTAATGAACTCAAAAAAAACAATATCTCTGTTATGCTCAATCGCGTTAACGACCTCCCCGATATGGATGATAATGATGTGGATATATGTTATAAAACACCTTTTTTACTGCAACGCGATTCGGTTTTATTTTGTTTACAATTAGAAGGCGACATGGAAGCAATGCAAAGCAGAAACTTGCCTTTTAATGCAGGCCATGCAGTAGCTTATGGTTTAACAAAAGAACAAGCTTTATCGGCAATAACATTAAATGCTGCAAAAATTTTAATGCTCGATTCCAAAATAGGAAGCTTAGAAGAAGGTAAGCTTGCTTCGCTTATTGTGAGCGATGGCGATGCACTAGATGCTAAAAGCAACAATATTGTTTTAGCACTTATTGAAGGTAAATTTGTGAAGTTAACTAACAAACAAAATGAATTAAATCAAAAATATTTAGACAAATACGGAATTAAATAATGTTTCCATTTTTAGAATTAGAAATTTTTAAACTAATTGGCAATTGTGCCGATAAACTACATACAGATGCATACGTAATTGGCGGCTATGTGCGCGATTTTATTTTAAAGCGTCCTTGCAAAGATATTGATATTGTTTGTATAGGACCAGGTATTGAACTGGCTGAATTGGTGCACAAAAGCCTGCCTCAAACTGCAACTATATGTATTTTTAAAAATTTTGGAACAGCACAAATAAAATTCGAAGATTTAGAAATTGAGTTTGTGGGCGCGCGCAAAGAAAGCTACGATCGCAACTCGCGCAAACCATTTGTTGAAAATGGAACACTTGAAGACGATCAAAATAGGCGCGATTTTACCATTAATGCTTTAGCAATAGGTCTTTCAAAATCAAATTATGGCACACTTATCGATCCATTTAATGGTCTTAATCATCTGGAACAAAAATTAATTAAAACTCCTTTAGATGCAGATATAACTTATAGCGACGACCCACTACGCATGATGCGCGCCATTCGATTTGCTTGCCAGCTAAATTTTGAAATTGAAAAAAATAACTCTTTAAACGCAATTATAAAAAATAAAAATAGAATTAACATTGTGTCAAAAGAACGTATTGCCGACGAGTTAAATAAAATCATTCTCTCTCCCAAGCCTTCAGTTGGGTTTAAATTACTTTTTGATACTGGTTTATTACATTTAATTTTTTTGGATATGGTCAAACTGCAAGGCACCGAAACTATTAATGGACTATCGCACAAAGATAATTTTTATCATACGCTAGAAGTACTAGATAACACAGCTATTCAAAGTAATAACCTATGGCTTAGGTGGGCTGCTATTTTACACGATATTGCAAAACCAGATACCAAGCGCTTTGAACCAGGGCACGGATTTACATTTCATGGGCACGAAGATAAAGGCGCACGCATGGTACCTAAAATTTTTGCTTCTTTAAAATTACCTTTGAACGATAAAATGAAATACGTTCAAAAATTAGTACTGTTGCATTTACGCCCTATTGTATTAGCTAAAACTGAAGTAACCGATAGTGCTGTTCGTCGCTTATTGTTTGAAGCAGGTAATGATATTGATGACTTAATGATTTTATGTGAAAGCGACATCACTACAAAAAATCCAAATAAAATAAAACGTTACTTGCATAATTTTGCGATAGTAAAACAAAAATTAATTGAGATTGAAGAAAAAGATAGAATTAGAAATTGGCAACCGCCCATTAGCGGAAATGAAATAATGAGTTTATATAATTTAAAACCAAGCTTAACCGTTGGTATTCTTAAAAATGCTTTAAAAGACGCCATACTCGATGGTAAAATTGAAAACAACTATGATCATGCTAAAAGCTTTCTTGATGATTTGTTCAAAAGCATAAGCCACAATTAAAACCTGTATTCCTGCCCCTAATCTAAATTAATAAAAATTAACTTAACTTACTTTAAACAAAACAATACTATTAACATCAAACACAAAACAATACTATTGCTCTTTAAAAAAAAAGTATATTTGATTTATAAAAATTAAAAAAGTTATGCGTATATTTTTATTTAGTTTGTTGTTATTTAGTTATCAACTTTTTTCGCAAAACCTTAAAACAAGGTACTCTATTGAAACTACGCTTGACGATAAGTCGCCACTAACTCTAGACGAAAACTATGGTTCGCTGGTAGTCAGCTCATCGCTTGGAGATGTTTCGTTTGCCTGTAATCTTGCAGAGATTAACACCGGAATATTAAAAATTGATAGTTTGTTACGCGATAAAGAAAATATTCGTCTTGTTTTTAACGGTGCTGTTGATCAAAATCTTTTTAAAATTGCCAGAAAAGAAAATGACGATAATTATTACGATACTCCAGGCTCAGTGATTCTTAACGGCAAAGAATTTCAGGTTACAGCGCAAATAAGAATTAACAACTTTAGCGACAGAAGTCAATCAAAACAATTGCTAATTGATTTGAGGCTACCAATTGATGCACAAAAAATGAATATACCAATATTCTCAGATTACTTCAAATTTCCTTTACTAATTAATATGCGCGGAAACATAGTAAATCAAAACGATTAATTTTTTATAAAAGAAATTATTACCTCCGCACGGTTTTCTAAAAAACACTTTATAATATAATACCCCGAAACTAAATTTGAAATATTAATAGTATTTTGAGTGTTCAAATTTTGAGCATCTATCTCTTTTCCCATTAAATCAATTATTTTTACTGAACTTACTGTTGTGTTTAAAGCCGATATATACAGCAAATCATTAGCAGGGTTTGGATAAATTTTTATTAAAGGCTTGCTTTTATTAAATCCCAAAAAGCCCGACGTGCCGGTAAACTGGCTGAGTTTATATTGCCTAAAAAATCGCCAAATTTCTACACTGGCATTAAAATCCTCATTAGTATTTGTAACTATGGGATATGCACCCGGCCACGAATGGCTTCCTCCAAATACTTTATATAATTCAACGCTTGCACCGTTGTTTCCATTCAAATATTTGTAATTAATGGCGTTACTATTGTCGGTTAAATTAATATCAGGGACTGTATATGTTAATGGTGAAAGGCTACAATTATTATACATAAGCCATTTTTTCACTGTTGTATCAACAGGGACAAACGTGCCTGTACCGGCATAAGGAACTGTTCCATCAAGCGTTCCATGAATTTCCATTACAGGAAAAGCCCTTGCGGGAATGGGTGTACAATTTTGCCAAGGTGTAAACATAGCTCCGGCTACCGAGGCAATAGCTGCAATTCGTTGCGA
Organism: Bacteroidota bacterium; assembly: GCA_018267655.1. Classification (GTDB taxonomy): domain Bacteria; phylum Bacteroidota; class Bacteroidia; order B-17B0; family Aurantibacillaceae; genus Aurantibacillus. The sequence goes on from JAFDYB010000041.1 coordinate 53,782, forward strand.
TAAATTACAAGCCAAATAATAGCTCATTATGCCCCCATTACTCAATCCACAACTATAAACTCTATCTAAATTAATATTGTAAGAGCCTTTAATAGAGTCAATTAAATTACTCAAAAACTGCACATCATAAGGCGCTCCCGGCAAAATGCCTGCATTCCAAAATTGATTACCCCCGGCTATGGTACCATCAGGCGCAACAATAATAAAATTAGCTGTATCAGCAATTGGCATAAAATTAGCATAAGCTTGTTGTTGCATCGAATTACTGGTGTATCCATGCAAATTAAACACAAGTGGTACCGAATTTGTGGAGGTGTATGTTAGAGGTACATAGAGCCTGTATTTACGGTAAATTCCGTTTGACAAAATACTATCGTACTTTGAAAAGCCTGTTTGAGAATTGATTTTTAAAATCAGTAACATTAAAAACAATACAAACGTTTTTTTCATTGTAAACGTATTAATTGTTTAGCATTACCGGCATTACCAGCATTAATATATCCTCTGAAGGGTTTGATTTGTTATTTGGGAAAATTATACCTGCACGATTTGGAGCGCTCATTTCAACAATAATTTCATCTGATTCTAAATTACTCACCATTTCTACTAAGAATTTTGAATTAAAGCCAATTTCAATGTCTTCACCAACGTAGGTACAAGTAAGAGTTTCATGCCCCTCATTTGAAAAATCTAAATCTTCAGCACTAATCTGGATTTGACTTCCGGCAATTTTTAGTCGTAGTTGATGAGTAGCTTTGTTACTAAATACCGATATTCTTTTTAAGGCACCTAAAAAAGAAGTTCTGTCAATAGTTAACTTGTTAGGATTTTGTTTTGGGATTACGGCTTCGTAATTAGGATACTTCCCATCTATCAAGCGGCAAACTAAATTCACATTTCCAAAACTAAACAAAGCATTTGTTTTATTAAATTCAATTTTAATAGCATCGTCAACTCCCAGCAATAAATTTTTTAAAACATTTAATGGCTTTTTAGGCAAAATAAACGAAGCATTTGAACTTGCCTTTGCATCGTGCCTTGTATATCTAACAAGTTTATGTGCATCTGTGGCTACAAATATACTGCCGCTTTCGGTAAATTGGCAATATACACCGCTCATCACCGGTCTTAAATCATCATTACCCGTTGCAAAAATTGTTTTATTTATAGCGTTACCTAATACGTCGCTTTTAACAACAATTGAAGCCTGCGACTCTACTTTAGGAAACCTGGGATAATCTTCGCCATTTTGACCTGTAATATTATAATCACCATTTTCTGTTTTAAGTTTAACTGCAAATTTGCTATTATCAACAATAACCGAAATAGGTTGCTCAGGTAAATTACTAAGAGCTTCTAACAATGTTTTTGCCGGTATAGCAATAGAGCCGTTGTTGCTACTGTCAACTTTAATAACGGTTGATATAGTTGTTTCCATATCACTTGCAGCTATAGTAAGTTCACTGTTTTTTAATCCCAATAAAAAACAATCTAATATGGGTACGGTGTTATTCGTGTTTAACACTCCGCTTATTGATTTTAAATGCTTTAATAGCAAACCTGAAGAAACTACAAAATTCATAATATTATTACTGTTTCTACAAAGATAAATTTGCAAAATAAACTACACCTAAAAAAGTTAATGTATTTTTTAGCTACTTTTTAACATTGGTTTTTGCGTAGAAATAAGGAGGGGTAGCCAATAGTTTTCCAAACACAAAATATTGTGCAACTGCCCACTCTTTATTTGAATCAAAATTTAAATAAAACCTATCCGGATCATACTCAAATTTTTTATCATCTTCTTTAACTCTATTGGGTGGGCGCATTCTAAAGCATCTATAGGTGTGTTGTTTTAAATCATTTGTAGTTAGCGTAAAAACAGCAAAAGGTTTTGTTTTACTTAACGAGTCGTTCACTTTCTTATTTTCTATAGTTACGAGTGCCTCGTATGAAATATTAAGATAATATGCCAGGTATTGCTTTACCCGCATTTGATCAAAATTAATGTTTTTAGCTGTCCCATCTTTTAATTCAAAATTATTTGTTGTTTTTAAATCAATGGTAAAGCTCGAGTCTGGATAATTTGTATAATTGAGTGCTATTTGGTTTAATTGCGGTGGGGTAAAGTTAATTACTAATCTGTCGCGCCATTCGCTTTCTTTGCATATAAATCGTGGTTTTAAAAAACCGGTAAAGCCTGGTATAAAGCAAATGAAGGGTGTTTCGTAGTTTTCATTTTTATTAATGTTAGTTAGCAACATGTATGAACCAACAGATCCGGGAGGTTCATGCCCCACGTAATATTGTTTAATTAATTCATCTTTAGCATAGATTTCAACTTTAATTGATAAGCTGCTCATGCTTTTAAGTACATTTTTTCGCGATGTTTTTGGGACAGGCGTTTCTACTTCTACCCTTCTAACTGCCTCAAGTAAATTTAAAATTGCATCTGTTCGGCATGAGTATTTACCATTTACAATCCAAGCATTTTTTTTTCTTTCAATTGTTGCTTGGTTACCTTCTTTATCGGCCATAAAAATTTTGGTAATACTTGCAGTGTCTGTAACTTTAAAACTCCTCTCGTTTTCATCAATCGTACTTGCTTTTCCAAATTTATTATAAAGCACAATTGAAGTTATTGTAAGTAAAAACAATAAAAAGAGTAAAGCAAGATTATTTTTTTTCATTTAAAATAGTGCGTTTAGAGTTACTGAAACTCTTTTCTTGATTGGAACAGTGAATTAGCTAATGTATTATAACGAAGGCATATTTCAAATCCACCCATGTACCTAGATGCGGTACGGTACGCTGATAAATTCACATCATAAGAAAGCCCGATAGATAAATCACCTTTATCGTAACATATCATTGGTATTAACGCATCGTTTGTTCTGTAAAATAATCCAATGCCTAAAGCATCAATTGTTTTTTGGCCGGTTATTTTTGTACCCGTTGTTACTCTGTATTTTAAGTAAGAGCCTGCCATTGCTTGAAATGCAGGTCCTTGAATATGCATAATTCCCATTGGAGCAAATGTATAGCGCGTGTCTTTTATATCAAACTTTGATGTAAATTCTGTTGTAAATCGCATAGGCAAATTATACGCAGAACCCGGCATAAAATCTTGCGTTGGCCTGTTAAGATGATAAGCTCCAAAAGCAATTTTAAATTGTTTAATATCGTCATGATCTTCATCTGTGCGAACTTTAGTGTATTGGTATGCCATACCAACGCCAACATCTGCGGTGGTGTATTGTCTAAAACTATTTTCACCGTTTAAAGCAGCATTGTCAACCATATAATTGCCGTTAAATTGAGAGGCAAAAGTTAAGTTGTTATAATTTGCGTTAGCCATAACTATTCCACCGCACAAACCTGCGCTTAGCACACTTCTTTTACTAACTTTTAATATACCGCTGGCATGAAGAAGAATATTAGTATTTCTTAGGTTTGCGCTACCTGCCTGATCATAAGTAATAGTTGCACCAATTCCCATAAAAGCTTTGCGGCGGTTTGATTTAAATAATCCGGCATCAACACTTAAAGCGCCTGTATTAAATGCCGCACCAAAACCATTTCCCATTGAAAGCCATTGGTTGCGGTAGTTTAAAGTGTAACGTGTGTAACCATTGTATAACCCGGTATTTGCAGGACTATTTAGCAATGGAGTTTCGCTAAATTGTGAAAAGTGAATGTCTTGTGAAACGACTTTTTTTGTACTTAACGCTATTAGAATTAAAAGTAAGCGCTGTAATATTTTTTTCATATTATTTATGTCTCGTTGTTAGTTTATCTTATTAGTGTTACGTTTCCTTTTGCTAATTTATCTTGACCGTAAACATTTTTATATGTAATTACAAACGCATACACCCCTGTTTGCGACTGCTGTCCACTAAAATTGCCATCCCAACCCATTAACGGATTATTAGTTTGAAATACTTGTTGCCCCCAACGATTAAATACTCTAAAATCATAATTGCTAACAAACTCCGCACTGCCTAAAGGCATAAACACATCATTAACTCCGTCTCCGTTTGGCGAAAATCCAGTAGGAATATTAGCATTTGGCGATGCCTGAGTAATATCTTTTGTAACATCTGTAAATACCGCCACAACATTATCTGGGCCTGTAAAATTTAAAGCCATCGTGTCTAAACTTATTGGAGATCCCCCAATTGGTGTTCCATTTTGAATTTGCCAATGATGAAACACATAATTTGTTGACGTTGGTGTAGCCTTAAATCCTAATGTAGTACTTAAATAATTTCCTGTCCATGCATAATAGGGTAAAACAACCGTGTTTAGGCGTACGTTACCCGCTCCTGAAGGCTGAACATCTACAACTATTTGATTAGGTCCTGTTGGCGAAACAAATAACGAATTGCAACCAACAGCTAAACCATTCATAGGCATAGAAAAATATTCGCATCGTTTTTGTAATACCCTGCTCAAATACACCATGTTTGTATCCCAAACGCCCGCAACATTTGAAAAGGTTCCGGCAACGGGCGAAGATGACGGATCTTCGTGATAACGCATTTCTTTTGAATATAAATTAAATATGTAATTGTAATGGTTCATTAAATTATCGCATCTAAGTGGTCCGTTTAATAAATCTTGAAAGCGATTTAAAAAATATTGACGGTACGAAGCATTTCCTTGCGGAGTTCTTATTAAATTATATAAAATCATTCCGTGATTATTAGTTGCCGTAAGTGTAGGATTAAATGGAGGTAAAGTTGGGTTGTTCGCAATGGCACAATAAGGAACGTTACCATACACCGGAATTACCGAATTAGTTGGTGTTGTAAAATTAAATGTATTTGGCGTATTCCATAAATAATAATGCCAACGATTTTGATATGGTCCGGCAGCTTCTAAGCCTCTGCCATATGCAATGTTTTTTGTCCACATATCAGCATTCATTGCAAATGAATTTAATATCATATAATCGGTAAAACTATTCCTATCTAAACCATAGCGTGAAGTTGGTGTGCCATTAGTGAGATTAAGATAATTTACTTGGTTATTTAATATTGGGCTAATACCTAAAGTATATGTATTGTAAAAATTAGGTGTGAACGTTGAGTTTAATTGTGTTGTAAGCCCTGGATAGGTAACATACCCGGTTCCTCCCACATAATCCAAATCAAGTGAGTCGTGCGCTTGACCATAATAATAGCTTTCGTAAAATTTATCATACACCTCAAAAAGGTTAAATACGCCATGGTAATTTCCATTCACAAATACAATTAATGGTTTTACATGCAATGGACTAACACTTAAGTTGTTTACAGCTGCCAAACTTTGCATAAACACGTCGCGAAGTCCTGTTCCGGCAGTAGCTTGCAAAGGCGTTACCGAGTTTATTGGTGATGCTGCTTCGCCATCGCCGCCCTTAATATGGAGCGTTGGGAAAACCGTTCTACTGGTTACACCTAAACCTGCCACGTTAAAAAAGTTGCCTTGCCAACTGCAACCATAACCGTATCTATCATCAATAGAAGCATAATATCCTACTTGCAATACCGACCAAGACTCTTGCGGAGGCTTATTTAAAATCCCATAGGCATCTACAATTTGTTTTTGGCTATCATAATATTCTAAATGTACGGTAGGCGTAGATGCCCCGGTTGTTGAAAACGTTTGCAAAGTATTAGAATCAGTCGTAATTGCTAAAACTCCAAATTCTTGTTTAAATTGCTGATAAGTAGCGTCTTGAAAAAATGTACGCGTCATACAAAAACTAGGAAGATATTGATTAACAGTACACACTGTTGGGATAGTAATACCAGTTACGGGCACTCTCATAAAAGCCACTGCCCTTAATACCGCTGATGGTGGGCTAATTGTAACTGGCGTAACGGAAGTGTATAATGGGCTTGTAAGAGTTGGATAACTTCCGTCTGTTGTATAGTGCACCTCCCAACACGATCCGGTTGTATCAGCATCAAAGCCCCCTAATGATATAGATACATTGGGGCTTGACAAGGTTCCAAATTGTGGCGTAGCAGCATTTTGCGGCATAAAAGTAAAGGTTGGCGTAACAACATAATCAGCGAATATAGATGCAGTGGGCGGATTTGTAGCACTAAATGTATTTATGGTGCTTACCCCCCAAAACGGTATTCCTATACCTGCGTTTGAAATACGCACGCGTGTATGACCAAATTGAGTTTTTTGCACTCGCACCGAATCACGTATAACACCAGCATTTGTTGATAAAATTAACCACTGCCCCTCACACTGTGTTAAGTTAAAATTTGCATGATAAGTATAAGAACCTGCCGAAATACTAGTAGTGTTACGACCAGAAAGCCATACAATGCCATATCCGCCCGGCGGTAATTTAAATGTAGATGGTATTTGCCATTTAAATCTGTTATTTCTGTCGTTACTCAACCAATATCCATTTAGCGACACTGAGTAAGATTGTGCGTTGTAAATCTCAAGCCAATCACTTGCAATGCCGTAATTATCAAGGTTTGTACCAGAGTTGCTGGCACAATATTCATTCAACACAATTCCCACTCCGCCAAGTTGAGAGTGCATGTATATTGGGGCTGAAAGGCACAGCAGAACTATAAAAATCGAAAACTTTCGCTTTAAAGCAGGTATATTAAATTTATTCATGTTAAAAAAGTCTTGTAAAGATAACTATATCAACGTTAAAAATCAAAAAATGGTTGGTTTTATGTTAAATATTAATTGTTAATAGCTTAAAATTAATTTTACCTTTGCCTCTTTTATGAGCGATACTGTTAAACATGAGTGTGGTGTTGTATTAATTAGATTATTAAAACCGGTATCCTATTACAAGCAAAAATACGGTAGTGCAAGGTTTGGCCTTCATAAATTGTATCAAACAATGGAGAAGATGATTAACCGAGGGCAAGATGGAGCAGGTATTGCAACTATTAAATTTAATCCTAAAATTGGCACTAACTATATTGATCGCTTACGCTCTGTTGCCCAAAAAGCACCTCAAGATATTTTTAGCCAAGTTAATGACTTGTTTATACGTGCACAGCGCAATAATCCTGAGCAATACAAAAGTGCTGAATGGCAACAACAAAATATTCCATTTTTAGGTGATTTATTGCTGGGGCATTTACGTTACGGCACTTTTGGCAAAAATACTATTCACAGTTGCCACCCTTTTAGACGACAAAATAATTGGATGAGTCGCAACTTATTACTTGCCGGAAATTTCAATTTGACTAATGTTGATGAACTCCTTGGACATTTAGTTGAACTTGGCCAACACCCCACTGAAATTGCAGACACTGTAACTGTTCTTGAAAAAATAGGACATTTTTTAGACAAAGAAAATGAACGCCTATTCCGTTCTTACAAAGATCAAGGGATTCCAAATTTAGAAATAAGTCCGAAAATTCATGAAAACCTCGATCTAGTTTCTGTTTTAAAAGAAAGCAGTAAGCGCTGGGACGGTGGCTATGTTATGGCAGGAATGATTGGGCATGGAGATGCTTTTGTGTTACGCGACCCAAATGGTATTAGGCCTGCCTATTATTATAAAAACGATGAGTTTGTTGTAATTGCCAGCGAGCGCCCTGTAATTCAAACTGTATTTAATGTTCCGTTTAGCGAAGTTAAAGAAGTTGCACCCGGGCACGCCGCAATTATTAAAAAAAATGGAAATTTTTCGATTCAACAAATTATTGAGCCTCAAACAAAATTTGCGTGCAGTTTTGAGCACATTTATTTTAGCAGAGGCAACGATTTAGAAATTTACAAAGAACGCCAACAACTTGGCAGGCAGTTAACAAATCAAGTTTTAGAAACAATCAATAATGATTTAAAGAACACCGTTTTTAGTTACATACCAAACACTGCCGAAATTGCCTTTGGAGGACTAATTGAAGGAATTGATGAATTTGATAATAAGCAAAAAACACAAAAAATACTTTCGCTTAAACATCAAAGTGCAGAACAATTACAAGAAATACTATCAAATCACCCGCGCATTCATAAAACCGTTTTAAAAGATGCTAAGCAACGTACATTTATTACCAATGATGAAAGCAGAGACAGCTTGGTAAATTTAGTATATGACATTACCTATGGCACAGTAAATAAAGGGATAGATACGTTAGTAGTGCTTGATGACAGCATAGTAAGAGGCACTACCCTTAAACAAAGTATATTAAAAATACTTGACAGGCTAGAACCAAAGCGAATAGTTGTTGTAAGCTCAGCTCCTCAAATTCGCTACCCCGATTGTTATGGCATTGATATGGCTATAATTGGAAAATTTGTTGCCTTTGAGGCTGCAATTAGTTTATTGAAAGAGCAAGGGAAACAACATGTAATTGACACTATTTATAAAAAAGCTCAAGCTGAATTACTAAAGCCAAAAGAAGAGCAAATAAATGTTGTAAAAGAAATTTATGCGCAATACACCACAGAAGAAATTTCAGAAAAAATTGCGGCATTAATTAAGCCTGCCGACTTAAAAGCCGAGTTAAAAATTATTTATCAAAGTATTGAAGGCCTGCATACAGCTTGCCCTAATAATAAAGGAGACTGGTATTTTACCGGAAACTACCCAACACCGGGCGGAACTAAAGTTAGCAATAAATCATTTATAAATTATATTGAAGGCAATAACCAGAGGGCTTATTAATGCTGATATATTTTATCTAATCATTCCCAATAATCCTAAGAACAAATATATCACAACTTAATTTTTTCGCTTTTACATCTTCAAAAAATATTTCTATAGCACTTGCTACGCAAAAAACAATTTTGTACTTTAGACTAAAGTATATATGCACTGGGTATTACCTGTAAATACCACTATTTCAAGTAGAAAAATGCTTACCTCAGAATCTAAGCTAAACGGCCACAGATTATAGCGTTTTTTGGTATTATTTTAAAATTGATTTTATAATAGCCGTTGTAGAAAAGCCTTCAACAGTTGGGATTGTTATAACCTTTCCGCCATTTTGAGTTACTATGTCATGTCCCACAATTTCTTCTATTTTATAATCGCCGCCTTTTACTAAAACATTGGGTTTAATTGCTTTTATTAATTCAAAAGGAGTATCATCATTAAATAATATAGCTGCACCCACACACTCCAATGATCCAATAATGCTTGCCCTCGCGCTTTCATTATTAATTGGTCTATTATCTGCTTTACCTAATCGCTTAACTGAATAATCTGTATTAACTGCCACTATTAAAAAATCACCTAAATCAGCTGCTTGGGCTAAATACGTTACGTGCCCTACGTGTAAAATATCAAAGCAGCCATTTGTAAAAACAATTTTTTTATTATTATTTTTCAATGAATTTACTTGATTTAATAAGACATCGAGCGAAACAAGTTTATTTTTAAGAAGTTTGTAATGACTCATTTGATTTATTTTTATTATACAATGGTAGAATTACAAGGCTTATTACGCCAACACACATAATTAATAAAAACTGGGCTGTCCATGATAACCAAGGCAAAGCAAAAGCGTTTACACTATCTATGTTATAATTTGATATTAATATGCCGCTCAAAATAGCAGGATATGCCCCCAAGCCTCCGGGAGAAAAAACAACGCCAATTGTACCAAATAATAATAATGTTAAGGTGCCTTGCATGCCTATTGCCGAAGTGGCAGGTATTGCCAACACACAAAAATAAAGTGAAAGGTAATAACATGCCCAAATTAATAAACTATAAAAAACAAATGCAATAGGCCTTTTCATGTTTTTTATAGAACTTAACCCTTTCCACAAACCTTGTATTAAATTTCCAAATTTGCCTTTTAATTTTCCTGATAATTTCTTTTTTAAAAAAAAGAACAAAGCAATCGCTATAGCTCCAAAAAATACCAGCAATACAAGCTGAAATGGTTTGTGCATTATTACAAAAAACTTTTCGCTAATCTTATTAAAGATAATATCATTAGCAAGTGTTACCAATTTTTTAAACTCAAATAATAAGGTCATAAAAAAAATAACTAAAAGCAATGTTGTATCAACTATTCGTTCAGTAATAACGGTACCTAAAGCTACTTCAAAGGGCACTTTATCATAACGACTTGCCAATGTGCAGCGCGATATTTCACCCATGCGCGGTATGCCATAGTTGGCCATATACCCAATTAATACGTGGCAATTTGCATTTAGTAATTTCGTTTTATATCCTAAAGGTTCTAATAAAAAATTCCAGCGATAAGCTCTTAAAAAATGGCTAAATAATGAAATAAAAATTGAAAGAAGCACCAAACTGTAGTTGGCTTTTTGAAAAGCAGTAAATATCTCTTGCTTTTTATCAGCAACCGATTTAAATGAAAGCCACACTAAAACTAAACCAATAAGCAATAATACAATGAATTGAATTATTGAATTACGCTTTAATTTAGCCACTTTTATTTTAATTTATTGGTTTTAGTATCCGGAAAAACAACCCATGGATTAAATTTTTTTGCTTGTTCAAAATCCATTGTTGCATACGAAATAACAATAAGCACATCGCCAATAGTACACTTTAAAGCAGCCGGACCATTTAAACAAATAGTACCACTACCGCGTTTGCCTTTAATAACATACGTAATTAAACGCTCACCGTTTCTTTTGTTTAACACGTGTACTTGTTCATTTTCAATTAAATTTGCAGCATCCATCAAGTCTTCGTCAATAGTAATGCTTCCTATATAATCAAGTTCAGCCTGCGTTACAGACACGCAGTGTAGCTTTGATTTTAACACTTTTATTTGCATGGCGGCGCAAATTTAGTTTTTTTTATTTGTTTAATCTTAATATTTTATGCTCTAAAAGCTATATTTACACAATTATTATAAAGTAGTTAGCGTTAGTTAGTTATTAAACATTTTCTTACAATATTATTATTCTTTTGCTTTAGTTCTGTATTTTGTCAGCAAAACGACGGATACGGGGTAAATTTACCTAAATTTTACCAGCAACGCCTCCATTTTGGCTTTACAATTGCAGCCAATACTTGCGATTTTAGACTAGTTACCAAACCTTTAAATCAATTTCCGGATACTGTAATTACCAATGATTTTGGAGTTGCCACTCATTACCACATGAAAACTGTATTTAGCATTCCGGCTCCGGGTTTTGCTATTGGCATTGTTAGCGATGCAAGGTTGCATCAATATGTTAGACTTAGGTGCACGCCCAGCATCAGTTTTGCTTCACGAAAAATTCAATACACCCTTGCTAATGCTGCGCTAGATAGCTTTAAAGTGTTTCAAAAAACTGTTGAATCTGCATTTTTATTTTTTCCTATTGAATTTAAAATTCAATCGAAACGTTTAGGCAATTTTAGTGCTTATGTTATAGGCGGCGGCGGGTACCAACTCGACCTTGCTTCGCGAAAAAAGGCAGCAGGTGTGCCACAAGGACCTAATGAATTAGACGACAATGTGAAACTAAAGCGCGATGATTATTATTACAGCTCTGGTGCAGGCGTTGATTTTTATTTAAAGTATTTTAAACTTGGCTTTGAAATAAAATTACAAGTTGGTACACAAAATTTACTAAAACCCGAAAACAGTATTTTTACCAATAGCATAGATAAAATACGAAACAGGATGGTAGTGTTTACCTTAACTTTTGAGGGATAATAACTAACTTTAAATGATTTTATCCTAAATGTAATATAGACAAAAAATTAATCGCTATTAATAATTTGTCACAATAGATCGTTTGCCAAATTAGCCAACTCACTACGTTCGCCTCTTTGCAGAGTAATGTGTGCATATAGTGGCTGCCCCTTTAATTTTTCAATCATATAGCTCAAACCATTACTTTGCGCATCAAGGTAGGGCGTGTCAATTTGATAAACATCACCGGTAAAAATTATTTTGGTGTTTTCGCCTGCGCGCGTAATAATTGTTTTTACTTCATGTGGTGTTAAGTTTTGAGCTTCATCAACTATAAAAAACACATTACTTAAACTTCTTCCCCTAATATACGCTAAGGGGCAAACCACAAGTTTTTGCGATTCAACCATTTCATTTAATTGCTTATGTTCTTTATCTTTTTCGCTAAATAAACTTCTAATGTATTTTAAATTATCCCAAAGCGGCTCCATATAAGGGTTTAACTTACTGTTTACATCGCCGGGTAAGTAGCCAATATCTTTATTACTTAAAGGTACTATTGGGCGCGCCAAATATATTTGGTGATAATTGCGTCGCTGTTCTAAAGCCCCTGCTAATGATAACAAGGTTTTTCCGGTACCGGCAACACCTTGTATAGAAACTAAACGTATTGCAGGGTTCATAATTGCATCTATAGCAAAAGCTTGCTCAGCATTTTTAGGAATAACTCCAAAGGTGGCTGTTTTAACTACTCTTTTAACTGATTTTGACTCATCATCGTAACGAGCCAAGACACTCGACTGATTATTTTTTAAAATAAAATAGTGATTGGGCAGTGGCTTTTCTTTTTTTAAAGCTTTTAATGCACTGGCAGAACCATGATTATATATCTCAGAAATACTATCGGTATCTACTTTTTGCATTTCACTTTTTCCAGTATATAATTCATCAACTGTTTTAATTTTCCCGGTTTCATAATCTTCTGAATTTAAACTTAAACTTTTAGCTTTTATGCGCAAGTTAATATCTTTGGTAACTAAAATTACTTTTTTGCCGGGATTATTTTCAGCTGTGTACAGCGCTGTATTTAAAATACGGTGGTCTGCTTTTTTTTCATCAAAAATCTTTTCAGCATTTATTTTGCTGCTGCTGTTCATTTCTATTTTAAATTTTCCGCGTGTTGGCCCATTAATTGAGGTCCAATTTTGAAGCGTATTTTTACCGCTTAAACTATCTATATAACGGGTAAACTCTCTTGCTGCAAAATTTTTGGTATCATTTCCTTTTTTAAAATTATCGAGTTCTTCAAGTACTGTAATTGGTATAACCACGTCGTGTTCGGCAAAATTTTTAATAGCCGTATGATCATATATAATTACCGATGTATCTAATACAAATATTTTTTTTATTGCACTTTTTGTTTTTTTTACAGCCATAATAAATTCTAATTTAAAAGTTTAAGGTAAATGTTTTTTATTGCCTTTGCTTATATTTATTTGAACAAGGTTTTGTTAATACAAATTTTAGATAAAATAATGTGAATTATGTTTTATAAAAATAACTACCTTTAAACACTATAAGAATTATGGAAATTTCGGCGCAACAAATTGCTGAGCTTTTAAACGGAACTGTTGAAGGCGATGGTACAACCAAAGTAAACAACATTTCAAAAATTGAAGAAGGAGCTCCGCACACACTTACTTTTTTAGCTAACCCAAAATACACTCATTTTATTTATGAAACAAAAGCAAGTATAGCTTTAGTAAACAAAAACTTTATTGCCGAAAAAGAATTAAAAAAAACACTTACGTTAATTCGTGTTGATAATGCTTATGAAGCCTTTGCAAAACTGCTTGAACTCTATCAACAAATGAAGCAAAATAAACAAGGAATTGAGCAACCTAATTATATAAATCCTAACGCCAAAATAGGCAAAAACTGCTACATTGCTGCATTTGCTTATATTGATGAAAATGTAATACTAGGCGATGATGTAAAAGTTTATCCGCACGCATACATTGGCAGTGGCGTTGTTGTTGGCAATAATAGCACTATACATTCAGGTGTTAAAATTTATTCGGATTGTAAAATTGGCGCTAATTGTATAATACATGCCGGTACCGTTGTTGGCGCTGATGGTTTTGGCTTTGCTCCCAACCAAGCAGGACAAGCTTTTGCAAAAGTACCACAAATTGGCAATGTGATTATTGAAGATAATGTTGAAATTGGTGCAAACACTTGTATTGACAGGGCAACTATAGGAAGCACTCTTCTTAAAAAAGGTGTAAAACTCGATAACTTGGTTCAAATAGCACATAACGTTGAAATTGGTGAAAATACAGTTATAGCAGGGCAAACAGGAGTTGCAGGAAGCTCAAAAGTTGGTACAAATTGTATGATAGGTGCTCAAGTTGGAGTTGTTGGACATTTAAAAATAGCAAATGGAACTAAAATTGCCGGACAAAGCGGCATAGCAAGCGATATATTAAATGAAAACGAAATACACCAAGGCTCACCATCATTTAAAGTAAGTGACTATCGCAGAAGTTATGTGCTGTTTAGAAGCCTTCCAAACATAGAAGACAGATTACGTAAATTAGAAAAAAATATTTTCCAAAAATAATGGAACGCGTTGATATACTAGCCATAGGCGTTCACCCTGATGATGTTGAACTGGCTTGCAGCGGAACAATATTAAAGCATATTGCGCTTGGAAAAAAAGTAGGGATACTTGATTTAACCCTTGGCGAATTAGGAACAAGAGGCGATAAAAATGTTAGAACGCAAGAAGCAAAAGCCTCTGCCAAAATACTTGGCGTTACCTTTAGGCATCAACTTAACATGAGTGACGGATTTTTTGAAAACAATAAAGAACATCAAATTGAAATTATAAAAATTTTAAGAAATTGCTGCCCACAAATTGTATTATGTAATGCTATCAACGATCGCCACCCCGACCATGGCAGGGCTGCTAAACTAGTAGCCGATGCCTGTTTTTACTCAGGTTTAAATAAAATAGAAACCTATTTTAACAATCAATTACAAAACTCCTGGCGCCCAAAAGCTGTTTATCATTACATACAAGATTATTTTATAGAGCCAGACCTAGTAATTGATGTGAGTAATTTTATTGAAAAAAAACGCGAGGCAATTATGGCTTTCTCATCGCAATTTTATAATCCAAAATCAAATGAACCTGAAACTCCAATTAGTAGTAAAGATTTTATTGAGTCTGTTTTTGCTAAAATGAATATTTGGGGAAGATCAATTGGTGTAGCTTATGCCGAAGGATACACTTCAGCCAGGTATATAGGAGCAGCTAATTTGTTTGACTTACTTTAAAAGTGCCGGGCGTTCCGTAATTTCGTGATACTTGATTACATCTTCTGCAAAATAATGCACAACCATACTTTTACGTGTTGATTTTTTTTCTAAAATTTTCTCTCCCCCGTGAATTAAATTTGCATGCCATATTAAAATATCTCCTGTTTTAGGCGTAAAAATAATTTTCTTTAAATTCATTTTTCTAATTTGCTCTTCAATTTTTGCTTCGTATTTAAGGTAATTACTATCTGCTCCAACCGTAAAAACATTTCCGCCTCTTTCATAATTATTGTTTAAAACATACGGCAACTTATGACTACCAGGGTAATACGACAAAGGACCATTGGTTTCATTAATATCTTCTAGTGCTATCCATATTGCTATTAAGTAGCCTAAGGGGTATGTTGTCATGTGAATAGAATCGCTGTGCGCATGCTGTTGGCTGCCGGTAATAAAATTAATAGTTTGAAAAGGGAGTACTTTTTTACCTAAAACAAAGCTTAGTATTTCAGTTATTTTTTCATCAGCAATAAGATTACTAATTAACTTTGACTGTTTGTTTGCAAACATTATTTTATTTCCTAACGTAAATTTTACTTTTTTTTCAGAAAGCAAATTTTCAATTTCATTATTAATGGCAAGCACTTTATCATGTGAAATAAAATTATTTAACACTATATAGCCGTTCTCTTTCCATTGCAAAATGGCAGTTTTAACTTCTTCTGAAAACGAAGTATTGTCAAGCTTTTGTTTAATTTCATTGAATGAAATTTCATTATCTAACCAAGGAGTGTCATTCGCATTTAAAGAACTAAAATTACGCGAAGATATTCCTTTGTACAAAGGTTTTTTAATGCCAAATTTTAGATATGGTTTTTTATTGTGATGTAATTTTGATTTATTAAAAAAATTATAAACGGTATATGTGATTTTTAACGAGCGCAAAAAATCAATTATTTTGTTGTTTGCCATATTAGCTTCTAAAAGTAGCATAAAATGTTAATTTCATTAAAAAAATCAGCAAAGTAAAAGCATTACACATTCTCTTTTAGTTTTTAATAATTTTTTATATCTTTGTTCTTCACAAAACTTTAAAAGTTTGGTTATTTTAACAATACTTTTAGCCTATTTACTTGGCTCAATTCCTACCGCTGTTTGGGTAGGGCGATTTTTTTATGGAATAGATGTAAGAGAATTTGGCAGTGGTAATGCCGGTGCTACAAACACTTTTAGAGTATTGGGTCGCAAAGCAGGTATTCCTGTTTTATTAATTGACATAACAAAGGGAACCTTAGCTGTTTCTCTTTCATACTTCAGCACATACGAAGCATATAGTAATAATTTTATAGCACTTCAATTAGGCTTAGGTGTAGCAGCATTGTTAGGGCATATTTTTCCAATATTTGCAGGCTTTAGAGGTGGTAAAGGCGTTGCAACAATTTTAGGTGTAGTGATGTGCATTTTACCAATTCCTACTTTATTTGCATTAGGAGTTTTTATTATTTGCCTTTTATTTTCAAAAATAGTTTCACTATCTTCAATGAGTGCCGGTCTTGCTTTTCCTATCATCTTGTTTTTTTATGGAAATCAAAACATTATACTAACGGTATTTTCAATAGTTGTTGCCATTTTACTGCTAATTACTCACCGAAAAAATATTAAACGATTGCTTTTAAAACAAGAAAGCAAAATTGCTCTTTTTGCAAAAAAAGTTAAAAACTAAACCTCATTAAATTATTCCCTTACTTTTAACTAAGCTGATGAAACAATCTTTTTTGTGTTTATTTCTTATTTGTTTTACTGCGGTTTTTTCGCAACAAAAAGCTGTAGATGAAGATTATGTAAACGACAAAATATTGCGCTACGATGATTACGTTTATAAACCTAACATCAAAACCATTAAAATTCATTTGTCAAGTTGGGAAGATGCCATGCCTATAATTGATTTAAATGGTGGTGAACAAATTGAACTAAGCTTTGATGACCTAGACTCAGACAAAAAACAATACAGCGCTACTTTTGTTCATTGTAATTCAGATTGGACGCCAAGCGACTTAATGATTAGTGAATATTTAAACGGATATTTTGACTTAAATTTTTACAACAATTTCGACTTTTCAGTTAACACGCTGCAAAAATATACTCACTACAGCATTTTGTTTCCTCAACAAAATTTACAATTCATTAAAAGCGGTAATTACATTGTGTATGTTTATAATACCATTGATAAAAAAGATATTGTACTTAGCAGAAGATTTATGGTGTACGAAAATAAAGTTGCAATAACACCAACTGTTAGGCAAGGTATAGGCAGCGATGGCCAACAAAATAAGCAACACATTGATTTTTCGATTTACACAAGTAATTACGAGCTTACCAATCCCTTTACAGATTTAAAAATAGTAATAACCCAAAATAATCGGTGGGACAATGCTGTAACAAACATAAAACCAACATTCATGTCCGGTAACTCAATGACCTATTCATTAGATGATGCGAGCACTTTTAATGGAGGAAATGAATTTAGGTACTTTGACATACGCAACATTCGGATACCCGTTGATAAAGTAAAAGAAGTTTACAGGAACGACGAGGAGATGCGCTACCACGCAACACTAAATAACGAAGATGACAGAAGTAAAAAGAGTTATTTGTTTTATAATGATATAAACGGTCGGTTTTTAATTAAAAGCTACAATGCCCTTGGCAATGCTAACAACGACTTAGATGCAGATTATGTATATGTTGATTTTTTTCTTCCATACCAAACACCCGAGTCTGGCGGAAATTTTTACATACTCGGTAAATTAACCGATTGGCGGCTAAACAAAAGCAGTAAAATGATTTACAATGAAAAACGAATGGGTTACGAAGCAAAATTATACTTAAAGCAAGGGTATTATAACTACATGATTGTGCTTAGCAACGATCAAAATCAAAAAGGCGATGAAACTTTTTTAGAAGGCGACCACTTTGATACTGAAAACGAATACGCAATATATGTTTATCATCGTAAAATAGGCACATATTATGATGCATTAATTGGCACCAAAAAATTTGGCTCTTTTAAGCGTTAATAAAACTGTCTCGTTCTATAAAAAAGCTTATACTTAACGCCAATTCAAGTTTGTTCTTTATCATATTTAAACTTGGTATTAGTATTGCTGCAAACATCTTCATAAAAAAAAACCGAATTTCAGAAATTAACTCTAAAATTCGGTTCTATTAATTTATTATAAACAACTAGTAAAATCCTTTAAATTTCACTGCCTGTTCAATACGTTGTAGCGCTGTAATGTATGCTGCTAAACGCATAGAACATTTATATTTTGATGCATTGTTCCATATTGCTTCAAAAGCAATTTCCATTTTTAAATCATGCTTCTGATTAACTTCATCTTCTGTCCAATAATAACCGGCTTTGTTTTGTACCCACTCAAAGTAGCTTACAGTTACGCCTCCGCTATTTGCTAAAATATCAGGTACACAAATTATTCCTTTTTCGTTTAATATTGGGTCTGCTTGCGGAGTGGTTGGGCCATTAGCACCTTCCACTATTAACTTTGCTTGAATTTTAGAGGCATTTTCTTCAGTAATAACATTTTGAAGAGCGGCCGGCACTAATACATCACAAGCACTTACTAATAATTCAGAAGCTTTTATTTCAGTTGCACCGGTAAAGCCTTTTAAAACTTTATTGTTTTTAGCAGCAAAATCAAGTGCGGCTTTTATATCAATTCCTTTTTCATTATAAAAAGAAGCCGTATGATCTCCTATTCCAACTATTTTAACGCCTTGCTCTGATAATAGTCTGGCAGCATGTGAGCCAACATTGCCAAATCCTTGCACAATAGCTGTAACATTTTTTGGGTTAAGATTTAAGCGTTTTAATGCCGCAAGTGTATTAACCATTACTCCACGCCCTGTTGCAGCATCACGTCCAAGCGATCCGCCAATAGCAATAGGCTTTCCGGTAATTACACCAGGAATATCTTCGCCCATTACCTTGTTATATTCATCTAACATCCAAGCCATTTCACGTCCGCTTGTGCCCATGTCAGGTGCAGGTATGTCTTTATTAACACCAATTACCTCTTTCATAGCTTTAGCGTACGCACGGCTTAGGCGCTCTAATTCACCCACACTCATATTGCGAGGATCGCACTTAATACCGCCTTTTGCTCCACCATAAGGCAAATTTGCAACAGCACATTTAAAACTCATCCAAGCAGCTAAGGCTCTTACCTCGTCTGAGTTTACATCCATTGCAAAGCGAATACCTCCTTTACTTGGCCCCAAATGAGTACTATGCACTGTACGATAGCCTTCAAAAATTTGAATTTTTCCGCTATCCATTGTAATAGGTAAACTCACTTTTACTTCTTTTTGAGGATTACGCAAAACTTGCAATACCTCATCACTAAGATTCATTAATTTAGCTGCAGCATTTAAACGTGCTAATACCGCATCAAACATACTTTCATGTACTTGTACTTCCATAACAGATTGAGACATAATTTATTGTTTAAAGTTAACTGGGGGTCAAAGTTAAGCAATTATATTAACTTGTCAATTAAATAAATGGCTTTAGATAGAAGCAGTTTTTTAAACTACCAATATGCTTTTTTCTTAAATTAGTTTTTTTTTGAGAGGAATTGTCCGGTTATGCTAATGGTTGATTGCGCA
This sequence comes from Bacteroidota bacterium, assembly GCA_018267655.1. GTDB lineage: Bacteria > Bacteroidota > Bacteroidia > B-17B0 > Aurantibacillaceae > Aurantibacillus. The sequence continues at coordinate 73,386 of JAFDYB010000041.1, forward strand.
CAATGTTCAGGTGTGCCTTCAAAAACAATATTTCCACCTTTTTCACCACCTTCCGGCCCCAAATCAATTATCCAGTCGGCGCATTTAACAACATCAAGATTATGCTCAATGACAACTATGCTGTGTCCTCTTTTTATTAGCTCATTAAACGATTTTAATAATTTTGCAACATCATTAAAATGTAAGCCCGTTGTTGGTTCATCAAATACAAATAAAGTAGGCAGCGAATTATTTATTTGAGTTAAAAAACTTGAAAGTTTAATACGTTGGGCTTCTCCCCCACTAAGCGTACTACTGCTTTGCCCTAGCTGAACATAGCCAAGTCCCACCGATTGAAGTGCATTTAATTTTTCAACTACTTTAATTGCCGTTTTATCTTTTTTGTCTTCTGAAAAAAAATCAACGGCTTCATCAACTGTTAAAGTAAGCACGTCATAAATATTTTTTCCTCTGTAATTAATTTCAAGTGTTTCTTCTTTAAATCGCTTTCCTTTACATGCCTCGCAGGTAAGTTGAATATTTGCCATAAACTGCATTTCAATAGTAACTTCACCTTCGCCTTGGCAGGTTTCGCAGCGACCACCTTCAACATTAAAACTAAAAAAACCCGGCTTAAAATTTCTTACTCTACTTAAAGGAACCTCCGAAAAAATAGTTCGAATATCATCATACGCTTTAATATATGTTACGGGGTTACTGCGAGAAGATTTGCCAATTGGATTTTGATCAATATACTCAAGTTGTTTAATTTTTTTATAAGCTCCTGCGACTAAATGAGATGCGTCAACTGAGTCGAAATACCCTTCTAATTGTTTTTGTAATACTGATACTAAACCTTTTTTTATTAATGTTGATTTGCCGCTGCCGCTTACGCCTGTAACGCAACATAATACGTTTAGCGGAAATTTAACGCTAAGATTTTTTAAATTATTTTCGTTTAAATTTTTTATTTCAATAAAATCCGTCCACTTTCTTTTATTAGTAGCGGCTTCAATTTTGAGTTTGTTGGTTAAATAATATGCGGTTAAACTTTTACCTTCGGTAAGCAACTGCTGATGGTTGCCTTGAAAAACTAATTCACCGCCTTTAAAACCGGCTTCCGGGCCAATATCAATTAATTCATCGGCAGCACGCATAATATCTTCATCGTGCTCAACAACTATAATTGTATTGCCTTGTTTTTGCAGTTTTTTTAATACACTAATAAGTTTTTGGGTGTCGCGTGAGTGAAGACCAATGCTAGGTTCATCTAAAATATATAAACTTCCAACGAGTGAACTTCCTAATTGAGTAGCAAGACTAATACGCTGGCTCTCGCCACCACTTAATGTATTTGCAAGACGATTAAGCGTTAAATATCCTAAACCAACATCTATCAAATAAGAAATACGATTATTTAGTTCAATAAGTAAACGCTTTGCTACTTGTGCATCATGCTCGTTAAGAGTTATGTTATTAAAAAACAAAAGTAATTCAGATACAGGCAACAAAACCAATTCGCTTATGTGTTTATTATTTATTTTTACGTAAGAAGCGTCTTTCCGAAGCCGAGTACCATTGCAATCGGGGCAGTTTGTTTTACCTCTATAGCGGGCAAGCATAACCCTGTATTGGATTTTATAGGTTTCTTTTTCTAAGTGTTTAAAAAAAGTATTTATGCCTTCAAAATAAGAGTTGCCACTCCAAAGCACTTTTTTTTGTTCTTCGCTTAAATTTATGTAGGGTTTATGTACCGGAAAATTAAATTTATGTGCATTTTTTAAAAATTCTTTTTTAAAGTAGCTCATGGCTTCGCCATTCCAGCATGCTATGGCCCCTTCATACATCGAAAGACTTTTGTTTGGGATAACTAAATCAGGGTCAATGCCAACAATACTTCCAAAACCTTCGCATAATTTGCAGGCGCCAACGGGATTATTGAAACTGAAAAACTTTAAATCCGGAGTTTCAAATGCCATTCCATCAGCCTCAAACAAATTGCTAAAATGTTTAATCGCATATTTGCCATTTTCTTGCATTTGCCACAACTCAATAACTCCTGCACCTTCGGTAAACGCAATGTCAACACTGTCGGCTGTTCTATTTGCAAAATCATCGTTACCAGGCTCAACAATCAACCTGTCAATAAGCAATAAAATCTCTTGAGTTGATTTAATTTTTTTTGGATCAAGGGCATTAATTTTATTTATTTCGTTATTAAATATTACTCTTGAAAAACCTTGCTGAGAGTACAAATCAAGCTGTTTTTCGATACTTTTGTTTTTGCTTGAATTTATTTTAGTTGCAATTAAAACATTTTGCCCCTCCGGGAGACTTAAAATATAATTTACCACATCGCTTACGCTATGGCGGCGCACTTCTTTTCCGCTTATTGGGCTATACGTTCGGCCAACACGCGCATACAAAAGCTTTAAATAATCATAAATTTCGGTAACAGTGCCAACCGTACTTCGCGGATTGCGCGAAATAACTTTTTGCTCAATAGCAATAGCAGGGCTAATTCCCTTAATATAATCCACTTGAGGTTTTTCGAGTCTTCCTAAAAATTGCCTTGCGTAAGCCGACAAGCTTTCGACATAACGCCTTTGCCCCTCGGCATATAAAGTATCAAACGCTAACGACGATTTTCCGGATCCTGAAACTCCCGTAATTACTGTAAAATTATTTCGTGTGATGGCAAGATCTATATTTTTAAGATTGTGCTGGCGAGCGCCTTTGATAATTATAAATTTTTTTGGGTCTTTATTTAGAAGGTTTGGCATTTACACAAAAGTAAATATTTTATTTACTCATTTATTTTTGTTTCATTTAGAGTTTTAGAAGTCCAATAATAATTTAAAATTTTAATTTATTTGTATTAAAACTGATTAATTTCTAAATAAAAAATAGCAACTAAATTTTAATTAACTGTTTGTTTATCAATATTTTAATTATTTTATAATTTATTTTGTTTAATTATTTAACAATTATATTAAACAAAACGATGTAAATTTGCATAAAATAAGATGATAATGATAACGATTGAATTTAATAAAAAAATAATAGCTGAAAAGCTTGCTTTAAAAAACTTTGCAATTAGCTTAACTAAAAACAGTGATGAAGCAAACGATTTGTTACAAGATACTTATGTAAAAGCAATTACTTATCGCGAAAAATTTGGAGAAAACACCAATTTAAAAGCTTGGCTTTTTACCATTATGAAAAACACTTTTATAAATTCTTATAAAAAAAACATTAAAACCAAGCAGTTAATTTCGAGCGGTGATGATAAATTACTTAATGAAGCTTTTAAACAAAATAGTTACGACCATTGTGACAGTAAAATTAACGCAAAGCAGATAATAAATGAAATTAAAAACCTTGAAGACGATTACAAAATACCATTTTCAAAATATTACAGCGGTTATAAATACGAAGAAATTGCAAATGATTTACAAATTCCATTAGGAACAGTAAAAAACAAAATTTTTATTGCCAGAAAAATTCTAATGGAAAAACTAGCATACTTAAAAAATAAAAGTTAAAAAAAAGCCCTTTTAAAAAGGGCTTTTTTAATTGCAAATAATTTGATATATGACACTTCCATGACAAACAAAACAAGCATTAATACCATATTTGTGGTATAAATTGGAATCGTTCAAAGTTATAAGTTTCTCTCATAAAAACCTGCAGCTTAATTTGGTGGGGTTATTACACATTCCAACCGAGAAACAAGTCGAAGTTTTAAACACATTAAAATCACATTTTAAAATTGAAGAGCTTTTATACCTCAATACTTGTAACCGAGTTGAGTTGTATATAAAAAACAATTTGCCTTTAAACAGCTCTACACTTATAGAGATTATTAATATAATTTCTCCTAACATAACTAATTCAGATTTAATTGAACTTTGCGCTCAAGCCGAAGTATATCAAAACGAGTTAGCTGTTAAGCACTTATTTAAAGTAGCGTCTTCTTTAAACTCATTAGTAATTGGCGAACGTGAAATTATTACTCAAGTAAGAAAAGCATACGAAAACTGCCAAGCACTAGAATTAACCGGCGATTTTATTCGACTGTTAATTAAACAAACTATTGAAATTGCAAAAGACATTTATACTAACACCAATATTTCAAAAAACCCAATTTCAATTGTATCGCTTGCTTACAGGCGCTTACGAGAAATAGGCATTAAAAATAGCGATCGGTTCTTAATCATAGGAAGCGGTGAAACCAACACTTTAATGGGAAATTATTTAAAGAAGCATAAGTACGCTAACTTTATTATTTTTAACCGAACTGTTAGTAACGCCTCCAACTTAGCCAAAGCACTTGACGCAAACATTTACTCGCTTAATGAGCTAAATAATTATAAAGGGGGCTTTGATGTAATAATTATTTGCACAGCCCATACAGGTATTATTATTAATCACGATACTTATAAAAACTTACTAGGTGGCGACAAATCAAAAAAAGTAATTGTTGACCTATCAATGCCATCAAATGTTTCAAAAGAAGTAGCGGAATTAAACACCTTACACTACATTAATATAACCAGCTTAAAAAACAAAGCCGAACAAAACATTGAGCTACGCAAAAACGAAATAGAAAAGTGTGAAAAAATTATTTCAGAAAAAATAACAGAGTTTAACCAATTGCATAAAGAAAGAAGAATTGAATTAGCCTTTGGAGAAATTCCTAAACAAGTTAAAGCCATTAATCAATTAGCTCTTTCTGAAGTTTTTGCTAAAGAAATAGATACCCTAGATGAAAACGGGAAAATAGTTATTGAAAAAGTTTTAAACTATATCGAAAAAAAATACAATGCCGTTGCCATTAAAACAGCAAAAGAATTACTTTTGAAACCTCGCAATTAAATTAGTTTGAAAACAAAAATAATTATAGGCACACGTGGCAGCAAACTTGCTTTATGGCAAGCCAATTACACTAAAAATTTACTCGAAAAATTAGGAAAAGAAGTTGAAATAAAAATTATTTCGACCGTAGGTGATAAAACTCAAGAATGGAACACAAGTTTTGACAAAATTGAAGGCAAAGGTTTTTTTACAAAAGAACTTGAAGAAGCCTTGTTAAATAAAGAAATAGATTTAGCCGTTCATTCACACAAAGATTTGCCAACCTCGTTGCCCGATGGATTGATTATTGCAGGCGTTAGCAAACGTGAAGACCCCCGAGATATTTTAATCATCAGAAAAGAATGTGTTGATGAAAATCAAAAATTCAATTTAAAACTTCAAGCAAAAGTTGGAACCTCGTCATCACGTCGAAAATCACAACTGCTTGCATTTAGAGATGATGTTGAATTACTTGATTTAAGGGGAAACGTGCCCACACGAATTGAAAAATTAAAAGAAAAACAATTTGATGCCATATTGCTTGCAGCAGCAGGAATTGAACGCTTAGAAATAGACTTAGAGGATTTTTATACTGAATATTTAAACCCGTCTGAATTTGTTCCTGCTCCATCACAAGGCGTACTTGCTTGGCAAACTAGAGAAAATGACGATGAACTTATTTCAACAATTGACAAACTCAATGATTTTGATGTATTCGTACGCATTAACATAGAAAGAACTATCTTAAAACTGTTAGAGGGTGGTTGCCTAATGCCATTAGGCGCATTTTGTGAAACAGAAGAAGATGATGATCGTTTACGTTTTAAAGTACACGTGAGTGTTGCAAAAAATTGGAATGAACAACCTTTACAATATTGCTTTGAAACTACGAATACAGATGGCCTAGCTCACAACATCGTAGATAGAATTAATGCCCATCAAAGCAAAAAAATTTTTATAACTAAAAATAATAATAAAAACGATTACTTTTTTAAAGCCCTGCATAAACTTGGCCATGCCGTTACCGGAAATAGTTTAATAGATTTTAAAGCAATTGCCCTTAAAGAAATTCCTAAAGTTGACTGGATATTTTTTAGCAGCAAACACGGCGTAAAATACTTTTTAATACAAAAACCAAAACTACCTGAAAATGTAAAATTTGCATGTGTTGGCTCATCAACATCGGCCGAACTTAGAAAATACGGTTACAGAGCAGATTTTATTGGTTCATCAACCGATACTAAACTAATAGGAAAACAATTTGCAGCAAAAGTTGGTGCAGGTAAAGTGCTGTTTCCTATTGCAAAAGATAGCATGCAAAGCATTCAATGGCAAATGACAAAAAAAGAAAATGTTTTAAATATGTTTGTTTACCATACTATTGAAAATATTGTCAAAATTGATGATGCTTATGATGTAATTGTGTTTACAAGCCCAAGTAATGTTACTGCTTTTTTAAAGAAAAATAAAATTCAAGCAAACACTAAAATTGTTGCAATGGGTGATTCTACGGGTAAAGAGCTCGAAAGAAATAAAATTAAATCTTATGTAAAACCCCAAAGTTTTGATGACTTAGGATTAGTAAAAGCTGTTTTAGGGGCAATATAATGAACTTTGATTTTTATAATGGCGAGTTACTATTGGTTGACAAACCCTATAAATGGAGTAGTTTTCAAGCGGTTAATAAAATTAAATACCTCATCAAAAATCACTCTTCACTATTAATAAACGAACAAAAAATTAAACCTAAAATTGGTCATGCAGGCACACTCGATCCGCTTGCAACAGGACTCCTTTTAGTTTGCACCGGCAAAAAAACTAAACTTATAAATGAGTTTATGGGTTTAGAAAAAGAATATACCGGCACTTTTTTTATTGGTGCAACTACACCGTGTTTTGATTTAGAAAAGCCAATAGATAAAACATTTAACACCGCTCATATTACATCGGAATTAATACTTAATACATCAAAACAATTTACAGGATCGCTTAAACAAGTGCCTCCCATATTTAGTGCCGTTATGGTTAATGGGCGAAGAGCCTATGAAATTGCTCGTGAAGGAGGAACAACCGAACTAAAAGAAAGAGACGTAGTTATTTCAGATTTTGAAATTACTAATATTTCATTTCCTCTTGTAAATTTTAAAATTGTGTGTAGCAAAGGCACATACATTCGTAGTATTGCACGCGATTTTGGGCTTGCATTAAACAGCGGGGCTCATTTAACTGAACTAAGAAGAACTCGCATAGGTCATTATCTTGTAACTGATGCCATGCCACCTACTGCCTTTTAATAAGGCTTATTCAAAATATTCTTTCATTCTATCGAAAAAACCTTTTTCTTTTTTGCCGGGGCTTGGCTCAAAGTTTTTTGACGCTCGGAATTGTTCAATTATTTTTTTCTCATCGCCACTAAGGTTTGTAGGCGTATATACGCTTATTTCAACCAACAAATCGCCTTTGCCGTAAGAATTTACATCGGGTAATCCCTTTCCTTTTAAGCGCAGTACTTTGCCGGATTGTGTACCCGGGTCGATTTTAATTTTTGCCTTTCCCTCAACCGTTGGGATTTCAAAACTATTTCCTAAAACAGCATCTGGTATGCTGATATAAAGACTGTAAAGCAAATGGCTCCCTTCACGCTTCAACTGCAAGTGCTCTTCTTCTTCAATCAAAACTAATAGGTCGCCATTAATACCTCCGCGAGGCGCAGCGTTACCCTTACCACCCATACTTAGCTGCATTCCCCCTGCAACACCTGCGGGTACTTGTATGCTTATAACCTCTTCGCCACGCACAATACCATCGCCATGGCAAGTGTTACATTTATCTTTAACAATTCTTCCTTCGCCACTGCAAGCGCTGCAAGTTGTTTGAGTTTGCATAGCTCCCAAAATAGTTTGCTGTACCCTAACTTCAACACCTGAGCCGTTGCATTTACGACAGGTGTCGTATTGCCCGTTTTTAGCTCCACTGCCATTGCAGGTTCCGCACGAAACAAATTTGTTTACTTTTATTTTCTTTTCAACGCCATTGGCAATTTCTTGTAAATTTAATTTTACTTTAACCCTTAAGTTACTGCCTTTAGTCATACGTCTTCCGCCGCCCCTTTGTCCACCACCACCAAAACCAAATGCGCCGCCAAAAATATCTCCAAATTGGCTAAATATGTCATCCATATTCATACCGCCGCCATAACCGCCGCCGGCTGCACCACTCATGCCTGCATGCCCAAATTGATTATATCGTTGGCGTTTTTCAGGGTTACTCAGCACCTCATAAGCTTCAGCTGCTTCTTTAAATTTATCCTCTGCCGTTTTATCGCCAGGGTTTTTATCCGGATGAAATTTAATTGCTAATTTTCGGTAAGCTTTTTTTATTTCATCATCGCTTGCATTTTTTTCAACGCCTAATATTTCGTAATAATCTCGTTTGCTCATTTTATTTTTATTGGGCTATCACAACTTTTGCAAAGCGAATAACTTTATCGCCAAGCTTATAACATTTTTCAATTTCGTCAATTACCGTATTTTTTTGAGATGGATCGCTTGCTGGTATTTGAGTAATTGCTTCCATAACATCTGAATCAAAAGGTAAACCTACACAAGTGTATTCTTGCAAGCCTTTTTGCTGTGTAGTTTGTTTAAATTTATTATGAATAAGATTAAAGCCATCTTTAATGACAGTAATATCATCTGTTTTTTCATTTTGTTTGATTGCTCTTTCAAAATCATCGAGCACGGGCAACATTGCTTTAAGTATATCTTCGCCGGCACTTTTTATAATATCTGATTTTTCCTTTAACGAACGTTTGCGATAGTTTTCAAATTCTGAGTACAATCTTAAATATTTATCATTCAACTCTGATATTTGCTTATCATAATTCTGAGTTAAATTTTCAGTTGATTCGGGTGCTTCATTTTCGTTAATTACCGACTTTTCGGCAGTTTGTTGCTGACTTTCATCTGATTTTATGTCACCTTGTTGGTTTAAGTCCTTCTCAAAATGCTGTTCTTTCTCAATATTTTCGTTCATGTCAATAGTTATTATCCTCTAATTATATTAGAATCAATTTTATTGCCATAATTTTTTAGGTGTTAATTTGTCAGTTTTTATAAATAAGAAATTCCACTCGTCTGTTAATCTTATGATCTTCTTCCTTACACTCACTCACGGCTTTACATGATTTTCTTGGTTCTCGATTTCCTTTTGCAACAGAGTTTAAGCGGTTTGCTACAATTCCTTTTTTAATTAAATAATTTTTTACTGTTTCGGCTTGGTTAGTTGTAAGTTCCATGGCGGCTTTTGCGTCAGCTTTTTCATCGGTGTGGGTGTACAAGTCTGCACGTAAATTTTTATTTTTTGCCAATATTTGAACAATTGCGTTTAACTCTGTTTCATCTTTAATAGTAAGTTCCTTACCATTATTTTTAAACACTAGGTTTTTAACTACACTTATTTGTTTTATATCGCCATTTAACGATTGGTCGCTCTGTGCATCTTCAGTTAGTTTAAAACTCATGTTTGATGGAATAAAAAACACAGTGCCTTTATCGTTGTTTTTACCTAAAGCAATTAATTCGCCATAATTAGTGTAAAGTGCCATTGGGTCGCTGGTGGTTAGATTAACTTTATTATCTACTTTTAAAATAAAATCTTGATTTAGTTTAACGTCGTGAAATGTGAATTTTCCTTTGTCGTTTGTATTGCTTAAGGCAACAGAATCGCCATAGGCATCAAATAAATAAAGGTTTGTATATTTAAACAATTCATTCTTATTTGATTCAAGCGCTAAATAACCAATAACATCTTTCTTTACCGGTTGAAAGTTTTTTCGTTCATCTAAAATATTTTCTAAGTCTCGCATACGTGGGTTAATCGAAATTACAGTGCCATACTCATCAATTAAAATATCGTTTGGTAATTGTGTTATATTGTACTTTTTGCACACATCATCGTTATAACCCCTTACGGCAATTGTATTAATAAAATTTGTAAGCGAATCGGCAGCAATACTTTCGTTCCAAGCTTTTTTATCGCTCTGCACTGCAACTGCAATAACTTCAAAACCTTCGGCATTGCGGTATAGAGTGTTTTTGTAGCGACCCGCCAAGCGATTAAGCGTTTTGTTATTTGCTTTTGATTTGCTAAATGACGAGCTCCAAAAATGTAATAGTACAATTCTGTTCAAATAAGGCATTACAAAACTTTGCTGTGAGTTTTGTTGCACCTGAAGCACAAAAGGCTGAGCCTTATCACCAATATTTAATTGCGCAATGCCACTAAAACATAAAAATAAATTAACTATTATTAAAATTCTTTTCACTCAATAAAAATTGATTATTAACAAATGTAAATGATTAACTCGTTTCATAGTACTTGCGAATAAAAGTTATTAACTTTTTACTTGTTAAATTTTTTGCAATAATAATTCCGTTTTTATCTATTAATACATTTGTTGGAATGCCTTGCACCGCATAGTCTTTCACGGCACTACTGTTCCACATTTTAAAATCACACACATGATAGGACCAAACTAATTTATCTTTTGTAATTGCATCTGCCCACTTGTGTTTATCCATATCAAGCGATACTGAAAACACTGAAAAACCCTTCTCTTTAAACTCATTAAATAATTTAACAACATTAGGGTTCTCTGCCCTGCAAGGCGCACACCAACTAGCCCAAAAATCTATAAGCACTAATGTGTTTGGTAATTTCCACAACTCAATTAACGAATCATTTAAATTTGGGAGTAAAATATTAGGCGCTTTGTTGCCTAAACCTAAACCAACGGTGGGCTGAGTAAACAGTTGATTTTTTTTACTAACCCTAAATCCACAAATAATATATATCAATAAGAGTAAAAAAACTACCTTCTTCATGGATACTAATTTAGCAATTTTTTTCGCCTAAAACGATTTTATTAGTATATTTTTTTACTTTTATTACTTTAGCAAAATGAAATGTACGCTAAGTTTATTTGCTTTACTGTTTTGTAAATTAAGTTTTGGCCAAAATATTCAAGGAAGAATTATTAATTCTACCACCAAAAAAGCAGTTGAATTTGCCAATATTGGCATTATGGGAAAAGGTGTTGGAACTGTTTCAGATGAGGACGGAAAATTTAATTTTTACGTTGATGCAAAGCACAATTCAGATACCATTTTGTTTACTATGATTGGCTTTAAGCCACTGCTTGTAAAGGTGAGTGATTTAAGGAAAAACAATGCCAACCAATTATTGCTCGAAGAAAAAATAAATTTATTATCAGAAGTTGTGGTTAAGCCTAAAACATATAAAGAAAAAACTTTAGGCGTAGCCACTAAATCAAAGATGATTTCGGCCGGCTTTAAAGATAATATACTGGGTTACGAAATGGGAACGCTTATGAAAGTGAAAAAAACAGCTTTCTTAAAAAAAGTAAATATTAATATTGCTTTTTGCTCATACGACACAGTATTTTACAGATTAAATATTTACAAATCACTGGGCAAGCTTGCTTTTGAAAATATTTTAACCACCCCCATTTATGTAAAAATACCAAAAAGTGCCATTAAAGAAGGCTTTGAGGTTGATTTAAAAAGCAAAAATATTAACATAGATGGTGATTTTTTAGTAACGTTGGAGCATATTAAAGATTTAGGTAAAGGGGAGCTTTATTTTTGTGCAAAACTACTTCTCGATAAAGTGTATGTGCGCAAAACAAGCCACGACAATTGGAGGACAGAGCAAGTGGGAGTAAGCATTAGCGTTGTAGCCGACGTTGAAAAATAGGGGTTTTCTAAAAATTAAAACAAAAAGCTTCTTTTTTTAGAAAATGGCGTAAAATCTGTTTCTTTTCACGAAAAAATACACTATATTTGCAACCCTTAAAATTTTACCATTAACAAATGAGCAAAAATAAAAAAAACCAAAACACATCTGAAAACCAGATAACTGAGAAGAAAAATGTAAGTTTTTTAGAGTGGATACGTACTCACCCTACTTTAGTTGTAGGCATTATAGGCGTGCCACTAATTATTTTTATACTCGAAAACTTTTTTGGCTTTGGCCAAACACTATTTGGTGGCGATGTTATGAATGTTGGTAAAATTAACGGTAAAAAAATTGACCGTAACGAATTTGCCCAACGTGTAGAAAATCAAGTAAATATGTATCGCCAAAACAGCGGCAAAGAGATTGACGATAATACACGCTCTCAAATAGTTGATTACGTTTGGAATCAATACGTATCTGAATACGCCATAAAACCTCAATACGAAAAAATTGGAATTATTGTAGGCGCTGATGAACTTTATCAAAATGTAATTGTTGCCCCTGCTCAATCAGTGTTACAAAGAATTTCCGATCAAAAAACCGGAAAAATAATTGAGCAATTTGCAAGACCAGATGGCAGCTTAGACGTAAATAAATGGAAAAATGCTATTCAAAACATACAAGGCGACCAAGAAATGGCTGTAAAGCAAATGGAAGAAGAGGTTAGACAAATGCGCATTGCTCAAAAGTACTCTGCTCTAATTTCAAAAGCTGTTTATGTAACATCAGCCGAAGCCAAACATATTTTAGCCGAACAAACTACAACCGCAAATGTTTCTTATGTTATGAAACGTTTTGATGCGGTTAGTGATAGCGCAGTTAAAGTTACCGAAAACGACATTGAAAAATATTACAAAGAAAATTCATACGAATTTAATAACCCAGAAGCCACTCGCTCTTTAGAATTTATTTCGTTTAACGTAGTGCCAAGCGCTAAAGATTTAGAGGACATACAAAAAGACGCTGTTAGAACCGCCGAAGGCTTTAAAAGCCAAAAAACACTATCTGAAGATAGCACTTTTATTCAACAAGAATCAGAAAATGGAGCTATTACAATTCAAGACTTTACACACAAAACAATGATTGTGCGTGATTCGTCAATTTACACATCACCCATTGGAAGCGTTTTTGGTCCATACAACGAAGGGGCTTATTTTAAAATTTACAAACTCGAAAAAATTCAAAATTTAGCTGATAGCTGCAGAGTTCGTCATATTTTAGTTGGTATTACAGACCCACAAACTAACCAACCTAAACGCACGCTTGCCCAGGCTAAGCGCCAAGCCGATAGTTTAATTACTTTAATTAAAGAGAAGAAAGTTACATTTGATACACTCGTAAAAACATTTAGCGATGATTTTGGAAGCAGAGATAAAGGCGGTGATTACGGTTGGTTTGACGAAAATAAAGGTTTTGTTGAGCCCTTTAAAATGGCGGGTTTAACAGGTGAAAAGGGTAATATTACTGCTGTTCAAACACAATTTGGTTATCATATTATAGAGGTGCTTGATGTTTCAAAAACACACCATGAATCATATAAAATAGCTCAAATATTTAAACTAATAACGCCAAGCGATGAAACCAACCAACAAACATTTGCAAAAGCGAGCGAATTTGCAGGACAGCACAATACCGGCGAATTATTTGATAAAGGTGTAGAAAAAGAAAAACTAACCAAACGTATTGCCGATAATGTAAGAGAAAGCGACAGAATGTTTCCCGGTGTTGAAAGCGCAAAAGAAATTGTACGCTGGGCATACACAGCAAACACCGGAGACGTATCAGTATTTTCTCTTCCTGATAAACATGTTGTTGTGAAATTGGCTGCTATTAAAAACAAAGGCACATTACCTTTAGATGTTGTTAAAAATGAAGTAAAAGCCAAAGTTATTATACAGAAAAAGGCCGAAATGTTTAGTAATGAATTTAAAAACGCGGGAACTTCACCTGAACAAATTGCCGGTAAATTAAACTTACAAGTACAAACACAAGAGAAATTTGTTTTAGCCAGTCATAACATTGAAGGTGTTGGCCATGACGATATTTTAGTAGGAACAATTGTAGGCTTAAAAAATGGCGCAACTAGCAAGATCGTAACCGGTGAAAATGGTGTTTTTGTTGCTAAAGTAAATAGTTTAGCCGAAAACACTCAGCAACAAGATTTTAAAATGATGCAAGCCCAAATTATGCAAAGCTCAGCTTACAAAGCTGAAAGTGCAATATTTAACGCCTTAAAAGAACTTGCAAATATTGAAGATCATAAATCAAAAATTGATTAATACAATTAGTTTTTAACTTCAAAATTGCAAATTGCTGAAATTATAGCTGAAATGGAGCAATTTGCTCCTACTTACCTACAAGAAGATTATGATAATTGCGGCTTAATTGTAGGATACCCTGCCGATACTTGTAATGCAGCTTTATTGTCGCTCGATTGCACAGAAGACACAGTAACTGAAGCCATTAAAAAAAATGTAATTTAATAATTGCCCACCACCCTATATTATTTAAGGGTTTAAAAAAAATTACCGGCGCTAATTACGTTGAAAAAACAATTTTAAAAGCCATTAAGCACAATATTGCTATATATGCCGCCCATACTAATTTTGACAATGTAGCTAATGGCGTAAATTATAAAATAGCAACAAAACTTGGCGCAAAGCCAATTAAAACCCTTGCTCCAAAACAAAATCAATTACTTAAATTAAGCGCTTTTGTTCCAAAATCGCACCATCAAATAGTTTTAAGTGCCTTATTTGATGCAGGTTGTGGCAGTATAGGCAATTATGACAATTGCAGCTTTAATACTAACGGTATCGGCACATTTAAAGGAAATAACGAAACAAAACCATTTGTAGGAAAAAAGAATCATTTAAGCAGTGAAGAAGAGATTAAAATTGAAACCGTTTTATATGCTTATAATTGCAATAAAGTAATTTCTGCTTTAATAAATAGTCACCCATACGAAGAAGTTGCTTACGATATTTATCCCCTTAAAAACACAAGCTCAACTATTGGCAGTGGCTTAATAGCAGAATTTAACAAAGCCTTAAGTGAAGCTGATTTGCTTAAGCTCATAAAACAAAAATTAAACTGTAAAGTGTTAAAACACACTGTTTTTACTCAAAAACTCATTAAAAAAATTGCAATTTGCGGCGGAAGCGGTAGTTTTTTAACAAAAACAGCTATTAAAGCAGGGGCTGAAGTCTTTTTAACCGCTGATATAAAGTACCACGAATATTTTGACGCAGAAAAAAAGATTTTACTCATTGATGCCGGACATTTTGAAACTGAACAATTTACCCCGGAAATATTTAAAGAGGTTATATTAAAAAAATTTCCTAAATTTGCAGTCCATTTATCAAAAACAGACACTAACCCTGTAAGATATTTTTTATAAAAATGAGCGCAAAAATAAAAGAAAAAATAGATGCTTCAGTTGAAGGAAAATTAAAAGCATTGTACGAATTACAATTAATCGACAGCAAAGTAGATCGTTTAAGAACAATAAGAGGCGAATTGCCCCTTGAAGTAAACGACTTAGAAGACACCGTTGCAGGTTTAGAAACGCGTTTAAAAAATGCTTCAGACGAAGTAGAAGATTTAACAAAACAAATTGCAGATAAAAAACAAGCAATTAAAGAGTTTCACGCTAACATAAAAAAATACGAAGCGCAACAAAGTAAAGTTCGTAATAACCGCGAGTTTGATGCAATTACTAAAGAAATTGAGTTTCAAAAATTAGAAATTGAATTAGCTGAAAAACGTATTAAAGAAGCTCAACATGGCCTTACGCTAAAAGACGGTATTCTTGAAAAAAGCAAGCATGAGTTTGAAGATCGCAATAAAGATTTAAAAATTAAAAAAAGCGAGCTAGACGAAATTATTTCTGAAACCGAAAAAGAAGAGAAAGATTTATTAGAGCAAAGTGAAAAAGCATCGAAAGGTATTGAAGACCGTTTATTAAATGCGTACAGACGCATTCGCTCAAATACCCGCAACGGACTGGCAGTAGTACCTGTTGACCGTGATGCGTGCGGAGGCTGTTTTAATAAAATACCACCTCAGCGCCAATTAGACATTCGTACAAATAAAAAAATTATAGTGTGTGAACACTGCGGAAGAATTTTAGTTGACGGAATGTTGATTCCTGACACAGGAATTTCGCAATAAATTTTGTAAAGTATAAATTAAATTATACATTTGCACACCCAAATAAAAGGGAGCTTAGCTCAGCTGGTTCAGAGCACCTGCCTTACAAGCAGGGGGTCACAGGTTCGAACCCTGTAGCTCCCACACCACAGGGCAACAATTCATAAAATAATTGTTGCCCTTTTTTATTTATCTCAGAGGTACAAACTTTTAATCTGTATTTTCAGTTCGAGAATGATGAAAAAAATTTTTGTTTCCTCCTACAAGCCTATTGTAAGACACTTTTATTTGCGTTTTTTGAAATGTAAAGCTAACACCAAGTGCGGATGTATTGTAGCCCAATCTACTTGTTGTTTTTCATTTATATTTTCTCAAAAAATATTTCCGTAGTCCTTGCTGTGCAAAAAAATTTTCATCGCCTAAGCAAAAAATAATTTCGCGTCTTTAGAGTAAAATATATTTGCACTTGGTATAATTAAAAAAATCCGCGCTAAATAATATTTTATCGCAAATTGTCAAATCATTTAAAATAGTATTAACCCATATTATGCATTAGAAAAAAAGTAAGGAGCTTTTTGTTTTGGAACAATTTTAAAAAGAGCATCTAACCACTGGTGATGGTAATTTTATTGCCAAAGGTTGGGGTTTATTGGCAATTATTTTAATCCCTTAAACTCTAATGCATGATTTGGGATTAACTTATTTGTACAAAAAACGAAATTATACAAGTGCAAAAATAACAAATTGAATTATTAAAAATTCAAATTATAGCCCTGCAAAGTAAAAGGGGGCAAGTGTTTTTTTTGTTATATCGAGCGTAATTATGTTTTAGTTTAACCTACTTGTTGTTTTTATATAAAGGCACCGTGCTACAAGGCTCACCGTACATAATACTTTTTACGTGAGGCTTCAATAGTGTAGAAATTTTCACATACACATTTTTTGAAATTTCTTTTTCTCCACAGCCCTTTATTACAACTCGCATACCTTTATACTCCTCAACATTCATCTTATTTATAGCCTCTATCAAAAGTTCGGTTTCTAATTCTTGCAGTGTGCCGTAAACTATTTTTTTTGCGAATGGTTCAAGCGCTAAGGCAATAAGCATAAATGCCCAAGTGGGAACAATTGCATCGTTAGTGCAATGCAAAGCCACATATTTATTTTGGTATTGCGCCCATTGATGTGTTTTAATAAAATCACGCAAATCTTTTTCGCGTAACATTAATTCTTGAAACAATAAAAATTTAATGTCAAATAAAATCCGTTCTTCGCTTGGGAGTAGCAATTCCAAATCAATTGTAATAATACCGCTTTGCGCTACTTTATTTTGAATACTGTCCATAGATTATAATCTTTAAAAATAAATTGTTTCTGCCTTTATTTCGCTCCCAAAAAATAATTTTGCTGCATTGTTAAAAGTTAAAGCGCTATCTGTAGTTAAGAAACGTTGGGTATTTTGTTTTGAACAAACCGAATCGATTTCGGGGTGGCGATTTAAATAATTACTCAAAGCATTTGCTACAATAGGTCCCTGCCAAATTATAGTTATGTTTTTAGGTAAATACTTTTTTATTTTAGCTTCAATTAAAGGATAGTGGGTGCAACCAAGCACTATAACATCAATTTTATTTGACATTGCTAATAAATTATTGATATGGCGCTCTATAAAATAATCGCAAGCGGGAGTATTAATTTCATTATTTTCAATTAATGGAACCCACATTGGGCAAGCCTCTTGATACACTTTTACTTCCGGAAAAAACTTTTCAATTTCAACCAAATAAGATTCTGAATTTATAGTACCGCTTGTTCCTAAAATACCAATATGTTTTGTTTTTGACAAATTTCCAATTATTTCAGTTGTTGGCCTAATGACCCCTAGCACACGCTTATCAGGAGCAATTATTGGTAAATCTTTTTGTTGAATTGTTCTTAACGCTTTTGCCGAAGCTGTATTACAAGCTAAAATAACTAAGTTGCAATTTAAATTGAACAAGTGTTTTACACATTCTAAAGTATAGTGATAAACCGTTTCAAAACTTCTTGAACCATAGGGGGCGCGAGCATTGTCGCCAAAATATAAATAATCGTACTTAGGCATTTGTTTTACAAATTCTTTTAAAACAGTTAATCCGCCAAAACCACTGTCAAAAACGCCTATCGGATTTTTTTGCATGCTTTTTAACTTATATTTATGATAAAGTGTTTTTTAACCATGAATTTTTTATTTCCTGTTCCCAATTACTTAATTCATTAGAGTTTGAAACAGATGTATTAAAAATGATAGAGTTTTCAGATAATTGACCGCTTGCTATTTTTTCTTTTATTTCCGCCTTATGAAACACATTAACACCGACTTCTGTTTTTACCGGAACAAGTAATCTGTTTAGTAAAGTTATATCAAACTCTTGTTCTAGTTTTTTAATAAAGCGCAAAAGCTTATCTATACTACAGCCCGAAGCTTCATATATTTTTTCGTTTGCTTTAACAATAATTATTCTGTTTTTAAAAACACTAAATTCTGCTGTTAGTTGGTTGTCATGAGCTGTCCAGTTTTTTGTAAACTCAATCCCTTGCGCTGTAATTTCATTTAACTGCTGTGGGGTTAATTCTTTGCTAATTGTATATGTCCAAACTTTTTCCATTTTAATATTCAGGGGTAATTCCTACATAGTTATTGGGAGTTATTTTCCGCATTTCATTTTTCACATCGTCATTAATTTTTAAACTATCAATAAACAGTTTAATTGTTTCTGATGTAATTTGAGTATTAGTACGAGTTAAATCTTTTAAAGCTTCGTAAGGTTTTGGATAGCCTTCGCGCCTTAATATGGTTTGAATGGCTTCGGCAACTACTGCCCAGTTATCATTTAAGTCCGATTCAATTTTAGGTAAATTTATAATCAATTTATTTAAGCCTTTAAGAATGCTCTGATAACTAATAATACTGTGCGCTAAAGGGACTCCTAAATTTCTTAACACTGTACTATCTGTTAAATCTCTTTGTAAGCGTGATATAGGAAGTTTTGCAGATAAATGTTCTAATAGCGCATTAGCAATTCCTAAATTACCTTCGGCATTTTCAAAATCAATTGGGTTTACTTTGTGTGGCATGGCGCTACTGCCTACTTCACCCGGTTTAAGTACTTGTTTAAAATAATCTAAGCTAATATACGTCCAAATATCTCTACAAAAATCAATCAATATGGTATTAATGCGTTTTATGGCATCGCAATAAGCAGCCAACATATCGTAATGTTCAATTTGTGTAGTAAACTGCGAACGCTGTAAACCTAAAGTGTTATTTACAAAATTATTTCCAAATTTTACCCAATCGATTTTAGGATATGCAATGTGGTGTGCATTAAAATTACCGGTTGCTCCACCAAATTTTGCAGCAAAAGGAATAGCATTTAATAACTGTAACTGCTTTGCTATACGCTCGTAAAAAACACAAAACTCTTTCCCTAGTATAGTAGGTGATGCCGGTTGACCATGTGTGCGAGCTAATAAACTTACGTTTTTCCAATTTTTTGATACACTTAAAACATGGTCGTTTAATTTATTAATTAATGGTATTAATTCATTTTTGTTGGCCTCGTATAAGCTCAAAGGAATGGCTGTATTATTGATATCTTGTGAGGTTAATCCAAAATGAACAAACTCAAGCACAGCATTTAAACTTAATTTTTTTAGTTGTTCTTTTAAAAAATATTCAACGGCTTTTACATCGTGGTTAGTAGTTTTCTCAATCTCTTTTATTGCTATTGCATCTGTTTCAGAAAAAGTAAGATAAATGTTTTTTAGCTGAGTTATTTGCGATTTTGTGAGTGACTTTAATTGCGGTAAGCCCAGTTTGCTTAATTCAATAAGATACTCTACCTCTATCAAAACTCTGTACTTTATCAAACCAAATTCTGAAAAATAGGGGGCTAACGCTAAGGTTGTTTTTCTGTATCTTCCGTCAATTGGCGAAATTGCAGTTAATGTATTTAATTCCATGTATTTAAATTGCAAATTTAAAAATTTAATTGCAATTGCTTTTATTGTTTTGCTTAATGCTAATTGGCAGAGTAAAAATTTGTTTTTATTAAAATTTTATTATTTTTACATAAAAATACAAAAAATGAGAAAAATATTTTTTCTAAGTTTTGCAATTAGTTGTTTAAGTTTGTTTTCACAAAATCCTCCACAACTAATAAATTATCAAGGCATAGCACGTGATGCAGCGGGTAATCCTATGTTGGGGCAAAGCATTAATTTAGTTTTTAATATATACCAAAGCCCTAGTGGCGGAACGGCAATATATACAGAGCCTACTACCGTTGTAAGTAATAGTGTAACAGGTGTGTTTACACACCAAATTGGCAGTATTGTTAGTTTAACTTCTGTAGTGTGGGCAAATGGGCCTTATTATATGGAAGTTACAATTAATGGCAACCCACTTAATCGCCAACAATTACTGAGCGTACCCTATGCCTTATATGCACCGCCCCCTGCTGTTTCATACTCCGGCAGTGTGTTGAGTGTTGGCGGAAATACTGTAAGCATAACAGCTACACCAAGCAATTTAAATGGTGATGTAACCGGACCCATTGGCTCCAATACAATTTCATCTATTCAAAATATTCCGGTAAATGCGCCAAGTCCTTCTTCAGGGCAAGTGCTTAGTTACAATGGCAGTGCTTGGGTGCCTAATACCCCACCGGCAGCACCTGTTTTTTCGGGCAATGTAATTGGTCCTGCAAACTCTAATACCATTGTTGTTTTAAGAAATACGCCTTTAAGCGCTATTAATCCTACAATAGGGCAGTCGCTTATGTATGATGGCAGTAGTTGGACCCCCGGCTCACTTACCTCTATGAGCTTATCAGGCGATGTAGTTGGAACAACTAGTTTAAATACGGTAGTTAAACTGCAAAATTATTCTGTAAGCCCTTCGGCACCGGCTGCAGGGCAAGCACTTGTGTATTCAGGCTCACAATGGACATCAAGTAATGTTGCTACCCCAAGTTTAGGAATTACCGGTGGTTCTATTATAACACTAGGAAGCCCTTCAAACAGTATTACAATTCCAGCAGCAAGTAATTATTGGTCATTGAATGGTAATACACTCGTACCTACAAGCACTGCATATAGTGTAGGTATTGGTAATCCCTCTCCTGCGGCGCAGTTAGATGTACAATCTTCTGGTATGGCAATTTCTGCAGTAGGAGCTAGTACCAATACAGCTTTTACTACAAAAAATATAGGAGCAGGAAATGCAATAGTAGCTAATTCAGGAAGCGGTTCGGCCGGAGTATTTCAAAATAACAGCGCTATGTATTCAACAATTTATGCAAATGCCTTAGGTAGCAATTATGCGTTAACACTTAATGCTAGTGGCACTGGAGGTGCGTTATTTAGTTACTTTACTAGCACCCTTGCGAATACCTACATTAATAATGGGGGGACTGGTGATGGTATTCAAGTAATGTCTAATAGCGGTAAAGCTATTAATGCAAATAGCAACTCTTCTTTTGCTACTATAAACGTTAATAATGGATCTAGTGGATCTGCTATTTATGCCCAAAATTCAAATGGATCTTCTCCAACAATTTATGCAAACAATAGTGGTACGGGGGGCTATGCTCTTCAATTAAATGGAAGTTCCGGAAGCGCTGCTTTATTTAGTAGTTTTACTAGTACTGCTATAAATACATACATTAATAATGGGGGGAGTGGTGATGGAATAAATGTTTTTTCTCAAGGAGGCAGATCGATTTACGCATCAAGTTTTGGTTATTCAACAACTGCTCTTTTTGAAAAAGCAGGATCTGCTACCGGTAATGTAGTTCAAGTTGTAAATTCAAACCCCTCTAATTCATTCGAAGCATTAAACATAAGTACAAATAATAGTGCCGCTTCAGTTAAAGCAAGTAACACGGCTGCCTCAGGGCCGGTAAGTTTATTGATTGATGAGGGACATATAAAAGCATTTGCCTCTGCTATGCCAACTACAACTATAGGCAATGGTTTTGGCAGCTCATTTTCTATTGCTTCTTATAGTTTAATGAATGGATCAAATGATGTTAGAGGACAAGCAACATTAAATATGGCATTGACCCCAACTATAGCTGCTGGTGAGTATCACGCTATTCAAATTAATTATACAAAAGCATATAACTCCGCCCCCTTTGTTAGCCTTACCCCACTTTCAACTATGACAAATGGATTAAGGTATTATGTTTATAATTCTACAAACGTTGGTTTCCAAATAATGATATATAATGCAAATACCACCGCACTTAATGTATCTGTCTTAAATCCAGTATATGCCTTCAGCTATTTTGTTATTGAGTAAATGCAAAAAGTAATACACATATTTTTATTTTTTTGCTTCATTAAAGCGGAGGCACAGAGTCTTTCGCCTTATGTAATTAACAGTGCAGGGCGGGCATATTCCATAGCAGGAAGCATACAACTTAGCGATAATATTGGTGAACCATTTATTCAAAATGCAAGTACCGGCACACTTTTAATTTCGCAAGGTTTTTTACAATCTAATTTTAAAGCGGTTTCTGCCACGCCAACGTTATACCCAATTTCATACAATATTTCATGCGCGGGTAAACATGATGGAAAAATTAATTTATTTTTAGATTACCCTACTAATTTTAAACCCTCTATCACTTGGACTCCAACGGTAAATTGCACAAGTTCTAAATGCGATATAGCCGATAGCTTAAAAGCCAATACTTACACCGTTACAATAAAATATACTGATACTACCGGAAATTCAAATCCTCCTTACTACATTTACACTAAAGTTATTTCTATTTTAGATATTAATGGCCCTTGTAATTTAAAAGTATATAACGCCATTACACCTAATGGCGATGGCATTAATGATTTTTTAGAAATTGATAATATCACACAATATCCTAATAATACTGTATATATTTTTAATCGCTGGGGAGGGCAAATTGCTGCTATTAAAAACTACGACAATCAATCTAATACTTGGCCAAAATCAAACGGTAGTGGCGTTGTTTCATCAACATATTATTATGTAATTGACTTAGGCGATGGCTCAAAAGCAGTAAAAGGTTGGTTTGAAGTAATTTATAATTAAATATGAAAATTAAATGAAACGATTGCTGCAAATATTACTTTTATTAATTAGTAATAGCTTTATTGCCCAACAAGACCCGCAATATAGCCTTTACCAATTTAATCAATTAGTAATTAACCCGGCTTATGCAGGTGCGAGAGATGGCATTTCAACAACATTACTTCACCGAAATCAATGGACCGGAATAGAGGGTGCTCCAAAAACCACTTGTGCAAGCATATCTTCGCCCATAATGAATAATAAACTTGGTTTAGGGCTTACAATTATTGGCGATGCATTAGGGGCACGCAACAGTACCGGTATTTATGGCAATTTTGCTTATATACTAAAGCTTTCAAACAAGTTTAAGTTATCGTTTGGAGTAAGTGCAGGATATAACCGAAACCAATTTAACTATTCGGCACTCTCGTTTAAAACACCGGAATTATCAAGTAGTATATATCAAAATCAAACAAGTAATGCATTTGATTTAAACTCGGGGATTTATTTGCGAAGCAATGGATTTTTTATAGGACTTAGCGCTACTCACCTTGGTGCCTCACCACTATACTCAATAAAAGTTGACAATGGTCTATCTTCATTATCGTATAGACTACGTACACATACTTTTTTTATAATCGGAAAATCATTTGTATTTAATGAAAATTTTATTTTTGCTCCAACCCTCACAATCAGACAAAGCGATCAAGGCGCAAATGGCGATGTAAATTTAAATTGCTTTTTTGTAAAACGTTTTTGGTTTGGGGTATTTATAAGGAGAGGGTACGGTCCCGGGTTTTTATTTCAAGCTTATGCTAGTAATAGTTTACGCATTGGGTATAGCTTCGACTCAGGAATGGGAAATGCCCGCTCGTTAGGTGGTAGCCACGAGATAATGATTGGGTTTGATTTTGCGGGGAATAAATCAAAAGTTATTAACCCGCGTTTTTTATAAATAATGAAATTTAAATTTTTAATATTATATCTTTTCACGGTTAATTTATTTTTTTCTCAAATAAAAAAAGGAGATAAATTATTTAACAAAGGGCAAATAACCGCAGCCATTAAAAAATATATTAAAGCTACTCAAAGCACCAACACAATCGAAAAACAAACAGCCTACACTAAACTAGCCGAGGCTTACCAAGCCATTAACGATTATGAAAATGCGGAAATAACTTTTAAAAAAGCTTTAAATTTTTCTAACAACAATGCTCCTGAGCTGTATAACAATTATGCGCAGGTTTTAAAAATAAATGGTAAGTACGCAGAGGCAGCAACTTATTTTAAAAAATATTTGGCAACAAATCAAAACGATGCAAATGCCAAAAATGCTCTTAAATATTGCGAACAAATAAAATATTATAGCTCTAAACCCATTGAATATACAATTAAAAATCTTCAAAATATTAATTCAGCTAAGTCTGAATTCTCGCCATTTGTATTCAACAATAAATTAATGTTTGTTGCCGAGCGCTCTGAATTTAATTTTGTTGACTTTACCGTAAACGATTATAACGGTGAACCTTATTTAAACATGTATGTTTCTGATTTAAAAAATAATGATACGAAAAACACAAAATCATTTTCAACAAAAATTAATACGGCATACCACGATGGCCCCGCATGCCTGAGTGCCGATGGAAAAACACTTTACTTTACAAGAACCACAAACAAAAGAAAAAAAAATTATGTAAATCAAGCAAAAATATTTTATTCAATAGGTAGTGGCCGTAGTTGGAAAAACACTCAAGCTTTTACTTACAATAGCGACAACTATTCAGTTGCTCACCCATCACTAAGCGAAGACGGAAATGTATTATATTTTTCCAGTAATATGCCGAATGGGTATGGTGGAAAAGATATTTGGTTTTGTAAACGAGAAGGCGATGCATGGGGAAAACCAATAAATTGTGGCCCGGATATTAATACACCCGGTGATGAGATGTTTCCTTATATACACAAAAACAACCAATTATTTTTTTCAAGCAATGGTTTACCTGGTTTTGGAGGTTTAGATATATACTCTGCTAAACTTATCGCCAACAAATGGATATTAAACAGAAACGAAGGATTGAACTTAAATAGTAGTTACGACGATTTCAGTATTTGTTTTTTAAATGATAGTATAGGCTATTTTTCATCTAACAGAATTGGAGGCAAAGGTAAAGATGATATTTACCGATTTACCTTTCAAAATAAATTTACAAGCCTTTCAGGAACTGTACTATTAACCGAAAAAACATCTGAACCAGCAGTTGGCGTAAAAGTACTGTTAAGTGATAACAATAGTGGATTAATAATTGATAGCGTGAAAACAAATGACAAAGGTTTTTTTGAATTTAAAAATTTAGAAACCGACAAAAAATATATGGCAACAATTACAAGCGATGATCCTAAATACGAAGGAAAGGCGCGTTATTATTTAGCCGATAAAAATGGTGAGGTTAAAAAAGTTAGTTCAAAAACCGGAAATAATAAATTTACCTTTAAGAATTTACCTTTAGACCCCAATGCCTTACCCGATATATATACCGACGATGATTTAACGCTTGCCGGAAATTTATTGTATGGCGAAAATCCAAGTAAACCATTAAAAAACTCGAAATTAAAATTGGTAAACGAACATGGCGATGTAATTGAAGAAACACAAACAAACGAATTTGGTGCTTTTGCGTTTCGAAAAATTCCAACCGACCAAAATTATTTAATTTCACTAGAAGAGAGCGATATTACGCTTCCTGAAAACACAAAAATCACTCTAACAAATAAAAGTGGGAAAGAATTAAAAACCTTTTTTACCGGTAAAGATAAATTCAATTTTAAAGTTATAAATACAGATAAAGTTTTAATGAATGAAATGAATGCAAACGATGAAGATTTGATAATGGACATATTTGGCTATATGTATGATCAAAACAAAAAACCAATTGTTGGAGCTCGCATTAAAATGCTTAGTGATGGAAATACAGAAACTATAACCAGTGGCGATAAAGGGAAATTTAATTTCAAAAATTTAAGAGCTGATAAAAATTATATGTTTGAAGCAGATATAAACGACCCTATTTACAAAGACGTACAACGTATATATATTGCAGATGCGCATGGTGTAATTTACAAAATAATAGAAAGAACAGGCGATGGTAAATTTACGTTTAAAGTTTTACCGATTGATAAAACAGCAATGGGCGATTTTGTAGTAGATGACCCATGGCTACAAGTGCTTGAAATGAAAGAAAAAGAGAAAAAAGAATTAACAATCATTGAAAACATTTACTATGCAAGTAACGAGTTTAAATTAGATGAATCAGGTATAAAAATATTAGATAAAGTAATAAGTGTTTTAAATACAAACCAACAATTGTTTATTGAAATATCATCACATACCGATAGCAAAGCAAGCGATTCTTATAATTTGACTCTCTCAAAAAAGCGCGCGCAGTTTGCCGTAGATTATATTGTATCAAAAGGAATAAATAAAAACCGCTTAAGCGCGATTGGTTATGGAGAAACAAAGCTATTAAATCACTGTAAAAACGACGTGCCTTGCAGCGATGATGAGCATAAAGTAAATAGAAGAACAGAGTTTAAGATTTCAGAGAAAGTTTTTAAAAATTAACATTCAGTCATAAAAAAAATTACATTTATGCTGTAAAGCAGAGTAATATTTTTTTTAAATATTACTGCTCAAAATTAAAAATGGCAAACACCTTTCATAAAAACGAACGACTTTATAAAAGAAGTGAAATAAACTTATTGTTTGAAAAGCCACTAAACTATGTTTGCAGCCCAATAAAAATAAATTATTTAAAAGTTGATGCTAAAGCAGCACAGCCTGCAAAAGTGATGTTTATTGTCCCAAAAAAAATATTTTCAAAGGCGCACGATCGAAATAAATTAAAACGCCGTATGCGCGAAGCATATCGCTTAAATAAAAACGTATTTTATAATCACTTAATTAATAACGAAAAACATTTGCTCATTGCTTGCATTTATATTGGAAAAAATGCAACAACATTTCATGAAATTGACGTTGCGTTAAAAAAAGCATTGACAAAAGCTGTTTCCTAAAATACAATAATGCCGGGTTTATATATTATAGCCCTATAATAAAAGTAGTATTAAAATAAAAGTTAAGTGGAGCTATAAGTTGCGAATTTATAGATGGTGTAAAATTATATAAAAATGTAGTTAACACGCTTGCTTTTTCGCTTATCCTATAGCGATAGCCGGCGCCTAACATAGCATAATTAACCCAAACTCTGTCACCATTAATTTTTGGGTCGAGGTTAGGTTGAAACATATAGTCGTACTGACCTTGTAAAAACAATGTTTGCGTTAACATAATACGGGCGTAATTGTGCCAGCCATAAAACGAATAATTTGAATTTGAATAACCAAAATAATAATAATTAAATCCCGTTCCTACATTAAAATCTTTACTTAGTTTAACGCCTACGGTTGGCGCAATATTTAAAACTGCACCATAGTAATAATAAAAAATAAAATTACCACCATAAGTACCGTTGTTTTTTAAGTACTCAATTATTTTGCTTTCTGTTTTTACTTTTGGCGCTTGTTTAACTTTTTCGCCGGTATATACGCTATCTACCTGTGCGTAATTTATTGCAGTAAAAAAAAGTAATAAATATGTAATTATCTGTTTCAAATAATATCTTTGTTCAAATTTAATAATATGTTAGTAATAATAACAGGTGCATCAAAAGGAATTGGCTTTGAATTAACAAAAAACTTTATTGAACATAAACAACACACTGTTATTGCCATTTCGCGCAATATTGAAAGTTTAACAAAATTAGTTCAAAAAAATAATACCACTCATCTTATTCCTTTTAAAGCTGACATTACAAAAAACAGCGACATTATAAAATTAATAAAACTACTTAAGAAACTTAAAATGCCGGTATCCATATTAGTTAACAATGCCGGCAAAATTGTAAATAAACCTTTTGAAAAAATAATTAAATCAGAGCTCGAAGCAGTTTATTTAACCAATGTATTTGCTCCTTTTTTATTATGCCAAGCGCTAATTCCTTTTTTAAAACAAGCTAAAAAGGCACATATTGTAAATATTAGCAGTATGGGCGGTTTTATGGGAAGTGCAAAATTTGCAGGCTTAAGTGCTTATAGCAGTAGTAAAATGGCACTAAGCGGTTTAAGTGAGTGTTTAGCAGAAGAATTAAAACCGTATAATATTTCAGTAAATTGTTTAGCTATTGGCGCTGTTCAAACAGAAATGTTAAATAAAGCTTTTCCGGGATATAAGGCGCCTGTAACGCCTAAACAAATGGCATTTTTTATAAAAGACTTTGCTATAAACGGGCATAATTATATTAATGGAAAAGTATTACCTATTTCACTTTCTACACCTTAAATACGACACCATATAAATTTATTAAACCGCAAGCGCTAATTTTTACTATATATTAGCGTATAAGAGCAATTAAAACTTTGATTTTGCTTAAGACAAATGACTCCTTTTTTCTTTGAAAAATCGTCGTTAAAATTTTCAATATCAGTAATGCCAAACCATGGCTCTAAACAAATAAAATTATTGCAATTATTTTTACTCCATATTCCAAAATAAGGCCAATTAACACATTCCATTTTAATTGCATAATTATCCGTTACTAATTTTAAGTTATGAATTTGGCTATCCTCTAAAACAATAGCATCATTATTAAAAAGATTGGTTGAAAGCTGTAATTTATTGTTATAAATATTTATTTGATTCTTTTGGTTTATTAGCAATCCATTCAAAAGAATGCTTGCATTCAATTGCTTTGTATCTATTTCTAAATATGATGTTTGAAAATTAACATTAAATCCGGGGTGTGCGCCTATGCTAAAAAACATTTTGTTATGCGGGCTTATATTCTTTACCAAATAATTAACTCCTAAAGTATTATCAATTAATTTATAAGAAATCACTAATTCAAAATCAAAGGGATAAATTAATTTAGTTTGGTTGTTTGCCTGCAAAGAAAAGGTAATTTCAGAATCGCTGTGTTTTACTAAAATAAACTCCATATCTCTGGCAAAACCGTGCTGCGGTAAAGTGTATTTTTTGTCCTTATAAGTATAGGTATTTTGATTTAACCTACCTACAATTGGAAATAACACCGGCGCACTTCTTTGCCAATCACTTTTTGCTTGCCATATTGTTTCAAAATTATTAAAAACAAGGCTTTTAAGTTCTGCACCAAGTTTTGTAAATTTTAATTGCATTACCTTATTTTTTAATTCAATCATTTACTCATTGAAATAGCTAATTTACTAATTAAATAGGCAAATTGACCATTTAGGGTATTTTTGGAACTGTTTTTGCAATAATTTTAAAACAATAATTAAACTAATTATGAAAAATTTTACACTTTACTTAATACTGGCAATTGTTTCAACTTCGTTTTCGCAAAACGCATCAGAAAAAAAACTTCTAAAAAAAGCTAAGGAGCTTGGTATTACAAAAGAAGATTTACCTGGTTTTTTAAGAATAGAAGCTAATAAAACAAAACACAACATCACTCCAAAACAAAGTTACTCACTTGCTTTTAAAAAAGGCAGCATTAACTCCGTACAATCTACCTCATCAACTTGTGGTAATTTAGATTTTGAAGATGGTAATTTTAATGGTTGGAGTGCTTTTGACGGAACTAATGTTAATTCACTTGCTCTACCAACAGGCGTTACCCCCGCTTCAAATATTAGTACTTCCGGAATTAATGCGGGCGCAGCAAACCCATGTATAGTTGACAGTGCAAACTCTTTTGATCCCACATTATCAATGTCAATAGTTTCGCCATACTCTAAAAAAACAATTGCAAGGGTTAACCACATAGGCAATGGTGCAAGAGCCGGTATTTTAGAGAGGCAAATTGCGATAACTGCAGCCAACAACATGCTAAATTTTTCATATTTCACAATTTTAGAGCAACCAAATCATCCTCTTTCAGGTCAACCCTGTTTAAATATTAATTGTTACGATGCCTCTAACAATGCTATCCCCGGAACCTCGTTAAATATTACTGTTCTTACCGGCACTATTAATCCCGGGTTTATTCCTTTAGGTTCTTTTTATTACAAGCCATGGACACCCGTAACAATTGATTTAACCGCCTATATAGGTCAAACTATTACAATTCAATTTATAGCAGAAGATTGCGTTTATGGCGGCCATAGCGGTTATTCGTACATTGATTTAGATTGTAATGGTGGGAGCACAAGTACCCCTAATGTTTGGCCAGGCGATTGTAATTATGATTTAAGTGTTAATTACCTCGATTTATTTTATATTGGCGCGGGATATGGACAAACAGGCGTTTCGCGGTCAATACTTGGCATTCCTTGGTCACCGCTTGCTAGTGCAGAATGGAGTACAAGAAGTTTGTACTTAGTAAATAGCAAACATGCCGATTGCGATGGCGATGGGACAGTTGCATTTAATGATTTAAGTGCTATTTTATTTAATTATGGGCAAAATCACCCATTTAAATTGCAGAATGCTACACACTTAGTGGCTGGAACAACAAACGATATTCCGTTAGCAATTAACGCTACTGCCGACACTGTTGTAGCAAATCAAAATTTTGTGCTTTCGTTTAATTTAGGAAATGGTATTAGCTCTGTTGATAGCATTTATGGGCTTGGGTTTAAAATGAACTACCCATCAGCTATGCTTAATTCATCAATTACAAGTATTGATGCCTCAACTAGTGTTATTGATAATACAAGTGGCCTACTTCAAATAAAACATATCTCTACCTCAAATATTGATATGGCCATTTGCAAAAGCAATCACGCTAATACAACCAATGTTTTAGGCAATGCGTTTTCGTTAAACTTAAAAGCTGCGCCTACAATTACTGCAACAACTGCCTTTACTTTTAATATACCGGAAATTAAGGCTATTACTAAGTCAGGGAGTTTAATTTCATTATCGCCTATTTCAAAAACAGTTGTGTTTAAAGCATCGGGTATTTCAGGTATTAATGAAAATTCGGAAATTGTAAATGTAAATTGCTTCCCTAATCCTGCAAAAGATAAGTTTTCGATTACTTTTAATTCAGGTATTTTAAGAAATTATGATGTGGTTATTACAAATTTGCTAGGTGCTACGGTTTTAACTTTTAATAATGTGCAGCAAGAAAATAATTCGTTTGATATTAGATTGCTTAATACAGGAGTTTATTTTGTAAATGTGTTGGTTGACAAAAAAACCATTGCATTAAAAAAACTTATAGTTGAATAATTGAAACAAACAATTTTTTTTTATTTAATATCAAATATAAGGCGTACTTATTCCAAAAACTTTATTGTACTTGAGTATATTGGGCCTCCTAAAACTATTGAATTATAAATACTACGGGTAGTAAATTGTTTTATTGTTTTATCTTTTTTCAATTTTTTTAATGCAATTAAAAAATCATTAGTTAAATATTTTCCTTCAAATTTTTCAAGTTCTTTTACTGATATTTTAGTTATCAATACTAAGAAATTTAACGCAAGAAGTTCTTCAGTTGTTTTTAAATCATCTGTTTGCCATGTAGGGAAATAAATTTCAGTCCTTAATTTTTTCGAAAAATTTAAAAACTAAAGCAAACTCTCTGAGCTCTCTTTTTTTAAACCTGAAACCAGTAAATTGATTTTATAATTAATGATTATTGTTTTTAATTTTTCAATATATTCAAGGTCGTTTAAATGCTCTAAAAAACAAATTGGAATTTTTAGCATAGTTGATTGAAGCTGCAAGTGTTTTATTTCATGTTCAAGCAAATCTTTTTTAAATGTCACTAAGCTCACTACTCGAATCTGCTTTCTTTTGCAGTAATACAACGATAAGTTGCTATCTTTTCCTCCACTCCAAAAAAGCAAAGCGCGTGTTTGTTTAGTTCTTCTTCCAAAAAAATTACTATATCTTCCTTTGCAAAGCGTTAAAATAAAGTTTAATATATAAACACGAATTAAATTTAAAGCTTTCATTTATAATAAAAGTGCCCTGTGTAAACTAAAGATTTTCAATAAAATAATTGCAAATTTTATCAAATAAATGCGCTCTATCTATACCTAAAACATTATGTTCATGACCGGGGTAAACATAATAATCCATTTGTATTTTTTTATCGTTTGCTTTCTTGATAAGTTGCATGCTGTGCTGCCAAACTACAACCGGATCTTGGGCACCATGTATTACTAAAAATTTTCCTTTTAACTTTTCAATATGATTTAATAAGTTATTTGCTTTATAGCCATCAGGGTTTTCTTGAGGAGTATCCATGTATCTTTCGCCATACATTATTTCATATAAACTCCAGTCAATTACCGGGCCACCCGCCACTCCAACTTTAAAAATACCGGCACTTCGTGTCATTAAACTTGTTGTCATAAATCCGCCAAAACTCCAACCAAACACACCTAATTTATTTGCATCTACAAAGGGTAGTGATTTTAAATACTTAACGCCACAAAGTTGATCTTCCATTTCTGCTGTTCCTAATTGCCTATGAATAATTTGTTCAAACTCTTTGCCTCTATACGAAGTGCCTCTTCCATCAAGTGTAAAAATAATATACCCCTTTTGTGCCATGTATTGGTACCAAAGCTCTCCGCCGGCTAGCCAAGTATTAGTTACCAATTGCGAATGTGGGCCATTATATAAATAAACTATTACCGGATATTTTTTGGTACTATCAAAATTAATCGGTTTAAAAAGTCTGCAATAAAGATCAATACCTTGATTATTTTTTATGCTAAATAAATTCCAAGTTCCACAAGAAAACTCTTTTATTGGATTTTCTGCTTTAAAAATAGTGCTACTTTTTTTATTGGCAATATTTATAATTGAATACTCGCGAGGAATATGTGCAGATTGAAATACATCGGCTACATATAAAAACTCTTTATTTACAAAGCACGAATGAAAACCATTGCCCTTGGTTAAGCGCGTTAATTTGCCTGTTTTAAGAGCCAGCGAATAATAATCTTGATTTACCGGACTTTGTTCATTCGCATGAAAGAAAACAGTTTCACCTTTTAAATCAATAATAGGTTCATCTTTAATTTCCCATTTGCCTTTAGTTAATTGTTTTATAAAGCCCTTTTTTAAATCATATAAATATAAATGGGTATAGCCATCGCGCCTACTCAGCCACAAATATGAATTAGTATTTAAAGGTAAAAAAAGCATTGGATGCAATGGTTCAACATATTTTTCATCTTTCTCTTCAAATAAGGTTCGCACAAAATTTCCAGTTGCAGCGTCGTACTCATTTAATTTCATGTGATTTTGCGCTCTATTTAAAACAGCTATGTAAATAAATTGCTCGTTAGGCCCCCAACAAACATTGGTTAAATACTGCTCTGGATCGCCTTCTGTTTTAATAAAAACAGTTGTGTTGTTTTTTACAGAATAAATTCCTAAAGTTACATAATGACTTTTGCTGCCGGCCATTGGATATTTAATATTTTTATTTACTGCCGGATAAGTACTCCAATCAATTATTGGATAATCAAATACATTACTTTGGTCCATACGATAAAAAGCTAAATAATTCCCTTTTGGGCTCCAAAAGTTTTTACCGTCAATGCCAAATTCGTTCTGATGAATATTATGCCCATTATAAACTATGTTATAAGAGCCATCGTTTGTTATTTGATTTTCTTTACCGTTTGCAACGAGGTATAAATTATTGTTTTTGCAATAGGAATATAAACCTGCGCTTGGACCTTCGAGATATGCCTCTAAGCCTAATGGCGCATCTTTTTTATTAGATAGTGTAAATTTTTTTTCAGTAACCGAGTAAAAATATTCACTTTGTTTACTTGTAAATAAAAATCCACTTGCATTTTTCCATTTCACGCTATTTAAAGATTGCAAGGTGTCTTTATTTTCTTTTCTTAATAAAACATTTAATTCTGTTAATGAAATTACCGGCAAAAGCTTACCCGAATTATTATCTCCAATTAACAAAACATTATTTAAAATGTATGAAAATTGATTGGCACCATCAATAAATGAAAAATTTTGTAAACGTAAAGGAGCAAGGCTTGTACGACCTTTTAAAATAGCATCTTGTATAGTAAGTAATTTGTTTTGCGCACTTAATACGCCAAAAGTTATTAATGCAATTAATATTTTATATATCTTCATAATATCAAATATACTACTAAAATATTTCTTACAAGTTTTGCCGTTTTATTTTTAATAATGCACTCATTTTTAGTTATCAATTACTTTTTTATAAATGAAAAACCAAATAAAAAAATTGATTACTACTCATACTTTTATATTTATCCATATTTGCATCAACAATGGAGAATGTTTGCATCTGTTCCAAAATACAATTACGCTATTGTAGTCGAAATTAACGGTAAGAAAAAAGATATTTTTACTGAGCTTACATATAAACATCAACACAATCGTTTTTTAGGCCTTGATGGGCAAGTAATTGCATTAGGAAATATTATTCATTATTTTATTTTTTCAAACAACACAACTACTAATAAAACTTACATAAACAGTAAAAATTTTACCATATTAAATACATTTATTCAAAATTATTGTACGAGTAGTTATCATGTTAAAAATGTTAAGTTTTGTTTAATTGCAACTAATGTAATTACTCACCAAATAAATTTTTTTAAAAACTACTAACCTAAACTATTTATAAAATACAGTAATTCAGTATTTTACTTTATCACTAATTTTTTTAAAAAAAATATAGGGTTAGGGTATAATTTTTTAAAAATTGCTCGTATTTCTGAAGCCGGAAGTTTTAAGCGAAAACTCTGTTTTTAACTCATTAATTTTTTAATACTATTTTAAATGATCTGATAACTTGCGGTAAAATATTATTTAGCGTGGAATTTTTTAATTGTACCAAGTGCAAATATATTTTACTCTAAAGGTGCGAAATTATTTTTTACTTAGGCGATGAAAATTTTTTTGCATAGCAAGGACTACGAAAATATTTTTTGAAGTAGCAAAAGCGAAAAAGAACGAGTAGACTGGGTTACAATATATTTGTACTTGGCATTAATTCCCTTTCAATAATTCTTCCGCATTTTTAATAGCGGTATTGCCGGGGTTGCCAGCGCTAAGCATTTTTGCCAGTTCTAAAATACGTTCGTTTTTGCCAAGTATTTTAATATGCGATGTTGTACTGTCCTTATCATCGTTTTTAAATACAAACAAATGATAATTTCCTTTGCTGGCAATCTGTGGTAGGTGCGTAATACATATTACTTGCATGTGCTGCGATGCTTGTAAAATAACTGCTCCTATTTTATTGGCTACTTCGCCGCTTACTCCAGTATCAATTTCGTCAAATATAATTGTTGGCAATTGTTTATGCGCAGCAAGCACAGTTTTAACGGCAAGCATTAATCTACTAAATTCACCGCCACTTGCGGTTTTTCCAATCTCATTAATTTTAACTCCCTTGTTTGCGCTAAATAAAAAAGTTATTTCGTCAGAGCCCGTATTTGTTAAAAGGTTGAGTTTTTGTAATTCTATTTTAAAAATAGCATTAGGCATCATAAGTTCTTTTAATAATGCTGTAATTTCTTTTTCTATTAAAGGGATTGATTCTTTACGTTTTATACTTAATTTTTCAGACAATTGCACGCATTTTTTTTCACTTAAGTTAATCTCAACGATTAATTGTTTTATTTGTTTTTCGAGTAATTCGAGTGAATTGGTTTTTTGTTCAAGCTCCAGTTTTACCTGCAATAAATCTGTATCATTTACAACGTTGTGTTTTTTAAGAAGCCTGTTTATTTTATCAAGTTTAAAATTAAGTTCATCTAATTCGTTTTTATCATACTCTGTATCGTCTGCTAAACCTGAAACTTCACGCTCAACATCTTTTAATTCAATAATTAAAGAATTTACTCGATCATGTATTTTTAAAATGGCTTGATTGTATTTTGAAATGGCTTGTAATTGCTGCTTTAGTTGTTGCAGTTGCTTTAAAATTCCTGTTTCGGGGTAATTGATTATTTCGGCAGAATGGTGTAACCCAGCCTTTATTAATTCGGAATTTTCTAAAACGCTACTCTTCTCTTCAAGTGTTTTAAGGCAACCTACACTAATGTCAATTTCTAAAAATTCATTTAACAAAAAAGAATGATAGTCGTTTTCTTTAGCAGCTTGATTTTGTTTATCGCTTACAATTTCTAATTCTTTTTTTAATTTCCCTAGTAGCAAAAACTCTTGTTTATACTCTTTTAATAAAGCTTCGTTGTTAGAAACAGCATCAACAAAAGCAATTTGAAAATTTGCCTCGCTAAGTAGTAATGTTTGATGCTGTGAGTGAATGTCAATCAATAAAGTAGAAAGCTCTTTAAGCACAGAAACAGCTACAAATTCATCGTTAATAAAGCAACGGCTTTTACCTTGCGGACTAATCTCTCTTCGTATTAATATTAAATCTGTTTTTTCAAGTCCATTTTTTTCAAAAAACTTATATGAATCGGCGTTTTTTATATCAAACGAGGCTTCAATTACACACTTTTTAGTTTTATCGCGCAAGGTATCAGTATCTGCTCTATTGCCCAAAGCTAAACCTAATGCTTCTAAAAAAATGGATTTTCCTGCCCCGGTTTCACCTGTAATAACCGTTAATCCCAAAGGAAATTCCACTTCCATTTCATTAATTAATGCAAAATTGGTAATATGTAAACTTTTTAACATCTAGCACAAAAATACAACCCTTTTTTTATTTACTCAACATGTGCCGCATTTTACTCAGTTGTTATTAAAAAATAGTTAAAGTGTGTAACCAAAATGCCAACTAGTCGTACTAATTATACGTAGTTATATAAAATGCTTTTTTTATGAGACAGTTAAAAATAACCAAACAAATTACAAATCGAGAAACTGCCTCACTCGACATGTATTTGGCAGATATTGGACGAGTTGAATTAATTTCGGCAGATGAAGAAGTTGCGCTTGCTCAAAAAATTAAAGCCGGCGACCAACGAGCATTAGATAAATTAGTACGAGCTAATTTACGTTTTGTAGTATCAGTTAGCAAACAATACCAAAACCAAGGCTTAAGTTTACCAGATTTAATAAACGAAGGTAATTTAGGTTTAATAAAAGCTGCTCAGCGCTTTGATGAAACAAGAGGTTTTAAATTTATTTCTTACGCTGTATGGTGGATTAGACAAAGCGTTTTACAGGCACTTGCAGAGCAAAGTAGAATAGTGCGATTGCCCTTAAATAAAATTGGGGCATTAAATAAAATAAACAGGGCATACAGTAAATTAGAGCAAAGTCTTGAACGCGAGCCTAGTTTAGATGAGCTTGGCGAAAGCATGGAAATGGCTCCCTATGAAATTCAAGACATGTTAAAGAACAGTGCCCGCCACACAAGTATGGACGCTCCAATTGGCTCCGATGATGATGGCGGAAGTTTGTATGATTTAATGGAAAATGACGATTCATTAAAACCCGATAAAGATTTAATGAATCAAAGTCTTCAACGCGAAATACTTCGATCGCTTTCAACACTTACAGATCGTGAAGCGGATATTGTAAAACTGTTTTTTGGCTTAGAGGGGTATCACCAACACTCACTCGAAGAAATTGGTGAAAAATTTGAGTTAACACGCGAACGCGTAAGACAAATAAAAGAAAAAGCAGTGCGTAGGTTAAAACACGGCAGCCGCAGTAGATTACTAAAAACCTATTTAGGATAGTTCATAAAAAGCTCCTTAATTTAAAAAATAAATTGGGTGCAAATCATTATATCGTTTTATAAAACGATATATCTGATCCTGTTTTTTTCTACGGCTTAATTTCGAATATTCTTCAAATAAATCTTTATCGTTACTTAGCAGTAATTCGGCTCTTTGAGTTGTAAACTCTTCCATTTTTCCAGAGTAAAAACTCATTATAAAATTTCTTAATTCCTTTGTGCGAATAGGAGCGCCTCCCATAGTCATGCCAAACATAGGGTCGTAATAACCCGCCCCGTATGTAACAACATTAACTGATGCAATTAAATAGCATATTGAACCAAATACAGGCACACGATAAAACATGCCTTCGTAATTTATGTATAAAGTGTTGTTTTGATAAAACCCCCAACAACGCCCGGGCGAAAAGGTAAAAGAACCGCTGGCTACATTTGCAGTAGCAATTTGCTCATCAATTAGTTTGCCGTAAAAATCCATTTGCTCTTTATTAGTTTTACAACTAATGTATTCTTTGGGCAATGGAAGGTTGCGCCTAAAGTCTAAAAAATTTAGATACATTCCTTCCTTGAGTGCATTTGGCGGATTATAAACAGTGCTATCAGCACTTTGCGAAAAAGCAGAGCTGATACAGAAAAAATAAAACGGTAATAAAAAAAATTTCATCTAAAAATAAGTACTAATAATTTGTTAAAACAAAAGTATTAAGTATTTTTTGTAATTTAGGTATTTTAAAGCAGATGATTTTACAGAAACAGTATTTTTTCTTTCTTCTTGTTTTTTTTACGATTTTTTTTTCGTTCGCACAAACAGTATTAAATAACGATTTAAAATTCGAAATTAATACTAATCCACAACCTTCAAAAACCTACCATTTATTAGTAAAAGGAGATATTAATAAACTCTTTTCAAAATCAAACCAAACAGGTATAAAAATAAATTATTATTCGGGTAATATTGCCTCAATTACCTGCAATGCAATGCAATTGTCTAACTTAATAAAATCAAAAATTGTTCAATATATTGAGATGGCGCAACATAAAAAATTAAAAACAATGGGCGACACAATGCTTATTAAAAATAGAATACAAAATGTGAAAGCAGGATTAGCGCCATTACCACAAGCGTATAATGGAAGTGGCACAATAGTAGGGCTAATTGACACCGGTATTGATTTTAACCATCCTGATTTTAAAGATAGTTTAGGAAACACACGCATACTTTACATTTGGGATCAAAATTTTAACACCGGCTCTGCGGTTCCGGCTCCTTATAATTATGGCATTGAGTGGACATCATCGCAAATAAACACCGGTGTTTGTACACATAGTGATGTAGCTCATTACGGACACGGAACCGTTTCTGCCGGTATAGCCGCCGGAAATGGCTTGTCAAATAACACTCACGTAGGCGTTGCCTCAAAGGCAAATATTATAATGGTTGCTTTAAATTTTAACAGTAATGCAACTGTTATTGCTGATGCTGTAAACTATATTTTAAGCAAAGCCCAAGCCTTAGGAAAACCCTGTGCAATTAATGCAAGTATTGGCGACTATTACGGAAGTCATGATGGCACAGATTTAGAAGCACAATTAATTAAAAACATGCTCCTTGCACAAAATGGTGTTGCTATGGCTGCTGCATGCGGTAATGCGGGTACCAGTAAATTTCATGTAAAAACGCTTTGCTCAACCACCGATACTTTATTTACTTTTTTAAACACAACAGCTACTAATTCACTTGCGTATTGGTGCTACGCCGATACAAACCAAATTAAAAATGTAAAAATAGGTGTAGGTGCAAATCGTGCTAATTACACTAACATTGGCAGAATTGGACTAAAGCCCTATAACTACGCATTAAACTCAGTAATGGCAGATACACTAAAAAAAAATGGAAATAGAATAGGAATTATTAATACCTCCGCATCAATTAATTCTTTTGGTGTTTATGAACTAGCCATTCAAATTATTCCTGATAGCGCCTCTTTAAATTGGCGAATTGAAAGTTCGGGAACAGGTTTACACCACTCATGGAATTTCGATTTTGTATCAACAGGTTTGCCAGCAACAAGTGCATACACCCCTATGATAAATTATATTATGCCGGATACAATGTGCACAATGACTTCCGGATTTCAATGCTTAAATGAAGTTATTGCAGTAGCAAATCATGTTAATACAAATAGGTGGTATGATGTAAATAACGCTCTTCAAACTACTACTGAGGTGCCCGGTGCTTGGTCGGGAAGTAGTATTGGCCCAACACGCGATGGCCGTGTAAAGCCGGATATTTCAGCCACCGGAGCAAATAATTTTAGCACAATTGTTCTTGCAATGCAAGCTAATTTAATTAGCTCTGCTCCTCAGGTGGTAGCACAAGGCAGTTTTCATGTGCAAAGTGGAGGCTCTTCAGCCGCATCTCCGGTTGTTGGAGGCTTAATGGCATTGTATTTGCAAAAAAACCCTAATGCTACTAACGCTCAAATTAAAAATGCCATTACTAACTGTGCATTTACAGATGCTTTTACAGGAGCAGTTCCTAATTATGCTTATGGTTATGGTAAATTAGATGGTTTTGCAACAATGTTATGTAGCCCTGTTGTTACATCTTTAGCGCAATTAAATAATAACCTTTCTTTAAACGCATTTCCTAATCCATTTTCAAATACAATACATTTTACCTGGCAAAATAATCTTTTTACAGAAATAAAGTTAATGGCAATAGACGGTAAAATAATTTGGCAACAACAAATAACATCAACTGCAACTAGCTTACCAATTCTGCTTTGTGAAAGCTTAAGTAAAGGAATTTATTTTGCTTCGATAAAAAATGTATTAGAAGCAAAAACATTTAAACTTATTAAAGAATGACGATTAACGTTGCCTCTAATAAACTTTCAGATTTAAAAAAGCATTTTGTTTCTGAAATTTTAAGCCTTTATAATGAAGAGGAATGCTTGCAAATTTTCAATTTTTATTTAAATGATACCTTTCAAATAAAAATAAACGCTACAAGTAATTTAGAATTGATTAGACTTAACCAAAGTCAATTAATTAAGTTTATAAATGATTTAAAAAAATTGAAAACAGCTTGCCCCTTACAGTATGTTACCGGCAGTGCTTGGTTTTATAATCTTAAATTTGTCGTAACGCAGCAAGTGTTAATCCCCCGTCCTGAAACTGAAGAGCTTGTAGAGCTAATTTTAAAAGAAAAAAATACTAAAGTAAAGTTATTAGATATAGGAACCGGGAGTGGTTGCATACCCATAAGCATAAAAAATAATAAACCCTCTTGGCAAATTTTGGCTTGCGATATTAGCGAACAAGCGCTAACAATAGCTACTGAAAATGCACTTAAATTAAAAACAAGTATTAATTTTATTAATGCCAATATTTTTGATGCGGCATTTTGCTCACATTTTACCGAAAAACTTAATATTATTGTTAGCAACCCACCTTACATTAAATTAAATGAAAAACAAACCCTTGCAAAAAATGTGATTAATTTTGAGCCGCACCTCGCGCTTTTTGTTGAAAACGAAGATGCTATAATTTTTTATAGGCACATCATTAAATTATGCAGAACCTTACTTGAAAAAAATGGCAAACTGTTTTTTGAATTAAACCCTATTACGGCAAATAATGTTTATAATGAGGCAATTAACTCAAATTTATTTTCAGAAGTGAAATTGATTAAAGATTTGTCGGGGAATGATCGATTTTTAACAGCGCTTAAATCTTAAAAAATTAAACCGAGCAAATTCTTGTTTTGAGTGAGTGAAGTACAGCATTTATTTAGTAAATAAAGACGTTAATACGATTTAGTTTTCTACATTTGTCTCAATACATTGTAGATATCCTTTTATGAAGAAAACTAGTTTAATTTTAGCGTTTGCTTTGGTTATTTCTTTTATCCATGCTCAACAAAGAGTTGTAAATTTTAATATTCCTCAAAAAAAATATTTTTCGATGGATTCGTTAATTGGCTTTAACGAAGATAGTGTTAAGAAAATATGCGCGGAAGAACACTTTTTTGGAAGTGAGTTTACTTACTACATGCGTTTTTCAAAGCGTAGATTTATTAAGAATAAGTATAAATTAAACCCCCCACAACAACCTTCACAACAACATTTTACTGACTTTAAAACAATTGGTGCAAGCACCATTAACACTACCCCTTGTAATAATGAAGATTTTGAATTAGGAAATATTTCGGGCTGGTCTATTAGTGCAGGAACAAATACAAATTCAGCAACAATGGGTGGTTGTTGCCCTGCGCTTTCAATAGGGAATTTTTCAATGTTTACTGCTGCTCAAACAGATCCTGCTACGGGAATATCACTTGCTTCGCCCCTTGGCGGCAATTATGTTTGTAAAATAAATGATTGGTGTCCTGATTATGAAGTAACTCGGCTTAATAAAACTTTTGCAGTAACATCGGCAAATGCTTTATTTCAAATTGCGTATTTTGCTGTGTTAGAAGACGGTGGTCACTCTTGTTCCTCTCAACCCTATGTTAATGTTAGTATATTAAATTGCTCTGGTACTCAACTTTCTTGCCCTTATGTTCAGGTAGTTGGTCCTGGTAGCGGATGTACAAGTACAGTTACCGGATGGACTGCAGGAACAGCTTTAACTTACTCTTCTCCTACAACATACACTTATGTTAGAGCCCCGGATGCATATTCAGGAACAACTTCATTGTATCCACCTGTTTATACTGGGACAACTGTACTTACTGGCAGCCAATGTTACGGTGGGTTTACGGGCTCTTGGTCAGGTTGGAAAGTAATGTCATTAGATTTAACGCCTTATATTGGTTCATGTATTACTATACAGTTAACATGTGCAGATTGCACGGCAGGAGGGCACCGTGGCTGGGCGTATTTTGATTGTTTATGTTCGCCAATGAATATTACTGTTAACAACACTTCATTCCCTGCGGGTACTTCCGCTTCAACAATTAGTGCCTGTGGAGCTGCA
Organism: Bacteroidota bacterium; assembly: GCA_018267655.1. GTDB lineage: Bacteria > Bacteroidota > Bacteroidia > B-17B0 > Aurantibacillaceae > Aurantibacillus. Next base: position 115,992 of record JAFDYB010000041.1, read on the forward strand.
ACAGGTACAATTACAGCTCCACCGGGCTTAGGGCCCTACACTTGGAATGGCCCTGCCGGCTCTGGCATTAGCAATAATCATAATCAAACTATTACCACAGGAACAAGCGGTAATTACACTTTAAGTATGAATCCACCTGGTTATTGTGCACCAATAACTAAAACAGTTACTTTATTATTTTCGCCCGTACCAACATCGGGCTTCAGTACATCTAATGCCTGTAATAATTACACTATAACAAACACCGGCTCATCAGCACCTGCTGTGCAATCTTATTCTTTTTTAGGGGTAGGCGCACCGGCTAATTTCACCACAACTTCAGGCTCTAGTGCCGTAACCTTTCCGCCTTCCGGTACATATACTATCATGCAAGTTGTTACAAATACTGCAAATTGCACGGCTTCCTTAACTTCTGTTGTAACGGTACCGGCGCCACCTAATGCCGCCTTTACCATACCTACAGCTACCCAATGCTTAACAGGAAACGCCTTTAATTTTAATGCAACTGTGGGAACCGGAACACACACCTACACATTTAATCCTACAGCAGGAGCACCTGCGGCAGGCAGCACAGCTAATTATTCGGGTAGTTTTTCCTCTACAGGCACATACACGGTAACGCATACTATTACTAATGGCGGCTGTTCTGCAACAGCAACATCAGTAGTGGTTGTAAATCCAATACCAAGCATTACTTCAAGTTTTACCAACGCAAGTTGTGGCACTAACAATGGAATTATTATTATCAATAATACATCTCCCGGAGGACAAACAGCCACCGGCTTTACAAGCAATGGAAGTGCAATTCCTTCGCAAACATTAACAGGCCTGGCAGCAGGAACTTATGTTTTGGGTATTACCAATAATTTTGGTTGTACTTACACAATTTCTACAACAGTAAGTAATACTCCGCCTGTAACGGCATTAGCAACTACGCCAACTAACCCTACTTGCGGTAATTCTAATGGCTCAATAACTTTAGGAGCAGTAAGTGGAGGTACAGCTCCATATACTTATAATGTAAACGGAGGAGCTTATTCAGGAGCGCCACCTTTAACAAGTTTAGCAGCGGGTACTTATACAATTGGTGTAAAAGATGCCAACGGCTGTATATTTACCAAAACAGTAACTTTAACAAACATACCGGGCCCAACAGCAATATCTTTTACGACAAGTCCAACAGCTTGTTCTCCAAATACAGGGGTAATTGGTGTAACGGGTGTAATAGGCGGAACCTCAGCATATACCTTTAGTGTAAATGGAGCATCAAGCCCAAGTGTAGTTACTTCGTTGGGAGTAGGTACATATACTATATTAGTAAAAGACGCTAATAATTGCACGTATTCAACAACTGCCAACGTAACAATGGTTACAGGCATTACTTCAGCAGTAATTAATACCATCAATGCTACTTGTGGTAATTCGAACGGAAGCGCAACAGTAGCGAGCGTAACCGGTGGTGCTCCGGCATATCAATATTCCTTTAATGGAGGTGCCTTTACTAGTTCTACTTCTGTAGGAAGCATGGCAGCCGGTCCAAAAAATGTAGTGATAAAAGACGCTAACAGTTGTACTTTAACAATAAATTTTGTAATTGGAAATACGGGAAGTCCAACAGTTGCAATAGCAAGTACAACAAATGTGAGCTGTAACGGCGGAAGTAATGGTGGTTTTGGGGTAACTGTAACAGGAGGTACTCCAGGGTATAACTACACCTTAAACCCCGGTAATATAACAAGTGGTTTTAGTTCTTTTTCAGGATTATCAGCACAAGGTTATACTGTTTTGGTCGCTGATGCAGCAGGGTGTTTAACATCAATCACCAATACAATTACTCAACCTGCGGTATTAACCTTAACCACAAGCTCAACTCCTCCATTGTGTAATGGAGGCAACAATGGCACTGTTACAGCAGGGGGAAGTGGGGGCACGGCACCTTATCAATACAATATTAACAGTGGTACTAACCAAGCTTCAAACGCTTTCACAACAAACATTAGTGCAGGGGTATATAACGTAACGGTGGTGGACTCAAAAGGATGTACAGCATCTCAAACAATCAGCGTAAGCCAACCGCCAGCAATAACAGTAGCCTTTACCACAACAAATGCAAACTGCAGTAGTGCAAATGGTAATGCGAGTGTATCTGTAACAGGAGGAAGTCCTGCGTATGCTTATACTTGGTCCCCAAGCGGAGGTAACAGTGCTATAACGAGTGGTGTAGCAACAGGCAACTACACAGTGTTAGTGAAAGACGTTAATAATTGTACCGTAACAGGTGTAGCAAATGTGCCTGCAAGCATCAGTGGTACTGCGGTAATTAGTAATATTAGCAATGTAAAATGTTTTGGTGCTTCTAATGGAAGCTTAACCGGAAACATGAGTGCAGGAACAGCTCCTATTACGTATAGTTGGAGCAATGGATCAACTTTACAAAGCCCTACCGGCTTGCCTCCCGGAACTTATACCTTAACAACAACTGATTTTTATGGTTGTAAGTCCACTACATTTGCAACTATAACTCAACCGGCCATAATAGATTTCTTTTTAGCTTCAAGCCCTGCAGCATGTTTTAATACAGCTACAGGCACAGCCACTTGTAATATTATTGGTGGAGGAACAGCACCTTATTCATATATGTGGAATCCTTCAGGGATAACGAGTTATACAGCTTCCGGATTAAGTGCGGGCTTATACTCTTGTACGGTTATAGATGCAAATAATTGCACAATTACAAAAACAGTAACAGTAACTCAGCCAACATCAATTACAATTGTGTCAAGTACGGTAGCAACTAATTGCGGACAAGCAAACGGCTCTGTAAGCAGCACAGTAACTGGTGGAACAGCTCCTTATACCTATACGTGGAGCAGTGGAGCTAACACGGCAAACCTTACAAATGTTCCGGCAGGAACCTATACCGTACAAGTTCAAGATGCAAATAATTGTTTGTACTCTTTAGCAGCTACTGTACCTAATTTATCCGGGCCATCGATTACAGTGCAAAGTCAAACTAATGTAAGTTGTTTTAATGGCAATAACGGGCAGGCAATTGTATTAGGAAGCGGCGGCACATCGGGACCTGGTTTTCCACATTATAGTTGGAGTAATGGACAAAACACCAACGCGGCTACTAATTTAATAGCAGGGGTATATACGGCAAGCGTGACCGATGCTGCCGGGTGCGTAGCTTCAGTAAGTTTAACTATTACGCAACCAAGCTCATTAGTAGTGAATGTGAGTGGAACCAATCCAAAATGTTACAATGCTACTAACGGAAGTGCTAATGCAGGAGTTACGGGCGGAACAGGCCCTTACACTTATACATGGGTGCCTGCACCGGGAAGCGGAGTAAATACAAGCGCACCGGCAAGTATGGGGCCTGGCAATTACATTGTAAACATTACCGATGCTAACGGATGTCCTATTACCGGTAGTGTAAATTTAGCAAATCCTGCGCAAATGCTTTCGAGCGTTTCGTTTAGCAATGTAACTTGTAACGGAGCTTCTAACGGGATAGCTATTGCAAGCTCCAGTAATGCTATTGGTGCTGTATCTTACTATTATGTGGGAGGTCCGTCACCTATTACAACTCAAACAGCTGTTGGATTAGGAAATGCAACCTATACTATGACTGCAACAGATATGAATAATTGTGTGGCAACAACCATATTTACCATTACACAACCTCCTTTATTAACAGTAAGTATAAGTGCGATAGGCACACCAAGCTGTAGTGGAGCTACTAATGGCTTTGTTACCTCATCACCTGGGGGAGGAACTCCAGGGTATTCATATTTATGGAGTAATGGACAAACAGGGGCAACTGCAAATAATTTAGGAGCGGGTACTTATACTATTACTGTTACAGACGCCAACACTTGTACAGCAAGTGCAATAGCCACAGTTACGCAGCCTGCTGGCTTAACCGCAGCTGTAACGGTGAGTAATGTAACTTGCTATTTAGCTAATAATGGTATTGGTAATGTAAGCTACTCCGGAGGTACGGGTATTCCAACCATATTATGGCAACCGGGCTTGCAAACTACAGCTACTCCTAATAATTTAAGTGTACCTGCCGGTATATATGTACAAACTCAAACTATAACAGTAACAGATGGCAATGGTTGCGTAATGACAAAAACAATAAATCTAACTCAACCAACAGCGCTTACTTCAAGCATTGTAAATATTGTGCCTACCAACTGTAATCAAAGCAATGGAAGCGCTTCGGTTTCTGCTACCGGAGGATCTGGAGGATACACTTATCAATGGAGTTCAAACCCATTGTTTACAAATTCAAGTATAACAAATGTGTTGGCAGGAGCTTATACAGTGGTAGTAACAGATGCAAATACATGTACTACAACAGCAGTAGCTAATATCAATAATATTGCCGGACCATCGGTAACAGGTTTAATAAGCACTTCGGTTACATGTTATGGCTTATCAAACGGAGGAGCAACAGTAACCGCAAGCGGAGGTGTTGGAACTTTAACCTATCAATGGAGCTATTTAGGGCAAACGACACCGGGTGTAAACAATTTGCCGCAAGGGTTACACAGTGTTACAATTAAAGATGCTGCGAATTGTATTACTAGTACAGTAGTAAATATACCGCAACCTACACAAGTAGTATCTGCAATTACCGGATTTACTAATGTAACTTGCAGTGGTGCTAACAATGGAATAGCAGTAGTTCAGGCTAATGGAGGAATGGGAACTTATTCATACACTTGGACTCCTTCCGGGAACAATACTGCTACTTTGACTAATGCTGCTCCGGCTATTTACACTGTAAATATTGTTGATGCCAATAATTGCCCTACTTCAAGCACGGTAAATTTATCTCAACCTAATCCTTTATTAATTACAACCAACACAGTAGTAAACGAATTATGTAACGGAGGAACAAATGCCTCGATTAACACAAGCATCAGTGGAGGAACTCCCGCATATACTATTGCATGGTCGCCTACAGAACCTGCCAATCCAATCATTACAAATTTGGCGCAAGGTAGTTATACTATTACAATAACTGATGCTAATAATTGTACAATCACTGCTAATTACAATATTACTCAGCCAACAGCATTGAGCATAACGGGTTCAGGCACAACACAAGCCACTTGCGGAAATTCCAATGGAACCGCTTTTGTAACTATTGGAGGCGGAACTGCGCCTTATAATTACAATTGGAATACGCCAAGTACTCAAACAACAAATACAGCAACTGCGCTTTCTCCGGGCACATGGATATGCAATATGACAGATGCAGATGGGTGCCCAATCAGCTATACCGCAAATGTACCGGCAGCTCCTTTACCAACCGTTAGTTTGGTGGAAAGTAATGTTACTTGCAATGGTTATGGCAATGGAAGTGCTACCATAACATCTGCAGGCGTAGGGCCGTTTACCTATAGCTGGACTCCTTCATCAGTAACCGGTTCGTTAGCAACGAATTTAACACCTGGTAATTATATTGTAAACATTATTGATGCTAATGGCTGTACTTCGTTTACTTCATTTGCTGTTACGCAGCCTCAGGCATTAACTGTACCACCGGTACCAGTATCAGCTTGCTTTGGGCAAAACACTGCTGTAACTGCACAAGCGGGAGGTGGAACAGCGCCATACAGCTATACCCTTACTAATATGGCAACCGGAGCAAGTACAAGCAGTAATTCTATTACACAAGGAGTAGTGGTTTATACGAGCTTTACGGCATCAACAAATTACTCAGTAAGTGTAAGTGATGCCAATGGTTGTTCTGCAAGCGCTAATATCCCTGTAAATATAAGTCCTTCTCTTCAGGCAGTTGGAGGTTCCTACACTTTATGTCAGGGGAATAACGTAACCCTTTCGCCAACCATATCATCAACCTACATGGGCAATGGCGGCCCTTATAATTACTCTTGGCAAGGAGGAGGAAGCGCAGCAAGCATAAACGTAATAGGGAATCCTGCTACCAGTCCTGCAATATATACAGTAGCAATAAACGACTATCAAAATTGCACTGTACCTGGAGCAACAGCAATATTTACAGTTATAACCCACGAAAATCCTGCGTTAACTTATACTTCAACTCCAAAAACAGGTTGTTTCCCTTTAACTGTAACCTATATCGCACAAAGCGATAGCGCTGCCACATTTGTTTATGATATAGATCCATTGACAATGTCATACAATCAAAATTCAAATCCACTTACAATATCATTCCCTCATCCAGGCAGGTATTCTATGAATATTGTAGCAACAAATAAATGGGGTTGTACCTCTGCACTTACAGAATCTTTGGCGGCACAAGTATGGCCAATACCTGAAGCACAGTTTATGGCAGTACCACAAAGCGTTAGTTTATTAAATCCTACAATTAGTTTTACAAATCAATCAACGGGAGCTAGCACATATTATTGGGATTTTGGAGATTACTCTAATCCTAATACAAACACTAGTAATAGTATAAACCCATCGCACATATATCAAGATGCAGGCTCTTATTATGTAAACTTAGTTGCTATTAACCAATATGGCTGTAAAGACACTGCTACTAATGTTGTACAAGTTACGCCTGATATGGGCTTATATATTCCAAATGCGTTTACGCCTGATGATAATAACATAAATGATGTGTTTTTACCTAAAGGCTATGGCATTGACCAAAATAGATATACCATGGAAATATATGATCGTTGGGGAGAATTAATTTTTACATCAAATAATTTTGTTAAAGGCTGGGACGGAACAACAAAAGGTCAGCCGGTTAAAGACGATGTATATGTTTACAAAATAAGTGTGTATGATTTGCAAGGAAAGAAACACGATTATGTTGGCCATGTAACTTTATTAAGGTAAAATATATAAGTAAAACGTATTTAAAACGCCGCATCATTTAAAAAAGACACTATTCAAACGCTACCCACTGTTCACTAAGTGTGGGTAGTGTTTCAGTAACTTTGCAAATTAAAAAAGATACTGTGTAAAAAAGGATGATTAGCAACCGATGAAGGATAAGAGTGCATGGTAATTTTATTGCCAAAGGTCGGGTTTTATTGGCAATTATTTTAATCCCTTAAACTCTAATGCATGATTTGGGGTAAAGTATAAACCTTCAAGTTGGATATCATTTTTTTTGTTTTTTCAGAATTTGGATATCAATTATTTTACCTTGGATATTGATTCATCCGTTGTTACCCGCTATGGAATACAAGAAGGAGCAAAAAGGGATATAATCTAAAGAAAAAAGGGAAGAACAATCATTATCCCATTATTGACTTTGCAAACGATGCAAGGATGGTAGCTAATTTTTGGCTAAGAAGTAAAGACACGAGCTCTGCCAGTAACTTTACTGGTTTTTTACAAGAAACCTTATCTGCTTTTGGTAATAAAAAAGTAGGGTCGGTACGATTAGACAGTGGTTTTTGTCAGCAATATAGCTATCTGCCGCAGCAAAAATCAGTAGAAAATAGCTATTAATTTTAGTTGCTTTTTATTACTTTTATCCCAAATCATTAATTATACCATGGCTGAAATAAAAAAAATTAATTTAGCTCTACAAGGCGGAGGAGCGCATGGTGCATACACGTGGGGGGTAATTGATAGACTACTCGACGATTCAAAAATTGAAATAGATGCTATTTGTGGTACCAGTGCCGGAGCGGTAAATGCATTGTGTACGCTTTATGGATTAAATAAAGGCGGTAAAAATTTAGCAAAACACCTACTTGTAAAATTTTGGCACAAAGTATCTGAAGTTGGAAAACTATCCGGGTTTCAGTCTTCTTGGTTTGACAAAATAATAAGCCCCGGTAATTTAAATTTTTCACCAACCTATAAATACTTTAACTTAATTTCAGAAATTTTATCGCCAAAACAATTTAATCCGGCAGGTTATAACCCACTCGAAAAAATTTTAAATGAATTAATTGATTTTAATGAATTACAAAACTTTAATCATTTAAAACTTTATGTATGCGCTACAAACGTAAAAACATGTAAATTAAAAATATTTTATGTAGGCGAAATAAATTCAAAAACTATTTTAGCAAGCACCTGCTTGCCTTATCTTTTTGATGCCGTTGAAATTAATAATAATTACTATTGGGACGGCGCATATATGGGAAATCCGCCACTTTCGCCACTCATAAAAAACAGTGCTAACGATATTTTATTAATAAAAGTAAATCCCTTTGAAGTTACAAAAATGCCATTGAGTGTAGAAGAAATTAAAGACAGAATAAATGAGATAAGTTTTAACTCTTCGCTTTTAAAAGAAATTGAGCAAATTGAATTGATAAATACCATTGTAGAAAATGGCACCAATTTAAATGGAAAATTAAAAAAAATTAATTTACATTGTTTAAGCGAAGATCAATCATTTGCTGACTTAAACACCTCAAGCAAATTAAATACGAGTTGGGATTTTTTAATGCATTTAAAAAATAAAGGCTATGAAGCCTGTGCCAATTGGATAGAAGAAAATTACACTCACATTGAAAAAAAATCAACCTTTACATTATAATATATGCAACGAAAATTTATACCCTCTGATTTCGAAATTACAACTTGGGATAAACTAAAAATTTATTTTGACAAACTGCTTAAACAAGAAATAAAAAATTCTACTGAATTAGAAATTTTTTTGAAAGACATTAGTGAGTTAAGCTCTGTTATTAGTGAAAATATGGCTTGGCGCTATATTAAAATGACTTGTGACACCAATAACACTAAGTTACGCGACAGTTTTAACGACTTTATTCAAAACATTGAGCCACACCTTGCGGCAATTTCAAATGAATTAAATAAAAAAATAAACGATTGCGCTTTTAAAAATGAATTAAACAAAGCTGGTTATGATATTTACTTTAAAGGAATAAAAAACAGCATTGACTTATTTCGTGAGGAAAACATACCGCTTAACACTAAACTGCAAGAACTTGAACAAAAATTTGGCGAAATAAGCGGGGCACAAAGTATTGACTATAATGGAGAAAAAATAACACTCCAAAAAGCAGCAACTTATTTAAAAGAATTAAATAGAAGCATTCGCGAAGATGTGTATCATAAAATTCAACACCGTCGTGCAGCAGATGAAAATGCCTTAAACCAACTTTATACTGAATTAATTCAATTACGCCACAAAGTTGCAACAAACACAGGTTTTAAAAACTACAGAGATTATAAACACCAAGCGCTGGGGCGTTTTGATTATACTGTAAACGATTGCTTAACATTTCATGAGTCGGTAAAACAATATGCTGTGCCCGTACTAAACAAACTTCACGAACATCGCAAACACAAGCTTAAACTAAACGATTACCGCCCTTGGGATACAAGTGTTGACGAAGATCAACTCAGCGCACTCAAGCCATTTACCAACGCAAGTGATTTAACCGATAAAACTATAAAATGTTTTTCAAAAATAGATCCATACTTTTCTGAATGCATTAATACTATGCAAAAACTTAAGCGCTTAGATTTAGAAAGCAGAATTGGAAAAGCGCCAGGCGGTTATCAATACCCTTTGTATGAAACCGGAGTGCCCTTTATTTTTATGAATGCCGTAGGACTACTTCGCGATTTAACCACAATGGTTCATGAAGGAGGCCATGCCATACACTCATTTTTATATGAACATTTAGAATTAATAGAGTTTAAATCGCCACCAAGCGAAGTTGCCGAGCTTGCCAGTATGAGCATGGAACTTATAAGCATGGAGTATTGGAACGACTTTTTTTTAAACGACAATGAATTAAAAAGGGCAAAAAAACAACAACTAGAAAGTGTTATTGACACACTGCCTTGGATTGCTACAATTGATAAATTTCAACATTGGGTATATACTAATCCGCAACATAGCCTTGAAGAAAGAGCCACTGCGTGGACAAAAATTGCCGAAGAGTTTAATCCACCTGCTATTAATTATAAAGGTCTTGAAAAAAACTTTCAACGTAAATGGCAAATGCAACTTCATTTGTTCGAAGTGCCATTTTATTATATAGAATACGGTTTTGCCCAACTTGGCGCAATTGCAATGTGGCAGCAGTTTAAACAAAACCCAAAGCAAGCCATAGCAAATTATAAAAAAGCCTTGTCACTTGGTTACACGCAATCAATTCCTAAAATATATGAAGCTGCCGGCATAAAATTTAATTTTAGTGCTGAGTACATAAAAAATTTAATGACTTTTGTGTGGAGTGAGTACGAGAAACTTTAATGCAAAAAACAATTCTGCTTTAAGGGCGGGGCTATCTTAAATTTTTTAATAACGGCAAGCAGCTAATTAGGCAAACCGGAGTAATGGACAAAAAAGTTGGTATTTTAGAGGTGTGTAGTTCAAATGGACATTTTTGTTGGTGTTTATTTTCTTCAATGTTTTGATATTTAAATCTTATACTAAACCGCTAACAAGATAATTAAAAATGAATATATTTGTAATATGCGAATATTACAACTACAACCTCATTTAACAACTTCGGAGTTGTCAATTAAGTTATCTACTTGTGCCAACATTCA